>NZ_JBBNJW010000006.1:0-178240 GCF_040093305.1 Collinsella sp. CLA-AA-H302
GGGTATCGGATTCCCACATTCATCCGTACATGTACGGATGAATGTGGGAAGTGTTCGGATGAAGTTGCGAATCAAGGTTTCCGCGATAAGTTTATACTGCCATGTACAAACCGATAAAAACCGATATAACTTACGATATAATTATAAAGCTACGATTAATTGATAATCGATTGGTGCACCTGCGAGGCTCATGCGCATTGCTGGACCGAGGGGCTCCGGAAAAACTGTTTTGCTCTGCGATCTTAGGGATCGTGCGCGAGAGCTTGGATGGAAGACCGCTATTGTTTCTGCTGGCCCTGACCTATTGTTGGACTTGCGGGATCAGGTTGCTGATTCTTCTCTTGAGGCCAATGCTTCGGTCGGCGTAAACGCAGGATTTGTTTCGGCGAAAGTCGATGTTGCACCCAAAGAGTCGAGCCTTAGAAAGTTGTTGAGATCGGCAGCGAAGTCATCCAAGGGTCTTTTTATTGCCATCGATGAAGTTCAGGACGCCCCGATTGATGATATACGAGCTGTTGCGTCTGCGGTTCAGCTTTTGATAGGGGAAAAAGTAGATATCGCACTTGCCTTTGCTGGTTTACCCGCCGGTGTTATGGATCTTATTAACGGCAAGGCGCTTACGTTTTTGCGTCGTGCCCTCCCCGAAGATCTGGCGCCTATCAACCAGGTGGAGGTAGCTCTCTCTATGGGCGATAGTTTTGTCGCGACTGGTTTGACCATAGAGGACGATCTGCTGTCGAGGGCCGCTAAGGCCACTAAGGGCTATGCCTATCTGGTGCAACTGGTCGGTTATTCCATTTGGCAGCGCTCCAACTTGCATCGTGCCAAAAGTGCCATTGTGAGCGAGCGCGACGTCACCGAAGGCATTGCGCTGGCAGAGGCTCGTTTTCACGATGTTGTTCACGAGCCAGCGATTTCCGGACTGGGGCCTAACGATATCAAATACCTTTTGGCGATGTGCGAGGACAAACAACAGTCCAAATCATCTGAGATTGCTAGGCGCATGGGTAAAAAGACCAATGAGGTCAGCTCCATTAGGGCAAAATTGCTACAAAGAGAGGTTATTCAGGCGCCACAGAGAGGCTACGTGCAGTTTGCCGTGCCGGACCTAGATATCTATCTGCGAGAGAATGCCGAGGAGATTCTCGAACGGTTCTAGGTCGAGGTATTATTAGGCTTTGATTTTACTTGGGGGCATTATGGTAAAAATACGAGATTCCCGTATCGAATTACTTCGCATTGTCCTTATGTGGACGGTAATGGCTCATCATTTTGTTGTTCACAACGCTGATTCTGTTTCCGTATTTCCTAGCTCGTTTACTAGGTTTTTCTACAATATCTTTTTCTATCCAATTGGAAGAACTGCGGTCGGCTGCTTTGTTGCCATAACAATCTGGTTTGTTGCGGGGAAAGCTGGATACTCCATTAAACAAGCTGTTAAACAGATAGCTTCAATCGAAGGCACGGTTCTCTTCTATAGTATTGTGCTGGGTTTTTTCTTCATGCTTCGCGGCGATATTCAAGTAAGTCCAACCAATTTGATAGATATTTTTGCACCAACTCTTACTGGTTCTAGTTGGTGGTTTGTAACCGTCTATGCTTGGCTTGTTATTTTTCTGCCCTTTTTAATTCCGGCTTTGCATGTGTTGGACCAGAAACTACATCTTTATCTATCAATCTTTCTGGTCTTCGCCTTTGGATTCCTGCGTTATGTGCCACTCTTTTGGATTCCCATCGACGGGCTACTAGTTGATTTTATTATAATTTGCGTTCTTGTTTGCTATATTCGCTGGTATGTAGATTTGTCAACAGTGGATGTACGGCGCCTGGTTACTTGTTGTATTGCTTCCTTTGTGGGAGTTGCAATATCGTTTTATGGTCAATTCCATTTTGATGGTTTGCTGGGCTCGACCTTTGCGAATTTGTATAACGGTTTTTTCGGATCACCGGCGTCTATTTTTTCGTTAGTTATAGCAATTTCGGTCTTGTTGATCGATTTAAAGATGCCGCATTTTTCCTCCCGTTTCGTTAACGCTGTAGCGAAACTTTGTTTCGCTACTTATCTTATTTCTGACTATGGGCCTATCCAAAGTTGGCTTTGGAGCTCGCTGTTTCCCTTTACGCGTGTCGGCGTTAGACTGGGAATATTGCAGGTGCTTCTGGTTCCAACGGCTGTTTTCGCGATTTGCTTAATGCTGGAAGGTCTCAGAAAACTCTTAGTCGGCTTCTTCATGCGACTTGTCGGTCCTTGCGATTTGTTAAATAAAGCTATGTCGTAGAACCGAGACTTTCGACATTTTCTACTGCATACGTGATTTGCCGACGATCCCTCTACACAGGTGATGGAACAATTGGGATTCTGAACCAGCGTTCTCTGGTTGTAGCGGATTGGTTGATAATCATCTAGGAAAGCGTGTCGTGGGCACGTAAAGCCTGTTGTAGGCATGGTAACGCCCACGGTTGTTGCAACTAAGACGACTATCATCGAGGTTGCTGTAATCTGGCCGGTTGAGTCGAAGGCCGACATGGTAACCGTTGCGAATTATTTGAGATCGGTGATGATGGCTAGTCTGGTATGTCTCTGGTGCTGTTGCTGTCTAGGGCGCTATTAATTGTTGTAGAGGCTCCAGTTCAAATCAATGACTCGAATCGGTTTCCATACCAATAGAATGCGCTGCTGGCATATGACGCATCGATATGGGCATAGAATTGCGTTTATTTAATTTGCAGCCACAAAGATGTCTTTTGCAAAGCGTGAGGGCTATCTTGCCCGTGCTGTGCGTCCGGGCAACTTTAGTGCCGTGACGGGCAACTGTCAGATGGTCCGTCGCGAAGTGTTTGAGCAGGTCGGAGGCTACAATGAGGAATTCGCCGTTGGCTTTACCGACGCGGACTTTTGTCTGCGCGTGTGGGAGGCCGGCTATCGAACCATCTTTACACCCTATGCCGAGCTCTAACACTACGAGTTCACCTCGCGCGGTAGGGAAGAGGCCAACGAGGAAAAGATGTGTCGCTGGAAGCGCGAGCAAGTACTGTTCATGCGGCGCTGGCCTGAGTTCTTCTTGGATGGCGATCCGTGGCTCGGGCCGAACCTATCCACCGAAAGCGAGTACTTCTTGCTTTAGAGCGAAGTAATTCCAAGATCCGGCAAAGTATCCTCAAGAGCTGCAAGAGCGGTGGGGTTCAAGTGCTCCTCGTTGAAGCGGCTCTTGTCATATCGAAAACGTGTGTCAGGTTTTTTCAGGTGACTGTATTAAATTAGTTCGCTTATGTGCTCGGTTTGACTCAGAAGCTATTTAGCGTAACGGTTGAGGTGTGGCGACTCATATTTAAATTGCAGTCACAAAGACACCTTTTATCGATTTCCCGTTGAAATACTGAATTGATAGTTTAAAAATAACTTAAGAGAGCCTTAAATCTCGGAGAAAGGATGTCGTATGAAAAACCTTCGAGAAAGATGGCGCGGACTAACATTGCTGGGAGTTGTTGCATTTGCCGCTGCCTGCATGACGGTTGCCCCGGCGCCCTCATTTGCTGATATTGCTGGCGGTGGCGGAGGCGGTGGACCGATTATGGAATGGTGTTCCGACGGTCGTCCGAAGACCGGACTCGTTCGGTTCGAGGACGGCAACCTGCGCTATTTCGATCCCGAGACTGGCGCCATGGTCACGAACCAGTGGCATAAGGATTACGAAGCCGTCTGGTACTATTTTGGCGCTGACGGGACCGCAGTTTCGGGCTGGCAGTCTATCGGTGGGGACAAGTACTACTTCTACCCCGAAAGCCATGATATGGCATACGGCCGAGTTCAAATTGACGGCAAGAACTACTTCCTGAACTCCCCTGGCGCCAATGCTGATGGCCGTATGCAGCATAGCGGCTGGTTCTATGACTCCATTTACGGTAAGTGGTCCTACGCGACCTTCAGCGGCGAGCTTCTGACCGGTTGGCATAATCTCGGCGGGGCTTGGTACTATTTCAACGAATCTGGGGTCATGCTGACTGGCTGGATCAACGATTCGGGTACCTGGTACTACGCCAATGCCTCCGGTGTGATGGCCACTGGTTGGCTTAACATCGGCGGTGCGTGGTACTACCTCGATGGTTCGGGCGCCATGGTTGCTAACGGCTGGCGCAGCCTGGGCGGCTCCTGGTACTGGTTCGGCGATTCCGGTGCAATGGCCATTGGCTGGTTCTTGGCAGGCGGCTCTTGGTACTATGCGAGTGGTTCGGGAGCCATGGCAACCGGCTGGCTCAGCAATGGCGGCACGTGGTATTGGCTCAGTGGTTCGGGCGCTATGGCCTCTAACTCTTGGGTCAACATTGGCGGAGTCTGGTACTGGTTCGACAATGCCGGTGCCATGGTCACCGGTTGGCTCGAGATCAACGGGGCCTGGTACTACTTTAACGGTTCCGGCGCTATGACCCACGACGCCTGGGTCGGCGACTACTATCTTAAGTCTTCCGGCGCCATGGCTACGAACGCCTGGGTCGGCTCCTATTATGTCGGCGAGGACGGCAAGTGGATTCCAGGTTACGGTTTAGTTTGGTATAAGAACGGAAGCGATGTTTACCATACGCATAAGTGCCGTACCGTTGGCAAGGACGCAAAGGGCTATTCGCAGATCCCTATTCAGGAGGCCCAGAGGCGTGGCGCTTCACGAGAGTGCAAAAACTGCCAGCAAATTGGCTAGCACATTATTGAGTTAGTTTTGATTGAGGCCCCGTTGCCCTGAGGTGACGGGGTCGCTGTGTGATTGGATACCGTGCCGCTATGATGAAATGCTCATTCGGGGAGCTGGTCTTTTCGGGCCTGGTTTCTTTGGGGCTCCTTTTGGGTTCGCCCTCGATGTTATACGCCCTTGATTCGAATAACACTGACGAAGGTCCCGCATCTAACGTTACTATTGCTTCTGTCGAGTCAGGCGTTGATGCTCAGCGCGAATCGACCTTCGCTGTCGAGCAGAACTCTCAGGTGGATAATGAGATCCCTTCTGAGGTCTCGAATCAAATTATTTGGCATCAGGGGTGGATATCACCCGAAGAAGGGGCTGGTTTTTGGCGTTGGGGCTTGTCCGACGGAACAATCGCTGTTTCTTCTTGGAGACATATAAACGGTGTCTGGTACTGGTTTGACGACGAAGGTCGAATGGCTCAGGATGGGTTGGTTCAAGTCGGGGGTGCGACGTATGCCTTCTCCTCTTCGGGCGCAATGCGTGTCGGCTGGTACCTAGATTCTACGGGCTCCACTTCTGCTTGGCGTTATTTCTCCGGTTCTGGCGCCATGGTAAAAGGCTGGCTTTCAGACGGCAGCAACTGGTATTGGCTGGATGATGAGGGCAAGATGGTCCACGATGCGATGCTGCAGATCGGGGGAGCCACGTATGGATTCTCTTCTTCTGGTGCAATGCTTATCGGATGGCATCTTGATGCTTCTGTCTGGCATTATTTTTCCGGCTCTGGCGCTCTGGTAAAGGGCTGGCTCTCGGATGGGGGTCGTTGGTATTGGCTTGATCCTGCAGACGGTTCTATGGTCACCGGGCTGAATGAATGCAATGGCACCTCTTATATCTTTAACAGTTCAGGGGCCATGCTATCCTCCCGGTGGGCACTTATTGACAACAACTGGTATTACGCTGACTCCAACGGCTTACTGCATGGAGGCTGGTTACTTCTAGGGAATTCTTGGTATTACCTGGATCCAGGAAGCCATATTATGCTCACGGGCTTTGTGCAAGTGGGTACATCCTCCTATATCCTTACGAGCTCTGGTGCCATGGCAACGGGCTGGGCACTTGCTGATGGTACTTGGTATTACGCCGCCTCAAGCGGAGCTATTCAACGAGGACGATGGATAAAGTCCGGAAGCGCCTGGTATTACCTTGATGATGTATCCGGCGCAATGCGTACTGGTGAATTTGCGGTAGGAAGCACGCGCTATTTTTCTTATGATTCCGGTGCGATGGCATCTTCGTGCTGGATCAATTTGAGCAACGGTATGGCATGGGCGAATTCGTCTGGAGCACTGAGCGAGCCGTTGCCTACTTCATCTGATGGATCTCCCTTAGTCGCTGATCGTGCCGACTTGTCTTCATTGCCGGGTACAATTCATATTGGAGACGCGGTTTTCTATGCGGACCAAAACGGTGTCGTTAATGTGGCATCTGGTTGGATTATGTCGAATGACGCTTCTGACGAAAACGGCAATACTTGGTACTACGCATCTTCCAATGGTGTCCTTAAGTCTGGTTGGCAATATGTCAACGGTGCGTGGTATTGGATGGACCCTTCCACGTTCAAGATGAAAACTGGATGGCTTAATGACGGCGGTACGTGGTACTGGCTTCAGCCTTCGGGTGCCATGTTTGCTAACGGGTGGCTGAAAATCGATGGCGTTGACTATTACTTCAATGCAAGTGGTGCATGGTTGAATACGTCTGGCTCTGTTTTGGGGGTTAATAGGTCCAGTCTGGTCAATTGGCTTATGAGCCACGAAAACGACGGCTATTACCGTGGAACACGCTACGATACACATCTTAGCCAAGAAACATGCATGTATCCAAAGGGTGATCCTCGCTGGGATGGGTATACCGGTATGAACTGCGGAGGATTTGTATCGCACGCATATATGAAGGCGGGCGGGAATTTAGCTCCCATTGCCGCCGAGCAGAGCCATTCCCCTTGGAGTGGAGGTCCCGGAAGGGGCGGCTGCGTAAACGCTTATCGTTGGTACGGCTACGCTATCGATACGTGTGCGAACGTGACTTATTTCAACTCTATTGATGAGTTGTTACGTAGTGGTTTGGCTCGTAAGGGGGACATTGTGTTCTTCAATCCTTACAACCCATATGCGGACGATAGCCACATTGGTTTTTTCTGGGGCAATTCGCCGAGCGAAAATTTGTTCTGGCATAGTGATGGTTATGGAAATCGCATCTCCGGTTTGACTGCTTTGGGCCCATCGAAAGTAATCTTGATTCGTTAGAATTCCGCGTTGTAGGGGGACTCTCTGGGTCCCCTACCTTTTTGACATCTGGTTTGAAAGCTTATTTGAAGTCGGTATTCTTGGGGAGGTAGGGGGACAATGAGCCTTCGGGTTCAACCTTGCTGGTAAGTTCTTTTTTTCTTTGCAGCATCGCGCCCAACTATTTATCGTCCTAGATGGCGTCTTGTCCAGTTAGATGTTCGGAAGTGTTTCATAGCTATGCTGTAAGCTAGACGCAATCAAGAGCGAATGACGAGGTTTACATGAACAAACATCTTAAGTTGTTTTCGGCATTGTTGGTGCTATTGCTCCTTGCGCCCGTTTCTATGTTTGTATGCCCTGCGGATGCAGAGGCTGCTCAGACTCTGGTTGAGAATTCTTGGCGTTATGAGGGTGGACAATTAGTTTCAGATGATGCTTCTTCCGAAGAAGACGGAATAGCTTTATTGTCTATGGACGCTCTTCCCGATGGGGTTACAGCTCAGGGCATTGACGTCAGCGAGCACCAAGGGCGTATTGATTGGGACGCAGTTAAAGCTTCTGGCATCGATTTCGCTATTCTGCGCGTTGGGTTTGGCGCTCCGTCTTTCGGCGGTCGAGTTGACTATCAATTTAATCGAAATATTTCTGAGTGCGAGCGGCTCGGAATTCCCTACGGCGTCTATATCTATTCATATGCTTTTGATAATCAGCAGGCAGCTGATGAGGCATCAATGGTGATCAATTGCCTTTCTGGGCATAATCCAAGATTGCCGGTGTATTACGATCTTGAGGATAACTCGATAATTGCAAATGGACGTCAAACCGGAATTGCATCGAGGGCGCAGGTTTTTTGTAATAGGATTTCTGTCGCAGGATATGAGCCTGGTATTTATGCAAATTTAAATTGGTTTAACAACATTTTGACTGACTCTGTATTTAAGAGTAGCTCTTGGGATCATTGGATTGCTCAATATAACTCGCAATGTGACTATACCGGCAATTACAGTTTTTGGCAGTATAAGAGCAACGGAAAAGTCCCTGGAATCAACGGCAACGTTGATATGAACTACGCGTATGTTGATGTCTCCCTTTATCATTGGCAACTAATTGACAGCACCTGGTATTATGCAGCCTCCAACGGCAAGTCGTATACTGGATGGTTGTTTCAGAGTGGCACGTGGTACTGGCTCGAGCCCGACGCGGGCGGTGCCATGGCTACCGGCCTTCACGAGTGCAACGGCTCCCTGTACTGGTTTAATTCGTCCGGCGCTATGGCGTCCGGGTGGGTCCTCGACGGCGGGACCTGGTACTACGCGACGGGCTCCGGCGCGCTGGCGCGCGGCCCCGTATCCGTCGGCGGCGTGCCCTACTGCTTCGACGCCCGGACGGGGGCCATGCTGACGGGCTACCAGACGGACGCGCATGGCGTCCGTCGCTACTTCGGCAGCTGCGGTCCCCTTAACGGCTGGGGCCTCGTCGACGGCTCCTGGTACTGGTTCGCTGACGGTATCGCCTCGACCGGCTGGCTTTACACCGGCGGCTCCTGGTGCTGGCTCGACCCCGACGCGGGCGGCGCCATGGTGACGGGCCTTCACGCATGCAACGGCTCAGCGTACTGGTTCGACGCCTCCGGCGCCATGGCGACCGGATGGGTCCTCGACGACGGCACCTGGTACTACGCGACTGGCTCCGGCGCCCTCGCCTCCGGCTGGCTCAGCCTAAGCGGTGCGTGGTACTGGCTCGATCCCTCGACGCACACCATGGCCACTGGGCTCCACGAGTGCAACGGCTCCGCGTACTGGTTCAACGGCTCCGGCGCGATGGCGACCGGATGGGTCCTCGACGGCGGGACCTGGTACTACGCGACGGGCTCCGGCGCCCTCGCCTCCGGCTGGGCCTACGTCGGCGGCGCCTGGTACTGGCTTGACCCCTCGACGCACGCTATGACTACGGGTGTTCAAGAAATCGATGGGGTGAAATACTCTTTTGCTAGTAATGGTGCATGGCTCGGCTAGCAACTCTTCTTTAATTGCTTTTTTCTAATTACATATTGCTCTTAGCTATCCATTTGTAGACTATGTTTATGTAAAAATTGGTTACTACTGGGGGCTGCACATGGCAAGGAAAAAGCGAATAACATTAACCCTAATCATTCTTTCAACTATACTGCTCGCTGGGCCCGGTGTGGTTGATATCGCGAACGCAGAATCCATAAGCTCCTCCATCCCTACTGATTTTGAGCGGCAATCCGTCCCCTCGGCTCTTTCTCCTTCTGATTCAATCGATGATGGTCCTGCTCAAGAATCCGTTAAATGGAATCTGGGTTGGAATTCGTTTGACGGCAACTGGTTCTATGTGGATTCAGTTAATCCGGTCTCGCTGCATTCTTGCTGGCTCTATACCAGTGGGATCTGGTACTGGCTCGACCCCTCGACGCATGCCATGGCCACCGGCCTGAACGAGTGCAACGGCTCCGCGTACTGGTTCGACGCCTCCGGGGCCATGGCGACCGGCTGGGTCCTCGACGGCGGCACCTGGTACTACGCGACCGGCTCCGGTGCCCTCGCCTCCGGCTGGCTCAACCTGGGCGGCACGTGGTACTGGCTCGATTCTACAACGCATGCCATGGCCACCGGCCTGAACGAGTGCAACGGCTCCGCGTACTGGTTCGACGCCTCCGGGGCTATGGCGTCCGGGTGGGTCCTCGACGGCGGGACCTGGTACTACGCGACGGGCTCCGGCGCGCTGGCGCGCGGCCCCGTATCCGTCGGCGGCGTGCCCTACTGCTTCGACGCCCGGACGGGGGCCATGCTGACGGGCTACCAGACGGACGCGCATGGCGTCCGTCGCTACTTCGGCAGCTGCGGTCCCCTTAACGGCTGGGGCCTCGTCGACGGCTCCTGGTACTGGTTCGCTGACGGTATCGCCTCGACCGGCTGGCTTTACACCGGCGGCTCCTGGTGCTGGCTCGACCCCGACGCGGGCGGCGCCATGGTGACGGGCCTTCACGCATGCAACGGCTCAGCGTACTGGTTCGACGCCTCCGGCGCCATGGCGACCGGATGGGTCCTCGACGACGGCACCTGGTACTACGCGACTGGCTCCGGCGCCCTCGCCTCCGGCTGGCTCAGCCTAAGCGGTGCGTGGTACTGGCTCGATCCCTTGACGCATGCCATGGCAACGGGCGTTCAAACTATTGGATCGTGTGAATATATATTTAATAGTTCCGGCAAGATGATGGCTAATTGCTGGTCAAACGGTGATGGGTCTTGGATGTATCATTCTTCGTCCAGCGGTGCAATTGACCTTAAAGGCATCATGACTGATTCGGGAATCCAGCTGATTGACGATGACGGGAATGTTAGAACGGGCTGGATTGAGAGTCAGGGTTCTCGATATTATTGTTCTGCTAATGGGGTAATTCTGACTGGATGGCAGCAAATAGCTGGGTCTTGGTATTACTTTAACTCGGATGGTCGAATGGCGACCGGCTGGCTTAACGATGGCGGTAACTGGTTCTGGCTAGATTCCGCTTCTGGCATAATGAAAACGGGATGGCTTTCCCTTGGGGGCACATGGTATTACCTTGATGCCGCGCGTGGGGGAGTAATGTTGAGCAACGGTTGGCATTGGATCGGCTCTACTGACTACAAGTTCAGTTCATCCGGCGCTATGGTTGGCGCTTGGGCCGATGTGCCGTGCTATTCGCAGTACCCGGAACTTCCTACTGGCTGTGAGTCGGTTGCCCTTACAAACTTGCTTAACTACTATGGTTTCGGTTTAGGTAAGACGATTATTGCGGATTATTACTTGCCCAAGGGAAGCAACGGCAACTTTGTTACCGCCTTTGATGGCAACCCAAGGCGTAGTAGCGGGGGTCTCATGGGATGCGTCGCCCCTGCGATTACTATTGCTGGTAATAACTTTCTGCGTGCTGCTGGAAGTGGCAAGCAAGCAAAAGACGTCTCTTTCTCGTCAATTTCTTCCATTAAGAACAGACTGACCTGTGGTCAACCTGTTGAGATGTGGAATACCGAGTGGGGAAGTTGGCCAGGAGGCCGCTATGCTGCGCGTTGGTATAACGGGCACTCCTATGGCCTGTGGGGCGGTAATCATGCCGTAGTCCTTAAAGGCTATGATGACGAGCAGGGAATTGTCTATCTTTCGGATTCGATTAACGGCAATGTTACGCGAAATGCCCAGGTGTTCTTCGGCACGTGGCAACAGATGGATAGCCAGGCCGTGGTAATTGAATAGCCATGATGCTAAAAGGGGAGAGCTCGGCGAGTTCTCCCCTTTTGCTACATTGTTAATCTGGCTACGCCGTCTTCTTACGTCCAAATAGTTCGTCCCAGTTACTGGCTGCCAAAACTGTTCCGCATACAATTACAACGCAGCAGATTACGGATGCCATGTCGGGAATTGTTCCAAGCAAGATCAGGCCAAAGACCACCGACCATGCCGAATAGGAGATATTCAGGGCCATCGCACGCGCTGCTCCGATTGCCGCAATGCCCTTGTAATAGAACAGATAGGATGCAGTTCCTGCGAGCCCGGCGAGTGCAATAATCAATGTGGGCATGCTCGGGATAGCGCTCAGCGTGAAATGCCACGCTCCGAAGAGGGGAAGTACAAGCACTCCATAAACAAGCGCACTTGTAGTTTCGCGGATTTGCAAAGCCGTTTCGTCATCAACGGCATCATCTTTCATTCCCCACGCGCACAGCACCGCTTCGGATCCCCATCCGATAACAGCAAGCAACGCGCCGAGTAAGCCGAGGGGGGCATTTGCAATCTCGCTCGATCCGGCCGATAGATAGCCCATCGTCATTACGCCGCAAAGAGCAACGAGAAGGGAAAGAATCTGTCCTTTGCCCATTTTCTCCTTCAGCAGCACGAAAGAAAGGAATGCTCCGACAGCGGGATAGAAGGCGGAGATAATTGCCGTGTAGGCTGCTCCGATATTATTAATCGCCAATACGTATCCGGTCATTCCGATAGGTCCACCGAGTAGTGCGCCGGCGATGACGACCTTGCCCGAACGAGTTTTAAGTGCAGCGAGCGTGTCTTTTAATCTGCCTCGAACTCCCATGTACCCAAAGAGCCAGATCGCACAGAAGGCATCATGGAGAAAAGATCCCGCAATGGAGGCGCATGCAAGCGCTTCCGCCGATCCAATATAGGGCGCAAGCGCCAAGCCGATTCCAAGAATCACTGTATCAAGGCCCCAAAGAAGACCGCTAAAAAAGCCGAATTGCATCGTTATTCACCTTTCCGATAGATCTCCAGTGCCTTTTTAAGGTATTTGGCACCGTAATTGAAGTAGATATAGAGCCACTCGCCCACGAAGTCACCTTCGGCTTCTTTCAGAAGAGACCAGAGGTACCAGCACCATCCTGCAAGGGCAATGTGCGCATAGTTATGTGCAACTTCGTTGTTTGTTGCCTTGCGCCCAAAATATGCATCAAGCGCGCGGTCGACTTCATCTTCGGAAAGCTCGCAGCAGACACTGCACGTTCCAAAATCGTTTGCGTAATCGCTCATGCCAGCATATTCCCAGTCAATGAGATAGTACTTGTCGTTCTCATCGATAAGGAAATTGAGGTAAAAGAAGTCATTGTGGCAAAGGCATTTTGGTGCATTATCGGCCTGTACAAAGTGCTCCAATTCATCGATTTCGGCGGACATTTCCCTGTAGCCTGGAATGTCGATGGGACCTTTTTCCAGAAGAAGTGATTCGTAGCGCTTCGCTTCGAGGTAGAAGTCAAATTCGGTTTCAACATTTGCACCACTCTCGTGAAGCGAACGACACATCTGCATCATTCGATTCATTTGGGCAGCATCATGCGGATCAGGCTGCTTTGCGTTGGGTACAAACTTCGAAATTTTCCAACCACGCTTTGGGTCCTCATGAATGAACGTGTCGTCAAGGCCGAGTTCCTTGGCCTTTTTAAGTGCGGCTACTTCTCCATTTCTGTTAATAAGCAGTTCGGTCCCGACTCCCGGATGGCGGTAAACGTACTCTCCGTCATTGGTTCTAAAGTGGCACGATAGATTCGTAAGACCTTGTTTAAGTGGATAAACGTCGTGAATCTCTGATTTGGAGCAGCCGAGCACTTGCTCGATGTTATCGAAAATATCGGAGTCAACGTTTTCGATAAAATGCGGATCAAAGGCACGCAGTTCATCAAGAGAATCGAATTCGTTGATCTCGCCCTCAGGATACTTCTTGATAACCATATCGAGCTCCTTGATGTGCTCGATATATAGATCTTCCCAAAGCTTGTCCGTTGTTTCGGGCTTGTTATATTCCGTTTCGAGAATCTGCTTGAATGCAAGCGAGAAGGCTTTATCAAAGTAGACATGTCCGAGCATATACCAAGCATCGGAACCGCCAATCGTAACATTGGTGATTCTGTCCATTGCTCCGGTTTGAATGCACCATTCTTTGGTGGCGCCTTCAGCATATTGAGCAGAATAAAATGCTTTCCAAACGTATGCTTCAAACGGATTGTTTAGAAGGTAATCATCGCTTGAGCAAATATAGGTGTTGCCAAGCCGCTCTTTTACGCACATAAGCGATGCGTGGTTATTTTTGGATGCATATTCGTTGTTGACGACAATCGAGACGCCGAACTTGCTTTCGAGATAGAAGAAATATTCTTTTTTATAGCCGACAACGACGGTGATATTGCTGATACCTGCGTCTTGCAGCTGCCTAATCTGACGTTCGATGAGAATCTCACCACGTACCTTTAAAAGGCCTTTGGGCTTTTCATACGAAATGGGAGCAAAGCGGCTCGAAAGCCCCGCAGCCAATATCACTGCGTTTTCAACCTTATAGGGGTGAAGTGCTTCGTAACCGCTGTCGGTTAGGCTGTCCGATTCGAGAAGGCCCTCATTCGTAAGCTCTTTATTTGCTGCGTTTACCGATCCAAGTGAGAGGCCAGTGCGCTCGGCAACTTCTCGCTGGCTGGCATATGGGTTCTTTAGGTATTCGTACAGAACAGTAAAGTTACGCTTGGTCAGTTCCACTGCAGGCCTCCAATTAAGATGTTCATTGCTAAGGGAAATGATAGAATGATTGAACGCTATGTTCAATTTAATTTATTTATCTACATAGACTGAACAGACAGTAACGAAAATCAATCCTGGAATGTGGATTAAAATAAATAAGTGAGATATCTGGGAGGGTTGCTTATGTATCAATTCGAAAAGAAGGCCACGCTTGTTTGTGCTGCCGCGTCATTAATCACTGCTTGCTGCTTGCCCTTGAGTGCGAATGTCGCGTTTGCACAGGATTCCGTTGAGGCTCAGAGTATTGAGTCAAAAGCGGTTTTTTCTTCTGTGGTTTCCGATGATTTGCAACCTGATATTTCTTCCGTCATAAAAGATGGCTGGCAACGGGATGAGTCGTCTGGAGTTTGGTATTACGGAAAAAACGGTAAGCACCTAACTGGCTGGCTGCAAAGTGGGGGCTATTGGTATTGGCTTGATCCAGCCAATGACGGTGCAATGCAGACAGGTTATTTCAATGTGACCGATGTTGGCGGATCGACTGCTTCGTTTTATGCGAATGACGGTAATGCCGCAACGCCTTTTGGCGCGCTATATCAAAACTGCTGGCTACGCAACTCAGATGGAAAATGGTTTTATGCCAATGCTGGAGGCGATTTAGCTGCTGGTTGGTTTTACCAAAATGGCACATGGTATTACCTGGATCCTGCCACCCATGTAATGCAGGTTGGTTTTGTCGACCTCGGGAGCGGGAAATACTACTTAGATGCCTCTGGTGCTATGAAAACCGGCTGGATTCTCGTTGACGGGAATTGGTACTGGGCTTATTCATCGGGTGCCCTTGCTTCGTCATGGCAGACGATAGGTGGGGCTCGCTATTATTTTGACTCACAGACGTTCATCATGTTCAAGGGTCGTCAAAAGATTGATGGAAGAACCTACATTTTTGGTGACTATGGCCTCGCAAATGGATGGTACAAAGACGGAGCAGATTGGTATTATTGCTCTAACGGTATTGCGGCCACTGGCTGGAAATTTGTTAACGACACTTGGTATTATCTCGACCCAGCTTCCGACGGCAAAATGTTCGTTGGGTATTTAGACCTTGGCAATGCAACTTATTATTTAAAGTCTAACGGGGCTATGGCTGTTGGTTGGGCTCAGGTCGAGGACGGCTGGTATTTCGCCTCCCAATCTGGTGCACTTATTTCTGGCTGGTATAAAGAGGGCACGAGCCGGTATTACCTGGACCCTGTTAGCCATCTCATGAAAACGGGCTTATTTGAAGTGGGCGGCAACGATTGTTTTGCAAACCAGAGCGGTAGGCTTGTGGTTTCAAGCTGGGTTACCGTTAATGACGGCGTTCAAAGATACGCTGATGATAATGGATATCTTTGCAAGGATGTGATTCGCGAAAACGGCACTATCCTAAAAACCGCTGGAGCTGATGGTTGGCAGGTTGCGTCCGGCTGGGTTAATGTCGCAAATCTAAGGTTTTACGCTGAGCCCGGAACGGGTGTCATTCATCTTGGATGGCTGCAGATTGACGGCGATTGGTATTGGTTTGATGCCGATTCTGGCGTGATGAAGACCGGATGGGTTTTTACTGGTGGTGCATGGTATTACCTAAACGCTGACGGAAAAATGGCAACTGGTTGGAAATGCCTGAATGGAACATGGTATTACCTTGAGTCCAATGGAAGCATGCATGTTGGCTGGCTTAAAGATTCGGGTAAGTGGTATTGGTTAGACGGCAGCGGCGCTATGGCAACTGGTGCAAGAACCATCGATGGCGTTCGCCGAATTTTCTGGAGCGATGGTCAGTGCGACAAAGTTGGCTGGCAAAATCCTCCCCAGTATCCTCAGGTCAGCTCTTGGACTGTTCAGCTGCCTAGCTATTGCACCGGATACTTTACCTATGTGACCCCTTCTCGCATCTCTGTCGAAGCAACACGGGAAGATTGCGTGAATGCCTTTATTCAGCGTGCCTATGAGTATATCGGTACGCAATATATTGAGCCTTGGTCTACCGCTCCCGGCGGAGCTGTTGATTGCTCTGGTTTTGTCTTGCAGTGCCTTTATGCTACTGGCATGGATATGGGTGTTTACAACCCTTATAACCATCGCTGGGATCCAAGCCAAACCTACAATTCCATGAATTGGTATCGAAGCAATATCTTTATGCCCGTGAGTACGAGCTCGATCCAGCGCGGCGATGTTATTTATTACCGCGGTCATATTGCAATTGCACTTGGTAACGGAATGATGATCGATTCCTGGCCTCATCAGGGTGTCGGAATTCATCCTATTGGTGTACGCGGAAACGTAATCGGTGCTGCTCGTCCTTTTATTTAATTATTAAGGGTGCCAAGCGGTTGCTATTAGAAGGGGGCATGAAATGAATGCTCGAATTGGTGATCGTGGACGTTTTCAATTGGCTGAAGAGCTGCTTTTTGCGAGCTTGCTTGTTGTCTTGACCTTATGTATTGCACATCCTGCTTACGCGGCTGATGAGGTGTTGGATTGTGGCGGCGAGACCGTTGTTTCTTTGCCCCAGCAATCAGATGATTCGTCTATTGAGGCTGAAGCTGCTTCTGCGCCGATATCGCCCGAAGATCAGTGCCCCTCTTTGAAGGAGGACCAGTGTTCCGGTTGGAAATCGGAGGGGTCGTCTCGTTATTATCTCAATAACGGCAACCGCTTGACTGGTATGCAGAATATTGATGGCTCTGTTTACTATTTTGATCCTGCTTCTGACGGTTCGCTGAGCTATGGTTGGGTTTTTACTGATAATAAATGGTTTTATGCTGATCAATCCGGCGCCCTGGTGAGCGGCTGGCAGTATATCGGAGGCCAATGGTACTGGTTTGATTCTCTAGAAGGTTGCGCTTTGGCGACTGGCCGGCGAGTTATTGATGGACATCCTTATCTTCTTGGAACATATGGCTTGGTTTCCGGTTGGTGTCTTGATGGCGAGGCATGGTATTACGGTCAAAATGGCGAGGTCCTAACCGGATGGCTGTTTGTTGGCGATAAGTGGTATTGGCTTGACCCCGCTAACGACGGTGCAATGTCTAAGGGTATCGTTTGTGTCGGTTCAGCTAAATATTACTTATCAGAATCTGGCGCAATGGCTGTTGGCTGGGCGTTTGATGGTGTTAATTGGTATTATGCCGACTCCTCGGACTCACTTGCTCACGGCTGGCGTTTTGTGAACGGCGCCTGGTATTGGCTTGATTCCGATGGAATTATGGCTACCGGCATATTGCATCTAGGTGGGTATGATTACTATTTGAAGTCATCTGGCGCAATGGCTGTTGGCTGGGCTTTTGATGGGCTAAATTGGTACTATGCTGAATCTTCTGGTACGCTTACTTCTGGTTGGCATTCGATAGGCGGCTCTTGGTATTGGTTCGACGACACTAATGACCACAAAATGGTTACAGGGTTTATGTCAATTGGCATCAACCGGTACCATTTCACTGATTCGGGTGCGCTGTCATTTGGCTGGTACCTGAGTGAGGGTGACTGGTATTACTCGGATCCCGTAAACGCTTCAGGTATTGTTAAGACTGGTTGGCTAACGCTTAACGGTTGCTATTACTATCTCAACCCCATTGCTGGCGGAAAAATGTCAATTGGACAATTTGCCGTAGACGGGAAATACTATTTTGCAAAGGCTTCAGGTGCCTTGGCTTGTCGAGAGTGGGTTGACGTCCAGGATTATGCTGAAGCTGAGTCTTGTAAGGTATTTGCCGGCTCTAACTGTGTTTTAACTGGAGCCTTGCGAGCGGGAAAGCTATTTATTTCAAACGGTGATGGAGAATTGGTCCAGGCGAAGGGCTTTGTAACACTGGGCGGTTGTAAATTTTTTGCAGACCCAACTGATGGCTCCCTGTGCTCTGGATGGAAGAATATAGACGGTTCTTGGTATTTCTTTGATGAGTTTGATGGCTACGCTCGATCCGGCTGGATATATATAGGTGGTTCTTGGTTCTATCTCGAACCGTCTACCTTTGTTATGAGAACCGGCTGGATTGCTGTTGGCGGTTCCTGGTATTACTTGAACTCATCTGGATACATGCAGACTGGTTGGGTAAATCTCGGTGGCACTTGGTACTGGCTTGATTCGAGTGGAGCCATGGCAACTGGTTGGCGTATTGTGGACGGCTCTTGGCAGTACTTTATGTCCAATGGCGCTTGGGTATCTGACTATATGGATGCAAGGGCACAGGGCTATTCTAGCAATACCAATTGGTTGATACTTGTTGATACGTCGCGTTGCCTTACAAGCATTTACACGGGGTCTAGAGGGAATTGGTCTTTGAACCGTCGATACGTATGTTCCACCGGCAAAGCAAGCACGCCTACGGTGTTGGGGGAGTATCAGGTCTACGGTAAGGGTTATTCCTTTGGCCATGGGTACACTTGTTATTACTACACGCAATTCTACGGCGACTATCTCTTCCATTCATCGCCTTATTACGTTAACAGCAATCAGGTGATGGATCCTACGATGGGCGTTCCGTCATCTGCCGGATGTGTGCGTCTTGAGATCCAGAATGCAAAATGGATTTACGATAATATTCCTTATGGAACGAAGGTCGTTACTTATTAACGGAGAATATTTAATACACTGATAAAAGGATGTTCGTGTCGATCGAGTAACAGATGCTACATTTGATGCGTAGCATTTGCGCGGATATTTGTTGTTCGTGGTTTTGGACTATGGGTATCATTTTGCCTAGAGTAGATATAGCGTGTCTTTATGATGCTTATCGGAAATCTATGTAAGAGGATAATTTGAAAGAAAAGTCACTTAAGTCAAACATGCTATGGAACTCTATCGGTTCTTTATATTATTCAGGCTGTCAATGGCTTATTACCGTTGTTGTAGCAAGGCTTTCAAGTACCTACGGAGCCGCTGGATTGCTTTCAGTGGCGATGTCGGTATCAAATATTTTTTCGCAAATTGGTCTTTTTAGAATTAGATCATACCAAGTGTCCGACATTCATGAAAAGGTATCGGCTAGGCAATACGTCGGTTTTAGAATTGTTACCATCGTCTTGGGCTTTGCAATTACATTAATATATATGTGTTTCACTTGTTCAAGAGATAGTTTTATTGCTGTATCGCTTTATCTGGCCTTTCGCGCTGGAGATGTTTTTATTGACGTACTGCATGGGGTCGATCAGCAACATCAAAGGATGGACTACTGCGGTATCTCGATGATTATTCGAGCAACCCTATTTCTTGTTGCCTTTATTATTGGATTGGGATTTTTTGATAGCTTAGATATTGCATTGCTTGGCATGGTAGTTGCCACCTATCCCGTGATTATTTATGACTATAAAATTGCATCTCGATTTACGAACGTAATGCCTTCTTTTAATCTTTCGACTAGTAAACATTTATTTCAGTCATGCCTGCCCGCCGTGGTCGGCATGTCTCTCTGTTCAGTAGTCGTTACATATTCTCGTCAGTTCTTAGGGGAATGTTATGGTTCCTCATCGCTTGGCATTTATGCGACTGTCTGTACGCCGATCGTGATCATTCAAGCTTGCGCTTCATATGTTTATGCCCCTCTTCTGGGGTTATTTGCCGAACGATTTGAGGCTAAAGACGCCCAGGGCTTTTTCCGTCTTGTTTTTGCGGTGGCTTTGGCAATGTTTGCCTTGTTTGCGGTATGTGCTGGCGTTTTCGTTTTCTTTGGGAACGATTTGCTCGGCATGGTGTTCGGAGGCACAATCTCTAGCTATGGTTATTTAATCTATGCGGGTCTATTTAGCTCTGCTTTTACAGCATTAGTGGCATTTTTAAGTGATCTTCTAATTAGTATCCGCGATATGTCTGGTTGCTTTATTGGAAATAGTGTCGGTTGTTTGGTCTCATTTCCTTTGTCTTGGGTTTTGATTCCGCAATCGGGATTAAATGGCGCCAGTTACGTAGTGATTGTTAGCTATTTTGTGACCTGTACAATCTTACTTGGCTTTCTCTATAGATCTGTTCGCAAGAGCACCGCTGACACTCAAGATAGTTAATTGGAATGGGTTTTCTAAAATGAATGATTCCGAGGCATTGTCGCACTTACAGGCGGCTGAACTTAAAATATTAGACGCTATTGCGTCTCTTTGTGCCAAATTTGATATCAACTGGTGGCTCGACGGGGGAACCTGCCTTGGCGCCATGCGACATAATGGTTTTATTCCTTGGGATGATGATATTGATATCGGCATGATGCGTTCAGATTATGAGCGTTTTTGTGAACTTGCACCTAGGGAGCTTCAGCCTGGGTTTTCCCTTCATAACTCACAAAATACAGATTGTTACGCGGCTATGTTTTCAAAAGTTTACATGGACGGTACTAGGTTTGAAAATCAAGAAGGAAGAGACGCCGGATCTGCGATGGGTATTTTCGTAGATGTATTTCCTTACGATTATTTGTATGTTGATGCTAATTTGCGTGCTCAACAGATAAAAACTGCTTCTTCCGCTCAACGGCTTTCTTATCTATACCATTCAGGGAGTATTTCTGTTCCGCATAAGGGCATGCTTGGTGAAATCGAAAAGGCAGTCTGTGTTTTGCTCCATGGTATTGAAAGGATGCGTTGTAAGGATCCTCGCCAATATCAGGACAGATTCGATAACGCTATTGGCGATGATAGCGTTGGGCAGATTAGCAATGAGTGCCTGACGCTTGCCTGGCCTAATATGGCCCCCGTTCCAGGCGATGATATTCTTCCGACTTGTAGGGCAAAGTTTGAAGGTAGATCATATCCTGTTCCGAGATACACGGAGCGCTACCTTACAACAATGTACGGTGACTGGAAGAGTATCCCGGCTCCCGAGGATCGCCATACACACTTACCATTGCTAATTGATTTCGGTGATGGGCAAATTTGGGAGTCTGGAAATTAGATGGCGCTGACATATGTGATTTTTTCAGCTCAATATCCGCCTCATATGGGCGGAATTGAGAGCTTTACGCGTAATATGGCATACGCCCTTACGGAAAAGGGTGCTAGGGTAATTGTTGTAACAAACGATACCAATTCAATTGGAATAGACATTGAGACCGATTGTGGTGTTGAGGTCCTTCGCTTGTCTTGTTTTCCATTCGTTGATGGTCGCTTTCCAGTTGCTAAGCATGACGAGAAGAACCGTAATCTATGGAAATGGCTTGAATCCCAAGATGTGGACGGCGTTTTGATAAATGCACGGTTCTATCTTCATTCAATTTTGGGCATGAAGTATGCACGAAGAAAAGGTCTAACGCCTGTCGTTCTTGATCACGGATCAGCTCATCTTTCATTCAGCAGTCCGTATCTTGACCCTTTCGTACGCATTTATGAGCATGCTATTACATTAAGGGGCAAAAGATATAAGCCAGCATACTACGGTGTATCTGAAAAAAGCGCTGAATGGCTTCGTCATTTTGGGATTACCGCCAAAGGCGTCATCCCTAATGCAATTGATGCAGAGAAATACCGTAACATGTCTTCAGGTCGCGATTTTAGAAATGAGCTTGGATTAGGCGAAGACCCAGTTATAGTTTCCTATGTTGGTCGATTTATTCCGGAAAAAGGAATCAAGTCTATCATTGACACTTCGAAAAGCTATCGACTTAATGAACTTGGGGTCCATTTTGTCCTGGCGGGCGATGGGCCAATGTCTTCTGCGGTTGAGCTGGCCCAGGGAGAGTCGCTTCACTGGGTGGGACGTCTGTCTGCATCTGATGTCTCCGCTCTTCTTCAACAGTCCAATCTACTTTGTCTCCCAACTCGTTCTGAGGGATTTTCAACAATACTGCTAGAAGCAGCTGCATGTGGGTGTCCTGCTGTTGTTACTGACGTCGGGGGGGCACGTGAGCTTATTCCGAGTAGCGATTATGGGACAATTATTAAATCGATGAGTGCGGAGTCGGTTGAGATGGCTGTGTATCAGATGGCATCTAGCCGCTCAGTATTAAACAAGCAATCGAAATCAATTCAGGAATTGGTTGAGCTTGGGCATACATGGGCTAACTCGGCAGATAAGCTCTGCTTTGCTTTCGCTAAGGCAAGAGACTAGCCATATTGCTATCGTTTTTGTGGCGACGACATAGGTTGCGTTAGGCCAAATGTAGAGCAACGCTCTCGTAGCGATGGAATCTGGGAGAAACCGGCTGTTCGCCTCGCCGTCGCACAGCTGGTCGGCCTCGGCGTCCATCACGGCGGTGACGACCTGCTCGGCGAGGCGCCTGAGTAGCTCCTGCATGTCGATGGCACCGTCGTCGAACCGTGGCATGGCGAGCATGTCCGGCGTCGGGTCTGATAAGATTTCCATAGCGGTCTTCGTCCTTTCCTAGAACCTGCTGTCATGGTGATTTCAGATTCTAGGACGAAGGCCGCTCTTCGTTAAACGGGCGCTAGGGCGCCACCCTTACACCAACATTTTCGACGCGATCATCCCAGCCGTATAAACTTAATATTCAAGCTTGAGATGTAACTTCGTGATGGTTAGTCCGGATGCTGTAAACTTTATCTATAGTTAGAAAGTACGTTGGACTGTAAGGGTCGTATTTTCTTCGAGCGTCGCTAAGGGCCAACTATTATTTGGAATGGATGAAACTCGATTGTCATTTGCTACAACAAAAGATTCAAAAGGTTATCCGAGTGTTCTGGTAATTATTCCTGCTTACAACGAGCAGGAATGCATTCTCAATACCGTTGCGTCTATTAAAGCTGCTGGATATGACTATGTCGTAATTAACGACGGCTCGCAGGACGGAACACTTAGGCTTTGCCGAGAGCATGATGTCAACATACTGGATCTCCCACAGAACCTTGGTATCGGTGGGGCGGTCCAAGCGGGGCATAAGTATGCTCAGAGATTTGGCTATGATATCGACATTCAGGTTGACGGCGATGGCCAACACGATCCTTCCTATATACCTGAGCTTGTTAAGCTGATTGAGAGTGGGGCGAGCCTGGCGATAGGCTCTCGATTCTTGGTTGAGACTGACGGTTTCCAATCAACTTTTATGCGTCGTGTTGGAATCAGGTGGCTTTCATTTTTGCTTGAGTTGCTTACGGGTAAGGTGGTCACTGATCCCACCTCTGGCTTTAGAGCCTGTAATAAAGACGCCATCGACTTATTCTGCAAGAGCTATCCTGATGACTATCCGGAGCCGGAATCGATAGCTTTGGCTATGAAACTTGGTCTTCCCGTCATGGAAGCACCTGTAAAGATGAATGAGCGCCAAGGCGGGCGTTCATCCATTGGGGTTCTCTCTTCCGTCTACTACATGATTAAAGTTACGCTTGCCATTGTTCTTGTGTGTTGGGTCCATAGGGGAGACCAATAATGAATTTGATTTTAAGGATTGGGGCAGCCATCTTTTTTGGTGGGTTCCTCGTTTATGTTCTTCGCCTCGTATCCAAAGGAAAGATGCTTCTCAAGTATTCTCTACTTTGGATTTTAATGTGCATGGCGGCCTTGCTCTGTGATTTATTTCCTCAGATTATTTATTTTTGCTCCACGGCTATCGGGTTTGTTAGCCCGGCCAATTTCCTCTTTTTGGGTGCAATTGTGTTGTTGCTTGCAATCTCTCTATCCCTTAGCGTTGCGGTGAGCCGTCATGTTTTAGCAATCAAAAGCCTTACACAAAGGATTGCCTTGCTCGAAAAAGAGCTTGAGAATCGTTTGGATTATCATGAATGAGCTCGATGCAATTGTTTGATTCAGTTCGTTTTTAGTTCTTCAATGTTGCCAGTTGCATAAAAGGAAAGTGGAAATCAGCCTTATACAAACGTTGCTAATACTCTTTGCTGAGGCTCTGATCGGTGCCAAATCCGATGGCTCTCATCGTGGGTTGACATCTGCTGGTCAATGGTGGTGTTATCCCTGCTCCGGCTGCAATGTTGTTTCAGCTGCTATACTGTAGTCGAATTGTTTGTATTAATAATGTGGAACAGAAAAATTAATTAGCCGGAGGACTCCATGACAAAAGAGCGTAATTCCATTATCGAGCTATTTAGGTTAATCTCTAACATTAATTGT
Organism: Collinsella sp. CLA-AA-H302; assembly: GCF_040093305.1. Lineage (NCBI taxonomy): Bacteria > Bacillati > Actinomycetota > Coriobacteriia > Coriobacteriales > Coriobacteriaceae > Collinsella > Collinsella sp. CLA-AA-H302. The sequence goes on from NZ_JBBNJW010000006.1 coordinate 24,027, forward strand.
GCTCGTCTTCCGATCCTTAATTGCCTAATAGATATATAATCTATATGCTGTTAAGTAGTGTGTCGTATTATATGATGCGATACGTTAAACGAATTTTAATTGGGCATATTGGTTATTTTAGGAACTGTGTCTCAGGATCGATTGTGCCTAGATATTCAAACGGTTGTTTGATTTTATTGGAAGAGTGAAATGATAAATAATCCGCATTTTAGTTTATTCAGCGCGATTTGTCTTGTATCAATTTGTTTCACCCCTCTTTTATGCCCCACGATTGCTTTTTCATTACCCGAAGATTGTGCGGTTCTAAGCGCTGATATTTCTACAGATCAATCGGTACAGGGCCCAGTTGGGCCATCGGATAGTGATCGGTTACTTTCGGATTCAGTTAATTTCACAGCGTCTATTGATTTGTCGACATATGAATACACTGGCGGTGCGATTACTCCTAGGGTGTCGGTTTTTGCTGCTGGCGGTTTTATGCTTACATGTGGGACCGATTATGAAGTCGTATATGCTAATAATATTGCACCTGGCTGTGCTGCTGTAACTGTAAATGGGCTAGGGGACTACGCTGGCGCTACCACCCGGTTGTCGTTCCAGATTGTTCGCTCTTCTGATAACAAAATCGCTCTTCCTGGTTCTTGGGTCTACGAAAACGGTAAATGGTGGTGGAGATATGAGGCCGGTGGTTGGCCGTCAAACTGTTTTCTGACTATTGGGGGATCGGAATATTATTTTGATTCCGAAGGCTACGCAGCTACTGGTTGGAGATGCCTGAGTGATGGATGGCACTTATTCTCTGAATCCTGTGCGCATTTGAAGGGATGGACTGCCACCGGCGGTCATTGGTTCTTCCTTGACGAAGCATCAGGTTCAATGAAGACCGGCTGGGTTTTAGACAATCATTACTGGTATTATTTGGACGGTTCGGGCGCTATGCATACTGGCTGGCTGCTCCTTGGCAATTCTTGGTATTGGCTTGAGCCTTCCGGATTAATGGCTACGGGCTTTAAACTTGTAAACGGCAGTTTGTATCATTTCTCTCAATCTGGATCCATGAACACTGGTTGGTTTGTTAACGATGGGACATGGTATTGCGCCAATGCCTCTGGAGCGATTCGTACAGGATGGTTTTACTTTGATTCTAACTGGTATTTGCTTGATTCCAATAATAATGGCGCCATGCTCGAAGGATTTCAGTCTGTAAATGGTAATTGCTACTATTTGGATTCGGATAGTGGCGGCGCATTAGAGTGCAACGCCTGGATCTTCACGCAAGATGGAAACGCATATTATGCGTGTAGCAGTGGTGCAATTGTGTTAACGGGTGTCAAGGACAGCGTGGGCGAAATTAAGCTCAAAGACGCCAAAGGAAAGCCTATAGTAGGCTGGTATTGGTCTTCCGCTGCTCATACGTGGTTTTACGCAGATCCAGACGGGGTGCTACAGCGCGGTTGGCAATTAATTGGCAAGAGGTGGTATCACCTCGACAACGAATCCGGCGTTATGAATACAGGCTGGTTCCGTGATGATGACGGGCTATGGTATTACCTTATGTCGTCAGGTCAAATGGCAACTGGTTGGTACAGTATCGATAATGGCGAGTATTTCTTTAATGCAGCCGGTGCTTGGGTAGAGCCCGAGCGTTCTGCTCGTACTTCCTTTCAGTCTCAAATTGTAAGCCGATGCTACAACGTTCCTTCTCCTGGAGTGGGATTGTGCTCGGAGTGGGTTAGCGAGGTATTTTATCCCGTGCTTGGGTCTTATCCCAACGGTGACGCATGCGACATGTTTTGGAATTGGTGTCACAGTCGAGATGTATCGCAGCTTAAGGTTGGAATGATAGTTGCGGTCCCTACACATACGCATACTAATGCGGGGGCTCGCTGGGGACACATTGCTATTTACGTCGGTAACGGTATGGTTATGGATAACATCGGTTACATTAGGACGACATCACTGGCTTGGTGGCTGAACTACTACCACACTACCGCTACACCTCAGTGGGGCTGGGTTTTAAATACGCCTTTGGAATGATATAGCTTTGGCTAGCTTGCGGAAATCAATCTCGAAGGCAAACGCTCCTTTGTGCTGCCGTTGTTCCATCCGGTTTCATCATGGCTCCGGTTCATCATAAGACAAGTAAAATTGCCATTTCTGTATTCGATAATGGGATTGGTATTCAGGAGCCACTTTCTCGTGGCGGAAGAATGGCAAATACAGTTGAAGAGGCTATCAGCTTGGCTTTTGAAAGGGGGGGCTACTGATGGAAAGGGTGCCGGAAACGGTTTATGGCTTTTGCAAGAAGTGGTTAAGCAGGGACTCGGGTCAATCTCTGTCGTTACTTCTGGAACAAGCTTCGACGTTATACATAAAGAGGGAGTTGAAGATGCTCCTCTTATAAGAGAGCACATGCCTGCTAGCGGGACGACTCTTGTCGATTTTCAAATATTTCCTAGCAGCGTCATAAATTTAAATGAAATTATGGGCGATGCCTCACCTGTCGATTTATGGACTGAAAATCACGAAGTAGATGATGACGGTAAAACGATAAAGCTGAATGTTAAAACTGAAGCTCATGGTTTAGGAAGTCGTTTCGACGCGAAGCTATTTAGAACTGTTGTAGAAAACATACTTACCGATTAAGATATTACTGCGGTGTTAGATTTCAATGATGTTGAAATCGTCAGCTTGTCTTTTGCTGATGAGCTGATTAACAAGTTGAAAAAACGGATTGGTGTTGATCAATTTAATAGGCGAGTTCGACTCGTCAATCTCTCTAGTGGGTGTCGGTCTATCTTTAGTGGCATTATTGAGAATTATTAAAAGGCTTTATCGATCCCGTCTTGTTTTCTAGATCCTTCAGGTAACTTAATATCTTCTTGAGATTATCATTTTGGATTGTTTTAGACCTTTGCTGCAGTGGAGAAGGATTTATGAATTGTTGTAAAAGCATTTTGATTAATTATTTTCAAGGTATTCGAATTAATGTCAGCTTATTAAGCAGGCGACAGCTCTGCTTACTAGCTGGTGGTTTTCTCTTCTTGTTAATCAATTCAATTTATTGGTACACATTCTCTCATCGCCTAATTTCGATCTTCTTTTCGGCTTCGCTGCTTGTCTTGTTGATCATTTTTTTATTTGCCGCCATCTGTCGTGATTCTGATCAAGCAAATGAGGCTAAACTTTTCTTTGCTTCATTAACTATTTTGGGTATTTTGTTTTCTGGTGTATTTACGCCTCTTTCCGCGCCCGACGAGGATTTCCACTTTAGCGCATCTTATGCTTTGTCTAATTTTATTATGGGCAAGGGTTATCAAAGTGATGATCCTTTATTGATGAGGCAATCCGATGCCGAATTTTATACCGAGTTTCTTCATAACCTGAATTTATCTTCTACTAACTACGACCGCCTTAATAGAGAATACTCTCAGCTCCTTGATAGCTCTGATGCTGAAATTTTTACTATGACCGGTAGATCTCATTCTGTTTCATCCAATCTCCCTCAGGAAAAAATACTTTCCGCTCTCGGTATTACTCTGGCGCGTTTATTAAATTTAGGACCGGCTTATCTATATCTTTTCGGCCGGCTATTTAATCTGGCCTTCTATATCGTATGTGTCTATATTGCATTTAGGATTACTCCTATTGGCCGCAATATTATTGCCGTCATTAGTTTGTTTCCTATGTGCCTGCATCTTGCGGTTTCTTATTCATATGATGCTTTTATCATCCCTATGTCAATCTTGCTGACTGCGCTTTGTTTGAGGTCCATTAAAGCGGAAGGCCTGTTTACCATAAAAGAAGGCTCTCAAATTCTATTTGTGGCCATGCTTCTCGCTCCGTGTAAGGTTATATATACAATGGTTGCTCTGCTGGCACTGTTTATTCCTCAAGGGCGCTTTCGGTCTAGAAAAGAAGAACTGTTTATCAAACTTGGCTGCATGATGCTTGTCGGTATGGTTCTGGCTGGAGGCAGGCTCTTAGATTATTGCGTCAATTCTGCTTCTTCGGGTTCAGCTGTAAATAACAGTATGGATTACAGAGGGGATCAGTCGGGTCATTTTTATACTGTGTCCGATGTTGTCAATAACCCGTTGAGATTCGTTAAAATGCTTTACCTGTCTCTTGACCAGTTTGGATTTGAGTATCTGCAGCGTATGGTTGGGGGGTCTCTCGGTTGGTTCCAAGAAGAAATAGCCTCACCCCATATTTATGTCGTGGCTCTGACCGCGGTGATGGGCATGAGTGTTGTGTCATCTGATGATGATAGCGACGTTCTTTCTTTTTCTACTAGTTTAACTGGCATTTTTGTATTCGCTATTGGTCTTATTCTGGTCATGCTGACTCTTCTTGTGTCCTGGGTATTCAATACAGAGGGGCTCATTACGGGTGTTCAAGGCAGGTATTTTCTCCCGTATCTCCCTTGGTTGCTCATTTCTCTTAGGACAAGTAAGTTCAAGTTTGATGGAAAGCTGTTTCCCTATTTGCTAATGGCTATGCTGTTCCTAAACTTCTACAATTTAACTCGTATTTTTTCCATAGCACTTACACTCTAGTTTTACAGGGGAAGTTGTGTCTTTTAAAGCTAATGCAAAAAATGGATTAAGGCGTCTTAAGTGGGCGTCATGGGGTCTTGTTCATCAGGGTTTTTCCGATTTGAGAACCTCCGGTCTTGTTGCCGTAAATGATTTTGAGGTAAATGACGGTCGTCTTCATCTTCGCGGTTGGGTTAAGTCTTATTTACCCGAGGACTCGATTTTCTCAATTTCAGTTAAAGGTAAGGACGGTGTGGTCTATTCTTGCCCTGTGGAATTTGTTGATAGCCCTGAAGCAAAATGCTATTTCGGACTTGATGAAGATCCTATAATTGGATTTTGTTGCGTTCTCGATTACCGCTCTCCCTTAGACCTAGAAGTTTATCTATGTGCAGAATGGTCGAAGGGCTTTAAGGACACGAGGCTAGGCATTCTTAAAGCTAATTCAAGTGTTGCTGCCACTGTTTCAGTTGCTAATCCTTATCTTGAGGGGCAGATTGGTTCTGTCGAATTAGGGTCGCTCTGCTATTCGGGACAATTGAAAGACAAGGTAACTATTCCCGATGATTATCACGTGGACATTGTTGTCCCCGTGTTCAATGGCCTTAATTTACTTAAATCGCTTGTCGTCAACTTGAGCAATACAAAGATTGCCCATAAAGTTTATTTTGTAGATGATTGCAGCACTGATGATGCCGTTCCGGCCTTTCTCATGGAACTTTGTGAAAGTGACCCCAGATATCAACTTGTTAGTGCTAAAGAAAATGGCGGCTTTGTCAAAAGCGTAAACCTTGGGCTATCGTTTACTACTGGCGATGTTGTGCTGCTGAATACCGATGTGCAATTGCCCCCGCTGTGGCTGGAGCGCCTCATCGCACCTTTGCTGCTTGATGACAAGGTTGCTTCAGCGACTCCTTTTACGAACAGCGGAACTATTTGCAGTTTTCCAAGATTCCTTGAGAATAATGAACTCGCTTTTGGGCTTGATGTTGCTGAAATTGATTCGATCTTTTCGCATTTTCATCCTATCTATAATGAGGTGCCTACTGGCGTAGGCTTCTGTATGGCTTGCAGTCGAAATGCTCTTAATGCCGTTGGATTCTTGGATTCTGATATGTACGGAAGGGGCTTTGGAGAGGAAAATGACTGGTGCCAGTCTGCGATAAAGGCTGGTTTTAAAAACGTAATGGTTGAGAACCTGTTTGTCTTCCACAATCATGGGGCGACTTTCCAAAGCGACGAGAAGGTGGCCTTGATTGAAGATCATCTCAAAAAGCTGAACAAAAGGTTTCCTAACTACAATCGCGATGTTGCGAGATATTGTGAAGCTAATCCTCTCAAGGAGCTTCGTTCGTTTGTGTATGCCCAGGCATTCTTGAAAAGCATTCCAGGTTTTAAGACTGTATATTTGACTCATGATTTAGGTGGGGGAGCGTCTACCTATTTAAAACGTAGGATTGCAGCTGACCTGGCTGCCAGTCAATGTGCAGTAACAATTGAATATTCTGTGTTTGAAAGCATTTTTCACGTAGCGATCCAAAGTGGCGATAAACAAACACAGTTTGTTTCTTCGACTTTGGCTGATGCACTTGATGTGGTCTGCTCTTCTACTGATAAAATTGTCGTAAACGAGCTTGCGTCTTACCCTCATCTTGGACTTGCACTTGAAGATATTGCCGAACGTGTTGAGTCGCACCATTGTGCTCTCGAGGTTCTAATTCATGACTATCTCATGATTTGTCCGAGCATTAATCTTGTTAACGCCAATAAACGGTATTGCGGTTTGCCCGGCATTTATTGCGATTGCTCCAAATGCTATCGAAATCAAAAATTCTATGATGTCTATGAAGACTCAATTGTTGCTTATCGGGCTAAGTGGCACCGTCTGCTTCTCGATGCAGGAGAGGTAGTCGTTTTCTCGGAATCTTCTAGTCGTCTCTTAGAAAATACGTTCGGTGATATTGGAAATATTGTTCTTAGGCCCCATAAAGTGCCGTCATTGCATTCGAATATAACGGTGAAGAAGACACCTGATGACCCTATCGTCATCGGATTGATTGGTAGGCTTACCGAACATAAGGGTTCTCGCATTATTAAAGAATTGCTTAATGAAATAGAATCGCGCGACCTTGATGTTTCTATCGCTCTCATTGGTAAGACTGATGATGATTTTGATATCAAGTCAGATCATTTCTTTGAGTTTGGAGAATATCGACTCGAGGATTTGCCCAAATTGGCTGCTGAGAGTGGGGCCGATGTCTTCTTCTTCCCAAGTGTTTGGCCAGAGACCTTCTCTTATGTCTGTTCCGAAATTATAGACATGGGTTATCCGCTCGCGACATTTGATTTGGGCGCTCAGCAAGAGAAGGCCTCTGGTTATGAAAAAGGGTTGGTGCTTTCTCTTGAATTGTCTCCTTCTGATCTTTGTGACGCACTAGTGTCTTTTGCAAAAGACTGTCGAGACTTAATGCTGTAATTGAGGTGCTATGGACTTTTCAATTAATGAGACTGCCAGGATTAGTTTTCTAGACACTCTCAAATGTTTATTTCGAAGCGATTCGAAGGACAGGGCTCTGGTTTATATCTCTCCCGATCTAGGGGGTTCGGACTTTATTAGAGTTGTGAGTCCTTACATTAAAAACCCACTGTTATCCGAGGCTGCAATCTATAGCATCAAAGATCTTTTCATTGACGATTTTATTAATGCTCGACGGATTTCTAACGCTTTTTATCGTTCACATAATGTCACTTTCTTGGTTTCAAGAAATAAGATCTCCTTGTCAAGCGTCCATGAATTACGGCGTCTGCAAGAGAAATACTCTTGTTCGATCATTGTCGATCTTGACGACGATTTGTTTTCGATGGATGACTCACATCCTCAATACGAGGAATATCTACCTGAATTAGACAAGTTGAAGGAATTGCTTAGCTTCTCCAATTTGCTTGTGGCCTCTACTCCTGAGGTTGTTCAAGGTGTTGAGCGAGTTGGAGTGAATATTAAATCATGTGTTTTGCCCAACTGTCTGGATGATAGGATTTGGGTGTGGGGGAGGCGCCTTTCTCAGTCTGATGATGGGCCCCTTAGGGTTTTGTATTCTGGAACTGAAACTCACGATGCCGATCTTACAATGCTAGCCGAGTACATGCCTTCCATTGAGAAAAGTGTATATGAAGCGTCTGGCAGAAGCATTGAGGTTCATGTTGTTGGTGGCACTTTGCTTGATCTGCCCGGACTGATCATTCACAAAGTTCCCCCTGAGTTGAGGAGATATGACCTTTATGTTGAATGGCTTTGTAGTTTAGGGACATTTGATTTTGCGATAGCCCCTCTTTGTCTTGAGAACAAGATGAATCACGCCAAATCAAACCTGAAATTTCTCGAATATTCTGCGTTAGGCTTACCCTGCATCTATACAAATATCGAGCCTTATTCCAGAACCGTCACCCATGGCCTTGATGGGTATTTGGTTGATTTAAACACTGAAGCAGGTTGGATTGAATCATTTTGCAGTCTCAGTTCTGATAGGCGTCTTAGAGAAAAAATGGGAAAGGCTGCTGAGAAGAAGCTTAAGAATTCCTATCTTCTTTCAGACCATTTTGAAGATTGGGCTTCATTAATTAAATAATTTTGACACCCAGCAATCTCATTTAAATTGACTATGAGGTTAAGTTTTATTAGTCCCGTGTGGCTCTCAGAGTGCTGCGCGGGACTTGTTTTATACATGGGTATCTTTCGTCTTTTTATCAACCGCTATCGGCCACGCTACAATGTTAAATAACTAAATTGCAACGTAGATACCAGGGAGTGTATTTATATGAAGGGCATCATCCTCGCCGGCGGGTCCGGCACGCGCCTGTACCCGCTCACGCTCGTGACCTCCAAGCAGCTGCTGCCGGTCTACGACAAGCCCATGATCTACTACCCGCTGTCCACCCTCATGCTGGCGGGCATCCGTGACATCCTGATCATCTCCACGCCGACCGACCTGCCCAACTTCGAGCGCCTGCTCGGGGACGGCTCGCGCTACGGCGTGAACCTCTCCTACGCCGAGCAGCCGAGCCCCGACGGCCTGGCCCAGGCCTTCACCATCGGCGAGGATTTCATCGCCGGCGAGCCCTGCGCGCTGGTGCTCGGCGACAACATCTTCTACGGCAACGGCCTGTCGCGCCACCTGACGCGCGCCGTCCAGAACGCCGAGTCGGGCCGCGCCACGGTCTTCGGCTACCACGTTGACGACCCCGAGCGCTTCGGCGTCGTGGAGTTCGACGGGGAGGGCAGAGCCGTGTCCATCGAGGAGAAGCCAGCCGAGCCCAAGAGCTCCTACGCCGTCACCGGCCTGTACTTCTACCCGGGCGACGTGGCCGCCAAGGCGCATAGGGTGGAGCCGTCCGCGCGCGGCGAGCTGGAGATCACCACGCTCAACCAGATGTACCTGGAGGAGGGGACGCTGTCCGTCGTGACCCTGGGCCGCGGCTACGCGTGGCTCGACACCGGCACCATGGAGAGCCTGCACGAGGCCGCTGAGTTCGTCCGCGCCGTGGAGCACTCCCAGGACCTGCCGGTCTCGGTCCCCGAGGAGATCGCCTGGGAGAACGGCTGGATCACGACCGAGGGGCTCAAGCAGGCCGCCGAGGCCTACGGCAAGTCGGTCTACGGTCAGCACCTGAAGAAGGTCGCCGCCGGCGAGATCGTCAACAGCCCGCGCGAGTATTAGGGTAATTTGGGTAGAATCTGCCTAAACGTTATGGAGAAGGGAGTTATCAATGGCTACATCTAGTATTAAAGCGCCTATTCGGGTTACCTCTGTTGAGGGCGCCAGGGCCTTATGCGAAGCATATGAAAAAGGATTAGCGATGGATGCCTCGATTAAATCCCCGAAGCGCTTAACCGGCGGACGGCTATCAGTTGAGAAGCAAAAAGCAATCGATAAATTGTTCGCCAAAATGGGTATTTAGACATGGCTCTGGTCGCATATTCGTTATTTGATCATTGCGAAGCTCAATCGGAGGAGAAGGTCGAATCGGTCCTCTCCTCCTTTTCGTGCGAGCGGAATTCTGACATTGAGCTTTTCGTGCGTTGTAAGGCTCTTGAATTTAATAAGCGCGGGGCCGCATCTTCCTATTTGGTATTTGAGTCGACAGTGCCTCGTTTGTCGTTTTTATGCACTTGCGCTTAAAGTTGCAAGTATTCCTGCGATCAATGTGAGTCGGTCGTTTCGAAAGAAATTCGAATATTTCGGTGAGTACGACTCGGCTTCTAATACTATTGAGCTTCCTGTTGTGCTGCTTGCCCAGTTTGGCAAAAATGACCGTTATGCCGATCTCGTGAGTGGCGAACAGTTAATGTCTCTTGCAGAGGATTCTGCGCGCGAGGTTCATCGTCTTGCCGGCGGTAGATTTGTCGTTCTTGACGCTGTTGATGCGCGAGGCCTGTTGACCTTTTATACTAATTTGGGCTTTAGGAAGTACGGTAACCGCGAGAATGGCCAGGACGTTTCTTCTGACAGTGGCTCATTTGTTCAGATGTTTAAGTACGTTCATCCAAACGGGTAGATTTAATTTGGAGCATTATGTCTGAGATCTTCGAACCCCACAACATCATCGTCACGGGCGGCTGCGGCTTCATCGGCAGCAACTTCGTGCACTACGTCGTGGACAACCACCCCGAGGCGCACGTGACCGTCCTGGACAAGCTGACCTACGCCGGCAACCCCGAGAACATCGCCGGGCTGCCCTCCGACCGCGTCGAGCTCGTCGTGGGCGACATCTGCGACGCGGAGCTGCTCGATAGGATCGTCCCCGGCCACGACGCCATCGTCCACTACGCCGCCGAGAGCCACAACGACAACTCCATCGCCGATCCGGAGCCGTTCCTGCGCACCAACGTGGAGGGCACCTTCCGCCTGCTGGAGGCCGTGAGGAAGTACGGCATCCGTTACCACCATGTCTCCACCGACGAGGTCTACGGCGACCTCGCGCTCGACGACCCGGCCAAGTTCACCGAGGAGACTCCGTACCATCCGAGCTCCCCGTACAGCTCCACCAAGGCGTCCTCCGACATGCTCGTGCGCGCATGGACCCGCACCTACGGCCTGCGCGCCACGATCTCCAACTGCTCCAACAACTACGGCCCCTACCAGCACGTGGAGAAGTTCATTCCGCGCCAGATCACCAACATAATCGACGGCGTGCGCCCCAAGCTCTACGGTAGGGGCGAGAACGTCCGCGACTGGATCCACACCGAGGACCACTCCAGCGCCGTCTGGGACATCCTCACCAAGGGCCGCATGGGGGAGACCTACCTCATCGGCGCCAATGGGGAGAAGAACAACATCACCGTGCTGCGCATGATCCTCGAGGCCATGGGGCGCGACCCCGAGGACTTCGACTGGGTCGCCGACCGCCCCGGCCACGACCGCCGCTACGCCATCGACAGCACGAAGCTCCAGCGCGAGCTCGGCTGGAGGCCGGCGCACACCGACTTCGCCGAGGGCCTCAAGGCCACCATCGACTGGTACGTCGAGAACGAGTCCTGGTGGCGCCCGGCCAAGGAGGCCACCGAGGCCCGCTACCGCGCGCAGAGGCAGTAGGCCGCATCCCGGCGCCCCGCGGTTATCCAACCTCTTCGATAGGAGCTTTTCCCACATGGCAGACATCGCATTCGAGAAGGACCTCTCCGTCGCCGAGACCGGCATCGAGGGCCTCAAGGTCGTCGACCTCGCCGTCCACGGCGACTCGCGCGGCTGGTTCAAGGAGAACTGGCAGCGCGCCAAGATGTGCGCGCTCGGCATCCCGGACCTCCGCGTCGTCCAGAACAACGTCTCCTACAACGAGAAGAGGGGCGTCACCCGCGGCATCCACGCCGAGCCCTGGGACAAGTTCATCTCCGTGGCCCGCGGAAGCGTCTTCGGAGCCTGGGTCGACCTGCGCGAGGGCAGCGCCACGTACGGCAAGGTATTCACCTGCACGCTCGACCCGTCGAAGGCCATCTACGTCCCGCGCGGCGTGGGCAACTCCTTCCAGGCCCTGGAGGACGGCACCGCCTACACCTACCTGGTGGACGCCCACTGGTCGCTGGGGCTCAAGAGGACCTACACCTTCGTGAACCTCGCCGACCCGGAGCTCGCCATCGAGTGGCCGATCCCGCTTTCGGAGGCGACCGTTTCCGAGGCGGACCTCAACCACCCGATGCTCAAGGACGTCGTCCCGATGGCTCCCAGGCGCACCCTCGTCACCGGCTGCAACGGCCAGCTGGGCCGTGCGGTGCGCGCGCTCGCCGAGGAGCGCAGCGTGGCGAAGGACTTCGACTTCTGCGACATCGACACCTTCGACATGTCCGACCCGGAGGCCTACTCGCAGTACGACTGGTCGCTCTACGGCACCGTCATCAACTGCGGCGCCTACACCGCCGTGGATAAAGCCGAGACCCCCGAGGGCCGCGTGACCGCCTGGAAGGCCAACGCGACGGGGCCCGCGCTGCTCGCCCGCACCTGCGCCGAGCACGGCATCACACTGGTCCACGTTTCCTCCGACTACGTCTTCGACGGCACGGCCGAGGTCCACACCGAGGACGAGCCCCTCAGCCCGCTGTCCGTCTACGGCCAGACCAAGGCCGCCGGCGACATCGCCGTGGCCGGCTGCCCGCGCCACTACATCATGCGCAGCTCCTGGGTCATCGGCGAGGGCCACAACTTCGTCAAGACCATGAAGGGGCTCTCCGACCGCGTCGCCGACCCCGAGGACAAGCTCACGCAGGTCACGGTCGTGGACGACCAACTGGGCCGCCTGACCTTCACGCGCGACATGGCTGCGGCCATCTTCCATGTGCTCGAGACGAAGGCCCCCTACGGCACCTACGACTGCACCGGCTCCGGTGCCGTGAAGAGCTGGGCCGATATCGCCCGCGCCGTCTTCGAGGCCGCCAACGGCAACGGGGAGAAGGTCGTGCCGGTATCGACCGCCGACTACTACACCGGCGCCGCCGGTCCCGTCGCCCCGCGTCCGGTCCACTCCGCGCTCGACCTGTCCAGGCTCGAGTCGGTCGGCTTCCACATGCCCGACTGGGAGGAGGCGCTGGGGGAGTACCTCAAGACGCTCTAGACGCTATCAACTTTTCGAGAGTAAAAGCCGCCGCTTGTTAACGGCGGCTTTTCTTGTTGGTGGCTATATGCGCAGTGGTGCTAATAGTTTTTTGCGGAAGATCTACCTCTCGCTTGTCTTGGTGGCGGACTTGCCGGGCTGGTCGTCGTAAGCGTATTTGCTGTACACGTTGATCTCCCACTGCTTTTTTTCGACCTTTGCCACGGAATCGAGAATGAATCCGGTTGCAAGGCTCAGGCCGCACAGGAACATAAACGACGCGGCGAGCATGGCGGTGGGGAAGCGCGGAACGAGGCCGGTCTGGAAATACTCGACAACGATGGGCATGCCCAGGGCGAGGCCGATCACCGCAAACAGAAGCGCGACGAGGCTGAAGAACTTCAGCGGGCGGTAGTCCTTGAACAGCGTGCCGATCATCGCAACGACTTTAATGCCGTCGCTCACGGTATTGAGCTTGGACTCGGAACCTTCCGGACGGTCGCGGTACTCGATGGGCACATCTTTGATGCGCCAGCGGTGGTCGACGGCGTGGATCGAGAGCTCGGTTTCGATCTGGAAGCCCTCGGAAAGCACGGGGAAGGTTTTAACGAACGGGCGGCTCATGGCGCGGTAGCCGGTCATGACGTCATCGAAGCTGTAGCCATAGATCCACTTGATCATGGCGCGGACCAGATTGTTGCCAAAGCCGTGGAAGGCGCGCTTGTTTTCCTCGGCGTAGGTGCCGTTGGAAAGGCGGTCGCCTACGGTCATATCGGCCGTGCCGTTGAGGATGGGCTCGCAGAGGGCTTTGGCCGCCTCGGCGGGGTAGGTGTCGTCTCCGTCAACCATCAGGTAACAATCGGCATCGATATCGCGGAACATCTGGCGGCAGACATTGCCTTTTCCCTGACGCGGTTCAAAATGCACCGTTGCGCCATGTTCGGCTGCGATGCGGGAAGTATCGTCCGACGAGTTGTTGTCGTATACATAGATTGTCGCCTTCGGAAGCTCGCGGCGAAAGTCGTCGACGACCTTGCCGATCGTGAGGGCTTCGTTGTAACAGGGAATAATAATGGCAATGGATTTAGAATTCACTCTATGCTCCTTTGAAATTCAATTTTAGAAAGTATAGCCGTTTGGCGCTGACTTCCTGAGATGTGGGTTAGTTCTCCAGTTTTGTTGCGCGAATCTTTTGATTGCATGTCGGGTCTATACTGTTCGTTTGTCAACGATTACGAGTAAAGGAGTTGCATCCGTGTCGGATCAGACAAAGCAACAAGAAACTCGCAGTCTGCCTGCGACGTTTGCTAAGAACGAATTTGAGAAGGACGCGTTTATCCTTCGTCAGCTGGTTACCAAGGATTTTAAGATCAAGTATCGCCGCAGCGTGCTGGGGGTCGCGTGGTCGGTGCTCAATCCGCTGCTGATGATGATCGTGATGTCTATTGTTTTCTCGACGATTTTCGGACAGAGCCGCAATGGTTCCATTACCCCTGAGATGTACCCGCTGTACCTGATTGTGGGTAACATTACGTTCTCGGTTATGTCGGAGTCTACTAACCAGGCACTCATGTCGATTGTTGCTGCATCGTCCCTGCTTAAAAAGGTGAAGGTGCACCGCTGGGTGTTCCCGGTTCAGAAGATACTGTTCTCGCTCGTTAACTTTGGCTTCTCGCTGGTTGCCGTCGCCTTGGTTATGCTGTGGTTCCATGTTCTTCCTACCTGGCATTTAGTCTTGCTGCCGGTTTGCCTGATCCTGCTCATGTGCTTTTGCATGGGTTTAGGCATGATGCTTTCTGCGCTTGCTGTGTTTTTCCGTGACGTCATGCACCTGTGGACTGTCGTTATCACTGCATGGATGTACCTGACGCCCATCTTCTGGACCACGGACTACATTAGTCAGATGGCCCACTGGATTCAGGTGCTGGTTGTTGTGAATCCCATGTACAACTATCTGCAGTTCATGCGCGATATCTTTCTGTTCAATACCGTGCCCTCCACGCTTACGTTTGGTCTGTGCGTTGCTTGGGCCGTTGTCGCCCTTGCCATTGGCTATGCCGTGTTCCATAAGACTGAGCACAAGTTTATTCTCTACATCTAAGGAGTGCTGTTCATGACTGAATCTGCTATTGATTACAGCGAGCAGCCTCTGGCTGTCGAGGTCGACGACGTCACCATGATCTTTAACATGGCGTCCGAGTCGCTGACCAACCTCAAGGAGTACTTCATTAAGCTTGCCAAGCACGAGCTGTTCTTTGAGGAGTTTAGGGCGCTTAAGCACATCTCGTTCGATATTCATCGTGGCGAGGTCGTGGGTCTGGTCGGCACCAATGGTTCCGGTAAGTCTACGATGCTCAAGATTATCGCTGGCGTGCTTGAGCCAAGCGAGGGCAGCGTTAAGGTGCACGGTAACATCGCGCCGCTGATTGAGCTTGGTGCCGGCTTTGATCCCGAGCTGACCGCCCGCGAGAACATCTATCTGAACGGCGCCCTGCTCGGCTATACCAAGGAGTTCATCGACGCCAACTTTGACGGCATTATCGAGTTCGCTGAGCTTCAGAACTTTGTCGACATGCCGCTCAAGAACTTCTCCTCGGGCATGGTTGCGCGTATTGCCTTTGCAATCGCGACGATTACCGAGCCCGATATTCTGATCGTTGACGAGACGCTGTCCGTCGGTGATGTGTTCTTCCAGCAGAAGTGCGAGGCCCGCATCCGGCACTTTATCCAGAGCGGCGACGTGACGGTTCTGTTCGTTTCGCACTCCATGGAGCAGGTTGAACGCATCTGCCAGCGTGCCGTTTGGATTGAGAAGGGTGACCTTCGCATGGACGGCCCGGTCGATGAGGTCTGCAAGGCGTACCGCGAGCAGTTCAACTAGGTTATAATTACTTGCGCCTGACAGGCTTGCGCTTGCTTGGGCGTGCGGTTATATGCTCCATTAGCTCAGTTGGATAGAGCAGGGGACTTCTAATCCCAAGGTCGACGGTTCGAATCCGCCATGGAGCACCATCGTTTATTAAGCCCGGACCGCTTGGAGGTCTGGGCTTTTTTCATCTTGTGTGCTGTGGTTTTGAAGGGTTCGTCATGGGAAGCAAAAGGCTCGACTGGATCGATATTGCAAAGGGGATTGCAATTATTCTGGTCATTGTGGGGCACACCGTCCCAAATCCTTCTCCCTTGCGGCACGCGATCTTCTCGTTTCACATGCCGGTGTTCTTTATTCTTGCCGGGTATACGTTTAGGCCGAAGCCGTGGCGCGAGCTGCTGAGTGGTTCGGTGCCGCGCCTGCTGGTGCCGTATCTGGTTCTTGCACTGGCGTGGCAGGTTCCGACGTTCTTGATGAGCGGCGCTCCTTTGACGAGCGGTACGCTGGTTGCGGGGCTTAAGACGCTTGTGTTTGCCTCGGGCGTTGATGTGCCTGGGCTTGGCGTTACCGCCGTTGGCATGGCATGGTTTTTGGCGGCGCTGTTTACGTCGCGCCTACTGTTTAATGTGCTCGTGCGGCTGTTTGATCGCCGCGGGATTGGGGTTGTTTGGCAGGGCGTTGTCTGTGCCGCGATTGCCTTTTGCGGTTTGAGCGTGTCTCGCTTTTTTGGTGTTTACCTGCCACTCGATTTGGATCTGAGCTGCTATATTGTGCTGCTGATGTGGGTTGGCTATACGGCGCGCCAAAGGGGGCTGGAGCCGAGCGTGAGCAAGCTCCTGCTGTTTATTGGAGCCGGTGTCGCTTGGTTTGTCCTTGCCGCGCTGAGTGGGCTTGAGCTTTCGAGTCGCCGCGTGGACGGGTTTGTGGTTGCGACAGTTGCCGCTCTTGCCGGCAGCTACTGCGTGTGCTGGGTTTCCATGGCGCTGGAGAAGTTGAAAGACGTGCCGGTTTTGGGATCCTTTGAGCGATCGCTCGTGTTCTGCGGACAGGCCAGTCTTGCCATCTTTGCAATCCACGCGGTCGATTGGTTTATTCCTTGGCAGACGATGCCGCTGCTTATGACGCTGCCGGCATCGTGGCTCTTCGCGTCAATCGTACGCTGTGCCTGCGATATTGGATTGGCATTCGTGATTAAGAGGGCGTAATAACAGCGGGAGGCGGTCTTTTTGAGAGCCGCCTCTCGCTATTTTGAAAGGGTTTCGAGGCGCGAATTCGTGCTGGGCTTTGACTAGATTGCTTGATTTTACGTCTGATCGCGTACTTTTCCACCTGGTTAACTTAGATAAAACTGGGGTTCGAACCAGTTTTCGAATGAGTAGGAATCATTTTTTTCCGTCCATTTGTCGTCGTCAATGAGGAATCTGAAATCATCGTCCCCGCAGATATCTTCGGGCCATTGATCCCAACCTAAATCTCTTGGATAGCCGTTTGCATCGAGATCGGTCTCATCGGATTCCCAGTCGGAAACGAGTTCGAATGACGCGTCTCGAATCAGCCTTACAAGTAGTTCTTGTGCAACGGTGTGAGCCATTAAGTCATGTCCGTGTTTTGCTCTCAGGCGATATCTAATCAGATCTGCTCGCAACCTGAACAGAAAGTCATAGTCGTACTTCATCAGGTATTGAGATGGAAGTAAGTCAATTATCCAGCTATCGGGGAGTTGTCCAACATGAGTCCCTTTTGGAAGATGAGAAAGGTCCTCAAGATCTTGATTAATATAGTCAAGCAGAATATCGGTGCCAAAGGCGAAGGACGCTGCACCTTTATAACCGTATTCGTCTTTTAAGAATTGGGACCAGGCGGCATGAGACGAATCGATTGCCAGCGATTCCTTTGTTGTGTCCTCATTAACAGTCTCTGCTGCAGAATCATCGGGGAAGTTTTTCCATTTCAGGACTTTGCATACAGCTGTTGCCTTGTCGCTTCGAATGGATTGGCCGCTCTCATACTTACCCCATGTTTTTGCCCCGATACCGGCTCTGAAAGCTGCTTCTTCTATGCTAAGACCCAGTTCTGCTCTCCTTGTTTTGATTTGGTATGCCAGATTTTCGCCAACTTGGATCGTCTTTGGAGGCATCTTTGTTCCTTTCAGATACCGGAACGTATAGGATACCTACCATATTAATACTAAATAGATGTTTGTAAAGTTGTTATGTTGTCAGTTTACGCTTGATGGGGTTCGAACGAGAAAAACGCGCGTCCACAGAATGTGTGCTGCGGACGCGCGTTTTTCTTATGGATGTTACCTTGGCGGACAGAAGACCGATGCGCTCGATCCTGTCGCTTTGTTTGCTTTTTCCTAGGCTAGACATTCTTTCAGCAGCTCCAACGCGTGGGCGTAGCCTTGGAGGCCTTCGCCGGTGATGGTGGCGAAGCAGGCTAGGCGTGCATAGCTCATCTGGCGGAAGTCCTCGCGCGTCTCGACGGCGCTGATGTGTACCTCGACGGCAGGGATGGCGACGGCCTTGAGGGCATCGAGGATCGCCACGCTCGTGTGCGTGTAGGCCGCCGGATTGATGACGATGCCGTCGACCTTGCCGTAGGCCTCCTGGATCTTGTCGACGATGCTGCCCTCGTGGTTGGATTGAAAGACCTCGACCTCGTCGAAGCCCTGTGCGGCGCCCGCTTCCTGGCAGATCTGCACTAAGCGGTCGTAGTTGTCGCTGCCATAGATGCCCGGCTCGCGAATGCCGAGCATGTTGAGGTTGGGGCCGTTGATGACGAGTGCTTTCATGGATGCTTCCTTTGCGATTGGAAAACCACCACAAAGGTGCCTGTCCCCTTTGTGGTGGTTTTGGTTAGAGAGCGGGTGGGAGGGTGTCGAGGAGGGCTTGGGCGGTGTTGGCGGCGCAATCGCGCGAGTCGATGATGTAGTCGGCCCAGGCGCGGTAGCGCGGCATGCGCTGCTCGGCCAGCTTGTCGATGCCATCGCGGGCGGTGATGGGGCGACCCTTGTGGGCGAGTTCGTCGAGCTTACGGTTGAGCATCACGATCTGGCTGTTCTGGTGCAGTAGCGGGTAGTTCTCGTCGCGCGTGACCACGCCGCCGCCCGTGGAAAGCACCAGGCCGCTGTGCTTGGAGATGCCGGCCAGCGCCGCCGTCTCCTGCTCGCGGAAGGCCGCCTCGCCGCGCTCGACGATATAGTCGGCGCAGGGCATGCCCAGGCGTTCCTCGAGGGCGCGGTCCAGGTCGATGTGCTCTCGCCCCGTGAGCAGGGCAATCTGCTCACCCACGCGGGTCTTGCCCGAGCCCGGCATGCCGATCAGCGCGATGTTCTGTTCGCGGCGTGACAAGCGCTCCGTTACGTCCAGGATGCGCTCACGCGGGGTGACCTGGCCGGTATAGCGCTCAACGGCTTGCGCCGCCTGGGCCACGAGCATGAGCAGGCCGCCGATGCAGGGGATGTCGCGGCGCTCGGCCTCGAGCATCAGGCCCGTACGGGCAGGGTTGTAGACAATGTCGATAACGCCTTCGAGCGCATCGAGCCCTTCGAGCGTGCAGGGGGCGTCGGGGCAGTGGGGGAACATGCCGGCGGGCGTGCAGTTGACGAGCAGGGCGGCGTCGGACTGCTGCGCGATGTTGTCGTAGTTGACTTCGCTCGTGCGGCCGACCGGCACGACGATGGCGCCCAGGTCGCCGAGCACCATGCTGGCAGTGGTGCCGGCGCCACCGGTGGCACCGAGCACGAGGGCCTTCTTGCCGGCGACCTCAACGCCCAGCTCCTCGACTAGGCACTGAAAGCCGAAGTAGTCGGTGTTGTCGCCGCGCAGGCGGCCGTCGGGCAGGCGCGTGATGGTGTTGACGTTTCCCATACGCTCGGCGAGTGGACTCAGCTCGTCCAGGTATTCCATGACGGCGCGCTTGTAGGGGATGGTCACGTTGGTGCCCTCCCATTCGTCACCCGTCATAAAAGCCTGGAGGTCCTCGGGCTCGCGCTCAAATCGTACGTACTCTAGCCCCGCGAGCTCCTTGTAGATGGTCGGGGTGTAGCTGTGGCCCAGCACGCGGCCCAGCACGCCGTAGGGGCGGGTTGCGGCGGTATCGGCCATCTAGAGCACCTCCGTGTAGCTGCCAAAGTAGGTGAAGCTCTCGCACACGTCATCGATGGAGTCGAGCAAGTCGTCGAGGGCCTTGCTACCAAAGGGGCAGTCCAGGTCAAAGTAGAACATAAACTCAAAGTCATGCCCGGGGATGGGACGGCTCTCGAGCTTGATGAGGTTGATATTGAGCGCGTAGAAACGCTCGAGTACGCGATAGAGCGCGCCCGGCTCGTTGGCCGTGGTAATCATAAGCGAGGTGCGGTTGGCACCGGGGTAGACGCGTGGCTCGCGGCTGATGACGACAAAGCGCGTGTAGTTGTTGTCCGAGTCCTGGATGTTGGGCTCCAGCACCTCCAGACCATAGAGTGCCGCGCAGCTGCGCGATGCGATGGCGGCAACATCGGTGCGCTCGGAGCTGGCGACCATCTCGGCCGACATGGCGGTGTTGGGGTACTTGGTGGCGTGCAGGCCGTGCGCCTCGATAAAGCTAGCGCACTGCGCGATGGCCTGACCGTGGCTATAGACCTCGTGCACGTCGGCGAGCTTGGTGCCGGGTTTGACGAGCAGATTGTGGTCGATCTTGAGACGCAGCGAGCGCACGATATGGAAGTCGAACTGGGCGAGCAGGTCGTAGACGGCGTTAACCGAGCCGGCGGTGGAGTTCTCGATGGGCAGCACGCCAAACTCGCAGAAGCCGTCGCGCACGGCGCGCATGACGCCCTCGAAGGTCTCGAAGAACGCGATGTCGGGCACGTCGAAGAGTTTGCACGCGGCGATTTGACTGTAAGCGCCCTCAACACCCTGGCAGGCGACGGTGGCCGTCTGGGGGAAGGGCGTATCGAAGGCCTCGGCCGTGGCGTGTGCCCTTTGCGAGACCGTGATGCCCTTGAGCTCGTTGATATAGCGCTGCTGCTCGGCCTTGCTCATGCTCATGAGGAGACGGAACAGGGTGATGGTCTGCGCCTCGTAGCGCTCGGGCGCGCGGCTGGCGAGGTTGTTGAGCTTGGAGCGCTCACGGGCGGGGTCGAAGACGGCCTTGCCCATCTCGATTTTTGACTTGGCGACCTCGGTGGCAATGTCCATGCGCTCGACAAAGCTGTTGAGGAGCGTGGTGTCGATGCCATCGATGGCCTGGCGAATGTCAGCAAGGTCCATGGAGACCCCTTTCACGTGTCGGGGGATGTTGAGGGGTGGGTAGTTAGCGCTGGGCGGCGTCCTCGAGGAGGGCGTCCCAGATGGCGAGGGCGGCGGCTGCCTCGGCTACGGGGACGGCTCGGGGGACGATGCAGGGGTCGTGGCGGCCGTGGACCGAGAGCTCGGCATTTTCCATAGCGTCCATGTCTACGGTCTGCTGCTCGCGGCCAATGGAGGGCGTCGGCTTTACGGCCATGCGCCACATGACGGGCGCGCCGGTCGAAATACCGCCCAGGATGCCGCCGGCGTTGTTGGACTCGACCTCGATCTCGCCGGTCTCGGCATCGATGCGATACGGATCGTTGTTCTCGCTGCCGCGCAAGGCGGCCACGGCAAAGCCCATGCCAAACTCCACGCCCTTTACGGCGGGAATGCCAAAGGCGATTTGCGCGATGCGGTTCTCGATGCCGTCGAACATGGGGTCGCCGATGCCCGCGGGAAGCCCGTAAATGCCGCACTCCACGATGCCGCCGATGCTGTCAAGCTCGTCGTGCGCGGCTAGGATCTCCTCGCGCATGCGGCCGGCTGCGACGGCGTCAATGCACGGCAGATCGTTCGTAAGGATCGCCTTGCGGTCGGCCTTGCGATAGACCATGTCGTCCATCGGCAGGTCGGAGATACCGCCGATCTGCGCCACATGCGCCATGACCTGAATGCCGCGGGCCTCGAGTGCCTGCAGCGCAATGCCGCCGGCGATGCACAGGGGTGCCGTTAGGCGGCCGGAGAAATGCCCGCCACCAGCGACATCGTGCATGTTGTGATACTTCACGCGCGCAGGGAAGTCCGCATGTCCCGGACGGGGCTTGCGACGCAGCTCGGAGTAATCCTTGGAGCGCGTGTTGGTGTTCTCGATAATCGCAGCGATGGGCGCGCCGGTGGTGTGTCCATCGACCACACCGGCGATGATATGCGCGGCGTCGGCCTCGCGGCGTTTGGTCGCGGTCTCGTCGCGACCGGGGGCGCGACGGTTCAAAAAGGCCTGCAGCGCTTCTTGGTCAACGGCGATGCCGGCGGGGACGCCATCGAGGGAGCAGCCGATGGCGGGGGAGTGCGACTGGCCGAAGATGCTTAAGTGCAAGACGTTGCCAAAGGTCGAGGACATGCTATTCCTCCTCGAGTGTGACCTTGCCGCCCAGCAGGCGGTAGTGGTCGAAGAAATCGGGATAGGACTTGTTGACGGCCTCGGCGCCGTGGATCACGACCTCGCCGGTGGCGCGGCTCGCGGCGATAGCGGCCATCATGGCGATGCGATGGTCGTTGTGCGAATCGACCTCGCCGCCGGTGAAGGCATCGACACCCTTGATGATGAGGTCATCGCCGGCAATGCGCACCTGCGCGCCCAGCGCGGTGAGCTCGCGGGTGGTCGTGACCAGGCGGTCGGATTCCTTGATGCGCAGACGGGCGCAATCGCGGATAAAGGTGCGGCCCTGCGCCAGCGAGGCTACGGCCGAGATGACGGGCACCAGGTCGGGAATGTCGTGGGCGCTCATCTCAAAGCCGGCGAGCTTGTCGGACTGCACGGTGGCGGCGTTGGTGGAGCGTACGATGCGGGCGCCAAAGCGCGAAAGCGCGGCAAGCACGTTGCGGTCGCCCTGCGCGGAGCTCAGGGATACACCTTCGACTGTGATGGGGTCGGTGCCGATGGCGCCGGCACACAGCCAAAAGGCAGCGTTGGACCAGTCACCCTCGACGGCTACGCTGCCGGGCGTACGGTACGAGCCGCTGCTCACGCGGAAGTTCGTGACCTCGGGCTGGCCATCCTTGGCCGGAATACGCTCGACGTTGACCTCGACGCCAAAGGCCTTCATGGCCTGGATCGTCAGGTTGATGTAGGGGCGGCTCTCGATGAGGCCGGTTACCTGCACGCAGGAGGGCTGGGCCAGCAGCGGGGCTGCCAGCAGCAGGCCCGAGATATACTGCGAGCTCACGTTGCCCGGTAGTACAAAGGTGCCCGGGCGCATGCGTCCACTCGTCTTGAGCGGAAAACCGCCCAGGCCCTGTAGGTCGCAGCCGGCGGCGATGATCTCGTCCGAGAGTGGGGAGAGCGGGCGGGCGCCCAGACGACCCTGACCCACAAAGGTGGCCTCTGCCCCCAGAGCGCAGGCGACGGGCAACATAAAGCGGAGCGTGGAGCCGCTCTCGCCGCAGTCAAGCGTGCCGCCGGCAAGGGCCTTGAGCAGGCCAAACTCAACACTTTTCATGGTGGGGTGGACCTGGAAGCCGTCCTCGACGGTCTCGATGCGAGCACCCAGGGCCGTAAGGCAACGCACCGTAGCCTCGATGTCGGCGCAGGTGGTGTTGCAGGTGACGTGCGTCTCGCCGTTGGCAAGTGCGGCGCAGATGATGAGGCGATGTGCCATCGACTTGGACGCGATGGCGGGAACGGTGCCCTTGAGCGGGGACGGGGTGATGCGGGCTAGCATGCGGATGCGTCTCCCTTCTGGCCGAGGCCCTCGGCAATGAGTTCGTGGAAAGTGGAAAGCGGTGTGCGGTCGATGCTGCAGCGGCCAATGCCGTGCGGAATCACCAGGTCGATAGTGTCGCCCGCGCGCTTCTTGTCGTGGAGCGCCTCGGCAAAGACGGTATCGGCATCTAGGTCGCAGCGGGTCTTGAGGCCATGGCGGGCGCAGAGCTCCTCAATACGACCGGGCAGTGCAGCATCGCAAGCGCCGTGCAGGGCCGCGGCGCGTGTGATGATGCCCATGCCGATCGACACACAGTTGCCGTGTCCGAGCTCAAAGTGCTCGCAGGCTTCGACGGCGTGTCCGGCGCTGTGTCCAAAGTTGAGAAGCTTGCGCTGGTTGGTTTCGCGCTCGTCGGCGACGACCACTGCGCGCTTGATATCGATATTACGGGCGATGATGAGTGCCACGCGGGCCACATTGCGGTTGAGGAGCTCCAGCGTGAGCGGGGTCTTCTCCAGCTCGGCGAAGAGCTCTGGGTCGGCGATCACGGCGTGCTTGACGACCTCGCCGCAGCCGTCGGCGAACTGCTCGGGCGTAAGGGTGGCCAGGCACCCCACGTCGGCGATAACCACATTCGGCTGCCAAAAGGCGCCAGCCAGGTTCTTGCCGGCGGCTAGGTCGATGGCGGTCTTGCCGCCCACCGACGAATCTACCATGGCGAGCAGACTCGTGGGGATCTGCACAAACTTGCAGCCGCGCATGTAGGTGGCGGCCACAAAGCCCGCCACGTCGCCCACGACGCCGCCGCCGAGTGCCACGATCACATCGGAGCGCGAAAGCTCATGCTCGGCTACAAACTCCAGGATGCTGATGTAGGTCTCGGCGCGCTTGTGTGCCTCGCCGGCTTCGAAGGTGCAGATGCTCACCTCGTAGCCTGACGCCTCCAGGCTCTGCTTAACGGGCATCTGGTAGAGCGGGCCCACGTTGGTGTCCGTCACGATGACGGCCTTGGTGCCGCCGGCAGTGGCGCGCACGAGCGGCCCCGCCTGCTCCAGCAAAAACGTGCCAACATGCACCTGGTAGGGGCGTGCGGTGTCGATATCGATGGTAATCGCCATAAGCTTCGGTCCTTTCGACCTGGCGTGATAGGTGGTCTAGTGGGAGGCCTCGTCGTCGAGTGCGCGCTTAATGCGGTCGCCCTCGGCAAGGAGATTCTCCAGATAGCGCTGGTCGCGGTCCTTAAGGGCGCGGCTGTATGCGCCGAGCGATTCGATCAGATGGTCGATCTCGAAGGCGAGCGCATCGGCGTCATCGATCATGAGCTCTGACCACATTTGCGGGTTGAGGTGCGCCACGCGGGTGAGGTCGCGGTAGCTGCCGGCCGAAAAGCCGTGGTGGACCTGAGCGGTCGGGCTCTTAACATAGGCGTTGGAGACGACGTGCGCGAGCTGGCTCGTAAAGGCGATGACGCGGTCGTGCTCGGTGGCGCTCGTTACGCTGAACTTGCCAAAGCCCAAGGGACGTACCATCTCGCGCACCTGGCCCAAAAGCTCCAGCTTAAGGGCGTCGTCCACTGCGGGCGGTACAAGCACGAGCGGTGCGCCCTGGAACAGGTCGGAGCGGGAATGCGCGTAGCCCGAGAACTGCGTGCCCGCCATGGGGTGCGCGCCCACAAAGTAAAAACCGTGCTCGCGGGCAAGCTTAAAGGCGCGCTCGCACACGATGTTCTTGACGCCCACGGTGTCGATCACCACGGGGCCCATGATGGCCTCGGTGTCGGTGGCGTCGGCGAGTGCCTGAGCGTGCGCTTCGAGCCACTCGATGCAGGCCTCGGGATAGCAGGCAAGGACGATGATGTCGCACTCGCCGAGCGTCTCGTCGTTGAGCTCGCCGGCAACGGTGCCCATGCTGGCGGCCGTCATCACGTCATCGTCGGGGTCCCAGGCCAGCACGCGAACGCCCGCCTGCGCATAGCCGCGGGCAAAGCTGCCGCCGATGAGGCCCAGGCCCACGATGCCGGCGCACTTGGGGCCACCCTGGTTAACGCGTGCGTTTCTCACCGTACCCATGGGCTACTCCTGAACGGGTTCTTGGCAGACGACCTCGCGGATGGCGCGGATGCGGCGCATGGTGTCGTCGAACTGGTCGGGCGTGAGGGCCTGGGCGCCGTCGGACCAAGCGTGGCTCGGGTCGTCGTGGACCTCGATCTCCAGGCCGTTGGCGCCGCAGGCGGTCGCCGCGAGCGCCATGGGCTCAACGTAGCGGGTGTAGCCGGTGGCGTGGCTGGGGTCGGCGACGACGGGCAGGTGCGACAGGTGGTGCAGCACCGGCACGGCGTTGAGGTCGAATGTGTTGCGGGTGCGGGTCTCGAAGGTGCGGATGCCGCGCTCGCACAGGATGACGTTGTCGTTGCCCTCGCTCATGATGTACTCGGCGGCCATGAGCAGCTCATCGATCGTGCCGGACATGCCGCGCTTAAGCAAGATCGGAGTCTTGGTCTTGCCGACCTCTTTGAGCAGAGGGAAGTTCTGGGCGTTGCGGGCGCCGATCTGCATGACGTCGATCTTCTTGTCCAGGAAGACCTGCACGTCGCGCGGGTCCATGATCTCGGTGACGATCGGCATGTCGAGCTCGGCAGACGCCTCGCACAGCAGGTCCAGACCGGCGGGGCCCATGCCCTGGTAGGCGTACGGGGAAGTGCGGGGCTTGTAGGCACCGCCGCGCAGCATCGTGGCACCGGCGGCCTTCACGCGGCGGGCGATGCGGATGAGGTTCTCGCCCTCGACGGAGCACGGGCCGGCGATGACCTGGAACTGATCGCCGCCGATCTTGACGCCGTGGCCGCAGTCGATGACGGAGTCCTCGGGGTGGAACTTGCGGTTGGCGCGCTTGAACGGCTCGGAGACGCGCTGCACGCGCTCGACGACGTCCATGGACTCGAGCAGGAACGGGTCGATCTTGGTCGTATCGCCCACCAGGCCGATGATCGTCTCGTTCTCGCCGCGCGAGACGTCGGTCTTCAGGCCCTTTTTTTCAATCCAGCTGACGATATGGCTGACGGCCTCGTCGCTGGCGCTCTGCTTTAAAATTGCAATCATGGTGTGCCTCTCACCTCGATGGATAACCCTTGTAAAAACGGCCCGCATCGCGAGCCGTGTATATATGGTGCATGAGAGTTTATACTATCTGATTCGCTTTTGCCTTCTAAAGTGGGCCGTTGCGCCGCGTCTTCCTCGGAATTGCAAAGCTTTTTCTTTTATTTTGATAGCCCGTGGCGCACTTGGGTATAATGCCTACCGTTCGCCCTATTAGCTCAGAGGATTAGAGCGTCTGCCTCCGGAGCAGAAGGCCGTTGGTTCGAATCCAACATGGGGCACCATCGAACGTGAGACCGTCCGAACCTCGCATGGTCCGGGCGGTTTTTCTTATACCGACGCGACGTGATGGGACGTGGTATGGCAGCAACGGATATCGAGCGCGGACTCTCGACCGCCGAGGTCGAGGAGCGCATCGCCGCCGGTAAGATCAACCGCAACATGGAGCTCAAGACCAAGTCGGTCAAAGAGCTCATCATTGAGAACCTCTGCACGTTGTTCAATTTGATCAACGTGATCTTGGCTTTCCTGGTCATTTTGACCGGTTCGTTTAAGAATCTGACGTTCCTGTTCGTGGTGTTCCTCAATACCGCTATTGGCGTCATTCAGTCCATGCGTTCCAAGAAGATGGTCGATAAGCTTACGCTGCTAACCTCCAAGAAGGCCATCGCGGTGCGCGACGGCGCTGAGGTGGAGCTCGACCTGGACCAGATCGTGCTCGACGACATTATCCGCTTGGGGCGCGGTGACCAGATTCCCGCCGACGCCGTGGTGGTTTCGGGCGAGGCGCTCGTGAACGAGAGCCTGCTGACGGGCGAGAGCGACCTTATTAAGAAGCAGCCCGGTTCCGAGCTCATGAGCGGCAGCTTTATCGACTCGGGCTTGCTGCGCGCCCGCGTGATCCATGTCGGCGCCGACAACTACGTGGCCAAAATTAATAACGAGGCCAAGTACGTCAAAAAGGTCAATTCCGAGATCATGAACGCGCTGAACGCCATCGTGCGCTTTGCGAGCATCATCATGATCCCGCTCGGTTTGGCGTTGTTTGCCTCGAGTGTGAGCGAGCTGTGGGATGCCGCAGGAACCCCGGGCGATAGCGCGCTTTCGTGGTGCTTCTCCGAGCTGTTGGCTGGTCATGTGCCTTCGTCGGCGCTGCTGTCCACAGTGGGCGCCCTGCTGGGCATGATCCCGCAAGGCCTGGTGCTGCTGACCTCGTCGGTGCTCGCCATCGCCACGGTGCGCCTGGCCCGCCGCAAGGTGCTGGCGCAGCAGCTCTACTGCATCGAGACGCTCGCTCGCGTCGATGTACTGTGCCTGGACAAGACGGGCACCATCACGTCGGGCCGCATGGAGGTCGAGGGTACCTATCCGCTACCGGTCGAGGGCGTTGCCCTGGGCGTGGGGGAGAACGGGGCATCTGTTCCCGTCGATACCACGGTGCTCGATTTTGCGCTGGCTAACGTCGCGCGTGCGACTTCGGCCGATGCCAACGAGACCTGCCAGGCGCTGCTCAACTATTACGCCGATCGCCCAGTCGAGGTGTCTGAGCCGCTGTCGGTCATTCCATTCTCGTCGTCTAAAAAATGGAGTGGTGCTTCGTTTGCACAGGGCTCCTATGTGATGGGCGCCGCGCAGTTTGTGCTCTCTGATCGTGTGTTTTCGCTGGTCGAGAACTGTGTCGCCGAGCTTGCCGATACCTGCCGCGTGCTCGTGGTGGCGCGCGTTGACGGCTTTACGCCCGATGGAGATATGGTGGGCGAGGCCGAGCCCGTGGGCTTTGTGACCATCCGCGACGAGATTCGTGCCTCGGCGGCCGAGACCATCGGCTACTTTAACGAGCAGGGCGTGACGCTCAACGTGATCAGTGGCGACGATCCGCGCACGGTGTCGTCGATCGCGCGCGTGGTGGGCGTGCCGGGGGCGGACGCTTATGTGGACGCCACGACGCTCGATACGCCGGCCAAGCTCGATGCCGCAGTGGACCGCTACCATGTCTTTGGTCGTGTGACCCCGCAGCAGAAGCGCGAGCTCGTGCAGGCGCTCAAGCGACGTGAGCACACCGTGGCCATGACGGGCGACGGCGTCAACGACGTGCTGGCGCTCAAGGAGGCCGACTGCTCCGTCGCCATGGCGGCCGGCTCCGATGCCGCGCGCAACGTGGCCGAGATCGTGCTCGTCGACAACGATTTTGCCTCGATGCCCGCCGTGGTGGCCGAGGGCCGTCGCTCCATCAACAACCTGCAGCGTTCGGCCTCGCTGTTCCTGTCTAAGACGCTGTTCTCGATGGGCCTGGCGGCGCTGTGCATCGCGCTGCCGCCGTACCCCTTCGAGCCCATCCAGATGACGCTCATTAACTTCTTCTGCATCGGCGCGCCGGGCTTTGTGTTGGGCCTGGAGCCCAACAATGCTCGCGTGAAGGGGTCGTTCCTGACGAACGTGCTCAAGCGGGCACTGCCGGCGTCGATTGCGGTCATTTTGGCCGCGGCGCCCGATATCTTTGTTGCGCGCGTGTTTGGCTTTAGCCAGCTCACGCTGTCTACGATGTGCTTGCTTACGTCGTGCGCGGCGAGCGTCAGCCTGATCTGGCGTATCTCGCAGCCTCTCACGCCCTTACGTGTGGTGCTCTTTGTATTTGTAGTCGCCGGCATCTTGGTGGGCGTTATCGGATTCCCGGAGCTGCTGTCTATTGCCAACCTGACGATGGGTCAGATGGTTATCTTGGCTGTCATCGTGGTCTTTACCTGCTCGGTGTTCTTTAAGCTCGCCACGATGATGGATTCGCTCAAGCCGCGTCGTCGTCATGCCGCAACTGGTTTTGGCCGCGGTGTGCGTGTCCGCCTGGGTCGCGGTGGCGGCAAGGTGAGCTCGACGGGTTCGACGGCGGAGCGTTTTGCCAAGCGTGTCGCCGCCGACATGGCGCAGCGCCGCGAAGCTCGCACCGTTCGTGAGGCCGAGGCCCGCGCACTCGAGGGCGTGGCCCAGGCCCAGCCCAAGAAAAAGAAGGGTACCGGAACCAAGCGCTCTCGCGTGACCAAGTCCGCCCAAGGCATCAAAGTCTCGATGCCAAGCAAAAAGAAGAAGTAACTACGCACCCTGCCGATGTTGAATTGGTGCCTTGCTCCTGTGGGGCCGTGGCGATGTTATGCTCTAACCTCGATTGTTTGAATTGCTTCGAAAAGAGGATGCCGTGATCTGCCCGCATTGCCTTAAGACTATCGAGGACGGCGCCTCGTTCTGCCCCTACTGCAACGCCTACGTGGGTCCGGGCGATGGTCCGGAGCACACCGAGTTCGTGTTCTGTGAGGGCTGCGGTGCCCGTCTTTCTCCGCATGATCGTACGTGCCCCAAATGCGGACGCCCCGCTCCGGGTATCCTCTCCGAGGACGCGGCCGCATCCGACCTGGCAGCGGGCCGCACGGCGGGCTTTCCGCGCCTAACGCAAGAGCAGATTGACACCGAGGTGCCTCATGCGCCGACCTCTGCCGCTGCAGTGCTCTCAGACGCCGCCGACCCCAATGAGACCTGCGTGCTGCCGGCTTTCGATAAGGATTTCGGTATCCCCAAGGTCGATATTCCCATGCCCGTTTCCCTGCATGACGATGCTCAAAAACCCAAGCGCAAGGTGCACCCCGACGAGGACGCCTATCACAAGCACAAGCGTCATATTCCCAAGCCGCTTATTGTCATCGCGGTCCTTGCCGTCGTTTGCGGTGGTGCCTATTGGTTCGTGACGGCCGATCCCATGGGTGTTATGCCCGGCTTCTACGACCAGTTTGGCCAAGCTGCACAAACCACCTTCCCCACGCGCCAAAAGGGCGAGGCCACTGAGGACGATACCAAGCAGGATGATTCTGCCGAGGTGGTCCAGGAAGAAACCGTGCTCACCGATGATCAGCTCTATACCAGGCTCGACGGTCTGTATCAGACCATCGTGTCCTATGCTGACGAGGATCAGATCGGCGAGGTCATCGATTCGTTTAACAACGGCTATCTGCGTACACCGCTTTCCACCCGCCAGGAGCTGTCGCAGAGCGCTTATGCCCTGCGCGACCAGATCAAAAAGACCCAAGACGAGCTCAACAGCCTTAAGGTGCAAGACGATACCGTCTACGCGGAGGATATCGAGCACCTAAAGCAGCTTGCCGAGTGGATGTACGAGCGCGTCGACGTGATTTGCCAGAGCTGGGATATCTCGCTGGCCATTCCCGATGGCGAGTCGATGAGTTCCCACCAAAGCGAGATCCTGGCGCCCATCGCGCAGGGCGGCAATAGCGCGCTGAACCAGTACGATGCCAATGTGGGTTCCTGGAAGCCGCAGCAGCGTTCCTAAAATTAGTTCGCCATAGTCGGCATAACCTACGTGCGCAATTGATGTAAGCCCGTGCTTATTGCTACAATTCGTACAAATATGCTTTAAACGTACGAGGAAGGAACCACATGTTTGGTTTTAAGAAAGAGCTCTACACGCCCGAGTATCAGCTTGTCGGCGACGAGTGCGCCGTAATCGAGACGTCGAAGGGTACCATCAAGGTCAAGTTTGACGGCGAAGGCGCTCCCATTCATGTCGCGAACTTCTGCGAGCTTTCCACGATGGGCTTCTATGATGGCCTTAAGTTCCATCGCTATGTGCCCGGTTTTGTTATCCAGGGCGGGGACCCCAATACCCGCGACATGTCCGGCGCCGACGTCGCTGCCGGTCTTGAGGGCCCCGACGGCATGCCCGGTACCGGTGGCCCCGGCTACTGCATCAAGGGCGAGTTTGCCACCAATCCGCGCAACAGCCATGTCGATGGCGCCCTTGCCATGGCACGCTCCATGGACCCCGATTCCGCGGGTTCGCAGTTCTACTTCTGCCTGGGTGCCCAGCATAACCTCGATTCCGGTTACACCGTCTTTGGTACCACGGTCGAGGGTCTCGATGTGATTTCGCAGCTGCGTGCCGGCGACGAGATCGTTCATGTCGAGATCGTTCACGAGTAAAGGGGACTTCCTTGAATAGCCAGCTGATCCAACAGGGCCGCGCCGCTTACCGCGCGGGTGATTTTTCCGCTGCAGCCCAGATGCTTGGGGCGGCAAAAACTCCCGATGAGATTATGGGCGAGGCCGATCACCTTCGTGGCAACGCCTTGATGCACCTGGGCATGTATGCCGAGGCCGCCGAGGCCTATGCCGCCGCCCTCAACGACGGCACCTACGGCAAGCGCGGCGCGCTGCTCACCAACCGCGGCAAGGCGCTCGCCGCCGTGGGCGACTACACGACGGCCGCCCAGGCGTTTTCTGCTGCTACGCAGGATGCTTCCTATGCCACGCCGTTCAAGGCCTATCTGGGCCTGGGCAATGCGCTGTTCCAGTCGGGCGACTATGCCAACGCGGGAACCGCCTTCCGTCAGGCTGCCATCGACGGCGCCAATCCGGCTCCTGCCGCCGCACTCGGCGAGCTCGGTCGTTGCTTCATTAAGCTCGGCCGTCCGGCGGATGCCGTGGAGACCTACCGCACGGCTATCGACTTTGCCGGCCCCCGCGACGACACGCGTGCGCTCAACGCCGGCATGGGTCAGGCGCTTTCTGCCGCCGGCCGTCCCTCCGACGCACTCGACGCCTTTAACGCCGCTACTGCCGATGGCATCTACCAGCTCACCTCCGAGCAGGCCGATGAGCTTGCTCGCGTGCAGGATTCGCTTGCTGCGCTGTCTGCCCAGACGGCTATGGCCACGGCTCCGGCGCCCGCGATGGACGCTCCTGCCGTCGATCCGCTCGATCCTACGGGTGCGACCGGTCAGTTTATGCCCGATCCCTCGGACACCGGCTTCTTTACGCTGTCCGAGTCCGAGATGGTCCAGCAGGACCGTCAGGATCGTAAGCAGGCCAAGGTCCGTCGTCGCCATCGCCACACGGGCCTCAAAGTCTTCATCGTGCTGCTTCTGCTCATTTTGATCGCTGCGGGCGGTCTGGGCTTTGCCTACACGCGCGGCTTTGGCTTCCCGTCTCAGGAGTCTGTCGTTACCGATCTGTTCCAGGCTGCCGGCGACGGTGACACCGCAAAGGCCGAGTCTTGCCTGGCCTCGAGCCTGTCCGAGGACGCTAAGTCGATGATCATCTCCTCGATTCCGCAGGGTGCCACCGTGTCCGTCGAGGGCATGGATCAGTCCATGACCGAGACGACCGCCAAGGTGAAGGCATCGCTGTCCAAGGGCGGCGAGCAGGAGTACACCGTCAAATTCGTGCGCTCCGATAACCATATCGGCTGGGCCGTTTCTTCGCTCGATATGGATTTCTCGGCTGCTGACAACCAGTAGTGACCTTATGGGATTTAGCTTTGCCCGGCGCTTCACCGCAAGTGAGGTGTCGGGCTTGCGCTAGTATGATGAGCTAGTAGTTTTCCAGCAATCATCCAACACATCAGGAGTTGCGTTGTTTTCTTTGATGGATATGTTCTTCGGTAGCTATGCGGGCGATCTTGCCATCGACCTCGGCACCGCAAATACGCTTGTCTCCGTGCGCGGGAAGGGCATCGTCATTCGCGAGCCCTCTGTAGTCGCCATCGACAAGAACGACGAGCGCATCCTGGCGGTCGGTATCGAGGCAAAGCGCATGCTCGGCCGTACGCCCGGCAACATCGTGGCCGTTCGTCCCCTGAAGGACGGCGTCATCGCCGACTTCGATGTTACCGAGGCCATGCTTCGCTACTTTATCGACAAGGCGTCCGAGAAGCGCTATCCGTGGACTCCGCGTCCGCGTGTTGTCGTCTGCGTTCCCTCCGGTGTCACGTCGGTCGAGAAGCGCGCTGTCTTTGAGGCCACGATCCAGGCCGGTGCCCGCCAGGCCTATCTGATCGAAGAGCCCATGGCGGCTGCCATCGGCGCCGACCTGCCCGTCGAGGAACCCACCGGCTCCATGGTCATCGACATCGGTGGCGGTACCACCGAGGTTGCCGTTATCGCTATGGGCGGCATCGTCGTCTCGCAGTCCATCCGTATTGCCGGCGACGAGTTCGATCAGGCCATCCTCACGCACGTTCGTGATGCCTACAACCTGGCCATCGGCGAGCGTACGGCAGAGGACATCAAGATCAAGGTCGGCTCCGCCGTGCCGCTCAAGGATGAGCTCGACGTCGAGGTCAACGGCCGCGACGTGATCACCGGTCTGCCCAAGACCGTGCGCATCGAGAGCGAGGAGATTCGTCGCGCACTCAACAAGCCGCTCGACGAGATGGCCAAGGCCGTCAAGGACGCACTCGACGCTACGCCTCCCGATCTTGCCTCGGACCTTATGTACTATGGCATTTTGCTGACCGGTGGCGGCGCGCTGCTGCGCGGTCTCGATGTGCGCCTGCGCGATGAGACCGGCGTTTCGGTCAACGTCAGCCCCACGGCGCTCGATAACGTTGTTAACGGCTGTGCCCGCGTGCTCGAGGCCAATGCGTTTGATGGCGGCTTCGTCCAGACCAATGCTTAATTTCCAAAAGGTGGATTCCATTTGGCACGATCTTCGGGTTTCTCCACAAATCTGAATACCAAGCGACAATCAACGGGTATGCGCCCGTTGATTGTTTTCAGCCTGATTTCGGTGTTGCTGCTCACGTTTTACATCCGGGAGGGCGAGGCAGGACCGATTCATGCCGTGCGCTCGGGCGTGACGACGATTACCTCGCCGGTGCGCTTTGTGGGCTCGGCTGTGGCGGCTCCCTTCAATGCGATCGGAAACGTGTTCTCTAACCTTACGGCGTCGCAGGACACGCTTGACGAGCTTAAGAAGCAAAACGAGGAACTGACCTCTAAGGTTGCCGAGCTCTCCGAGGCTCAAAAGACTGCCGAGCGACTGGAGGGGCTGGTCGGTCTGCAGTCGACCTACAACCTCAAATCGACCGCAGCTCGTATCGTCGGCGCTTCGGGCGATGCCTGGACCTCGACCGTTACCATCGATAAGGGTTCTGCCGACGGGCTTACCATCAACATGCCTGTGACGAGTTCTGCCGGTGTCATAGGCCAGATTATTGAGGTCTCGGCCAAGACGTCCACCGTGCGCCTGATTGGCGACGAGAACTCGGGCGTGTCCGCCATGGTGCAGGACACGCGCGCCCAGGGTATGCTGCAGGGTCAGGCTGACGGCACGCTGCGTCTTGAGTACGTGAGCGTCGACTCCGATGTTAAGGTTGGCGACATCATCGTGACCTCGGGCATTGGCGGTGTGTTCCCCAAGGGTCTTCCGCTCGGCACCGTCTCGTCGGTTGAGAAATCGGCAAACGACGTGTACTACACCATTGTGGTACGCGCCCAGACGACGGCCGAGAACAACGAGGAAGTGCTGGTCATTACCTCGCTGACCGACGAACAGTCGGCCTCGGATGAGGACGTGAACACGGCCAACAGCACGCCGCAGGGAACGTCGCGGGATGCTGCGACCAAGACGAAGGACGAGAGCTTGGATGACGGTTCCGACACGTCCGAGACGACCGATTCCGGCTCGAGCGAATAGGGGGGCATGTCCATGGATCTACACGAGCAGGGGATGAGCTCCCGCACGTTTGTAATCGCTGCCATCGTGTGCGTGCTGCTGCAGGCAGGCCTGGCACCGCAGATCTCCATTGCGGGCGGTCGCGTCAACTTTATGATTATCCTGGTGTGCCTAAGCGTGTTCTCGGGCGACCCGACCCGTGCCGTCGTGTGCGGTTTTTGCAGCGGCTTGTTCTATGACCTTTCCGCTGCCGTGCCGGTGGGCGTTATGTCGCTCCTGCTGACCGTGGGTTCTTTTGCCCTGGTGCATAGCGCTGCCGGTCAGACGGGCGGTACCCCGAGTGCGCGCGGCATCACTGTGGGCGCCTTCGCTTTCGTCATTAATGTGATCTACAGCATCATCTTGCTGTTTATGGGTTTGGAGACGAGCTTTGTCGTGGCGATCTTCGGCCATGCGCTGCCGTCTTCGATCCTGACGGGTCTGGTTGCCATTCCGTTTTTGATGTCCGGCGTCGTGCCGCAGTCCGGTTATGGATTCTCCGCACGTGGCGGACGCCAGACGGGCATGCGCTTTAAGCCCAAGACCCGTAAGCTCAAATAGGGGAGGCTCGTAGATGTCTTCCCAGATGACGGTTATTATCGCCGGTATCGTGCTGGTTGTGGCCATCGTAGTCGCGCTGGTCATCATGCGTCGCGGCGATTCCCGTTTTACCTACGATACGCAGCATGGAACGGCCCCGCGCGCCACCGAGGGCGAGGGCAATACCGCGGCGACCGCCTTTAAGGGCCGCTTCTCCATCCTCACCACGGGTGTGGGCGCGATGTTCGCGGCGCTTGCCGTCAAGCTGTGGGGCATGCAGATGGTCTCGTCGGACTATTATGAAAAGCAGGCTAATAGTAATCAGACGCGCACCGTTACCACACCCGCTGTGCGCGGCCGCATCCTCGACCGTAATGGCGTGGCACTTGTCCAGAACCGTCCCTCACTTGCTGTCGTGGCCTACCGCGACCTTGCCGAGGATGAGGTTCTGGTTCGCCATCTTGCCAACGTGCTCGGTATGCCCTACGTGGCGGTTCTGCGCAATATTCAGGACAATTCCGAGGGCGCCCAGAGCCTGCATACCATCGCGACGGACGTCCGTCGCTCCACGGTTGCCTATATCAAGGAGCACGCCGGCGAGTTCCCGGGCGTCAAGATTGCCGAGCGTACCGAGCGCCAGTACCCGTACGGCGAGACGGCCTGTCACATTTTGGGCTATACCGGCACCATTACCTCCGAGCAGCTTGAGGCCCAGAATAAGAAAACCTCTGGCGACGATGATGCTTCTGCTGGCCGGATTACGTACCAGTCGGGCGATATCGTGGGCCAGGCGGGTGTTGAGAGCTACTACGAAAACCTGCTGCAGGGTATTCGTGGCGAGCAGACCGTCAAGGTCGATGCCTCGGGCAATGTGACCGGTCAGGCCGGCGCCGTGCCCGCCAAGGCCGGCTCCGACATTAAGCTCACGCTCGACCTCAAGATCCAACAGGCCTGTGAGACGGCGCTGGCGAGCGCCATCGAGCTTGCCAAGACCACTGGCTACAGCAATGCCGGCAACGGCGCTGTGGTGTGTCTCGATCCCAACAACGGCGAGATCCTGGGCATGGCGAGCGAGCCCAAGTTCGATCCGTCCGTCTTTATCGGCGGCGTCTCAAATGACGTGTGGACCGAGCTCAATGATGACAAGGGTTCGCACCCGCTGCTCAACCGCGCCATTAGCGGACAGTACATGTCGGCCTCGACCATCAAGCCGCTCTCGGCACTGGCCGGTCTTGAGTTTGGAACCTACACTTCAACGCAGACAACCAACTGCACGGGCTATTGGATGGGCTTGGGCAAGGCTTGGGGCAAGCGCTGCTGGCTGACGTCTGGACACGGCACCATGACGCTGCAGTCGGGTATTGCCAACTCGTGCGACCCCGTCTTCTACGATATGGGCAAGGCGTTCTTTTATGACGAGCAACATTCCGAGGGCCTGCAGGAGGTCTTTCGTCGCTGGGGCCTAGGCAAGACCTGCGGTATCGATTTGCCGAGTGAGGGCGCGGGCCGTATTCCCGATGCCGAGTGGAAAGAGTCGTACTTTACCGACGCCTCTGCCGAGGACCGCAAGTGGAATGCCGGCGATATGACCAACATTGCCATCGGCCAGGGCGACATTTTGGTGACGCCTCTGCAGATGGCATGCGCCTACATGGGCCTTGCCAACGGCGGTAAGCAGTACGTGCCTCACGTGTTTTTGTCTGCCGTGTCGCGCGATGGCGACGGCGATGCCTATAAGTACAACGGCAAAGGCAAGAAGAAGCGCTTGGAGGCCAAGATCAACAGCGATTCGGATTTGGCTCTTGTTCGCAACGGCATGCACGACGTGATTTACACGGCATCGACGTCCCTGGCGGCTCACTTTGGCACCCTGACGCCGCAGGTATACGGCAAGTCGGGCACGGGCGAGAAAAGCGGCGAGGACGAATACGCGTGGTTCTGCGCCTATGCGCCGGCCGATGATCCCAAGTATGTCATCGCTACTGTCCTGGAGCAGGGCGGCGGTGGCTCAGATACCGCGATGCATGTCGTGCGCGACGTGCTCGGCGCGATTTATGACGAGCCCGATACCTCTTCGGCCTCGGGCGATTCTTCGGTTCGATAGGAGGTTGCGATGGATTTTTCTCCGGCGGATCTGTTCCGTTCAACCAAGACCGGCTCTCGCAGCAGCCTGGACCGCGTCAACAAGCAACTTTCGGCCTCGCGCGGTACGTTTCGCCAAAAGGTGCATATCGGTGTGCTGCTGGCTACCGTCGCGCTCGTTGCCTATGGCGCCATCATTATTTGGTCGGCGTCACAGTTTAAGGCCGACGCCTCATTCTCGCGCCACCTGCTGGGCATTGGCATTGGCGCGGTGCTTGCGGTGCTCGTCTGGCGTACCGATCTGCGCGGCATCTCTAACTTCTCGACGGCGCTGCTCGTCATTGACCTTATTGTGATCTTCTCGCCCAAGATTCCGGGCCTGTCCTATACGGGCGGTCTGGGCATGACGGGCTGGATCAAGATTCCCGGTATCGGCTTGACATTCCAGCCGGTTGAGCTTGCCAAGCTCATCACCATCTTCTTTATCGCCACGCTTGGCTCGCAGTATAACGGCCGCATCGATACCGTTCGCGACTACGTCAAGCTCTGCGGCATGCTGTCCATTCCGTTTTTGGCCGTCGTCGCCATGGGCGACCTGGGCTCGGGCCTGGTCGTGCTGGTCTCGGGCGCCATCGTCATCTGCATGAGCGGTGCACGCCGCGAATGGGTGCTGTCGACCCTGGCCCTGCTCGTGGGCCTGGTGGCCCTCGTCCTGGCGCTCGATTCGGTCTTTGATTCGTTGCTCGGCCACGATGTGCTCATCAAGCAGTATCAGATGAACCGCCTGACGGTCTTTATCGACCCCGATAATGCCGATTCGGACGATGCCTACAACCTGCAGCAGTCGCTTATCGCCGTTGGCTCGGGCGGCTTCTTTGGTAAGGGTTTGGGCCATGCGACGCAGTCGGCCGGCGGCTTTCTGCCTGAGTTCCACACCGACTTCGTCTTCGCCTTCCTGTCCGAGACCTTTGGCTTTTGCGGTTCCTTTTTGCTCCTATGCCTCTACGTGCTGCTGATCTTTTCGACGATTCGCGTCGCCTTTAAGTGTGAGTCGCTGTTCTTGCGCCTATCGTGTGTGGGCATCGTTGGCATGTGGGCGTTCCAGACCTTCGAAAACATCGGCATGTGCATCGGCATGATGCCGATTACCGGTATTCCGCTACCGTTTATTAGCTTCGGTTCGTCTTCGATGATGATTCAGCTGCTGACGGTGGGTATCGTACAATCCATATGGCGGCATCGTTTGGGCGCCGCGTAACCGCTGGAGGGGTTTGCTATGAAAATTCCCGTAGATAAGCTGACCCGCGCTTTTAAGATGGGCGCGTCCGTTAAGAAGGATTCCGATACGCCGGTGCGCGTCTCGGTCTATCTGGATTCGTCCGCCTCGCGCTTTCTTGCTGAGACGGTGCGTGACGCCTTTGTGCCGCAGACGACCTCGGGCATTGTGCGCGTCGAGCGTCTGGGGGAGGAGCGAATTGCTCCAAAGACCGATACCGATGTGGTACTGGTGCTCTCGTGTGGTTCCGACCGCCTGGAGAGTGCCGTGCAGGAGCTCGTGATCGCCGGCGCGCCCGTGTGCGTGCTTGCCGAGTCTGCTGTGGAGGTGCCGTTTATCGAGGAGTCCACGCCCATGCTCGGCGTGGTGGCGGCAACCGATAAGACGTATCTGCTCGAGACGCTTGCCCGCTGGATTCTCGATCGCACCGACAAGGAAACGGCTTTTGCGGCGAACTTTGCCTTTATGCGCATCGCGGCAGCTAATCGTATCATCACCTCGTGCGCGCTCACCAATATGGCGACCGGTGCGCTGGTGTTTTTGCCGGGCGCCGATTATCCCGTTATGGCGCTGGCGCAGGTGGGCATGCTCTTTGAGCTCGCTGCCGTCTTTGGACGCGGCATTAAGCCTGAGCGCGGCTACGAGGTCGCGGGCGTGCTTGCCGGCGGTCTTGTGATCCGCGCGGTCACCCGCGCGCTCGTCAAGCAGACGCCGCATATTGGGTTTGCCGTTAAGGCGCTCACTGCTGCCGCGGGCACCTATGGCATGGGCCGTGCGCTTGTTTCGCTCTACGAGCGCGATGTCGACTACAGCCGTGCCAACGAGGTGGTCACTGCCACGTTCTCCCGCGTTCGCGATCTGGTGACCACGGTCGCGGGCGCTACCCGTCCTATGGCGTCCTACCAAGACGCATCCGATCTCGCTGCTTAGGGGTTTTCTGTTGCGCGTTCCGTATCAAGACTGCTTTCATTTAATTGAGCCGCTGCTCGCCAAGGTCGAAAAGCCGAGCCGCTATATCGATCACGAGTGGGGCACGCTTTCCAAGGCCGATGCCGACTACCGTTGCTGCCTGATCTACCCGGATGTGTACGAGGTTGGTTTGCCCAACCAGGGCATCGCCATCCTCTACAACATCCTTAACCAGGCCGAGGGCATCTCCTGCGAGCGTGGCTATGTGCCGTGGCCCGATATGGGTGACGCCATGCGCGAGGCGGGCATTCCGCTGCTGTCGCTCGAAGGTGCTGCCCCCGTTGCTTCGTTTGATATCGTCGGTCTGCATGTGCCGCACGAGATGGCGGTGACGAACTTCCTCGAGGCACTCGATCTCGCTGGCATTCCGCTGTTAGCGGCCGACCGAGGTGAAGACGACCCCATCATCATCGCCGGCGGTCCCTCGGTGTACAACCCCGAGCCGTACGCGGCCTTCTTCGATGCCATCCTCATCGGTGAGGGCGAGGAATCGCTGCTCGAGACCTGCCAGCTGCATCGCCGCCTGCGCGACGAAGGAGTCCCGCGCGCGCAGATTGTCGAGCAGCTTGCATCCATTGGCGGCAACTACGTGCCGTCGCTCTATGAGGTTCGTCACGACGAGTCCTGCTCGCCGCATGGCTACACCGTGCCGCGTGAGGGCAAGGATGCGCCGACCGTGGTCTACAAGCGCGTCGTCGAGGACTTTAGTGCCACGAATCCGCTGTCGCAGTCGTGCGTGCCCTATGCGCAGCTGGTTCACGACCGCCTGTCTATTGAGATCCTGCGTGGCTGCGCCCGCGGCTGTCGTTTTTGTCAGGCCGGCATGACGTATCGCCCGGTGCGCGAGCGCTCGGCCGATCAGATCGTCTCGTCGGTGATTCAGGGTCTGGAAAAGACCGGCTATGACGAGGTGTCGCTGACCTCGCTCTCCACGACCGACCACTCCTGCATTCGTGACGTGCTCGGCAGGCTCAACCGTCGCCTGGAGGATACGGGTATTCGCGTGTCTATTCCGTCGCAGCGCTTGGATTCGTTTGGCGTGGATATGGCCGAGTCGGTCGCCGGCGAAAAGAAGGGCGGCCTGACGTTCGCGCCCGAGGCCGGCAGCCAGCGCATGCGCGACATCATTAACAAGAACGTGACCGAGGAGGACCTGGACCGTGCGGCCAAGGCGGCCTTCGAGGCCGGCTGGAACCGCATGAAGCTCTACTTTATGATGGGCCTTCCCGGCGAGCGCAACGAGGACATCGTGGCCATCGCCAATCTGGCCGATCACGTGCTGGAGCTCGGTCGTTCCGTGGTGCCCAAGGCTCGTCGCGGCTCGATCTCGGTGTCCATCTCGGTTTCGGTCTTTATCCCCAAGGCTGCCACGCCGTTCCAGTGGTGCCCGCAGCTCGACTACGACGACGTCAAGCGTCGCCAGAAGCTGCTTATCACGAGCGTTCGCAACCGTGCCGTCCGCGTGCATTACCACGATGCCGAGACCTCGCTCATCGAGGCCGCGCTCTCCCGCGCCGGTCGTGACATGACGCCCGTCATCATCGATGCTTGGCGCTCGGGGTCTCGCTTTGACGCCTGGGTAGAGCATTTCTCGCTCGATAACTGGAAGGAGGCTGCTGCCAAAAACGGCATCGACCTCAATGAGCTCGTGCACCTGCCCTACGAGTTGGACTGGCGTCTGCCGTGGGAGCATGTGAGCCCCGGCTGCACGCGCGGCTTCCTCGAGCGCGAGTACCGTCGCTCGCTCGAGGGTGTCACGACTCCCGACTGCACCCGCACGTCGTGCACCGGCTGCGGAATCTGCCCTACGCTCCACGCCAAGAATGTATTGATGGGTGATCGCGCATGAGTGAGCGCCTGACCGACAACCCCACGCTCTTTAGACTTCGTGTTCGCTATGGCAAGCGCGATCGCCTTAAGTACCTGGGCCATCTCGAAGTAATCCATACCATTGAGCGCATCGTGCGCCGTGCGGGACTTCCCTATGCCGTCACGCAGGGCTTCTCTCCGCACATGCGAGTGGGCTTCTCTTCGGCGCTACCGGTGGGTACGTCGTCGATCTGCGAGTGGTATGACCTGTTTATGACCGAGTTCGTGGCGCTCGACGAGGCGTTTGGGCGCCTGGCTGCGGCGTCTCCGGCCGATCTGGCGCCCATCGAGGCGGCGTACATCGACGTGCGCACGCCGGCGTTGACGGCGCAGCTCACGCGTCTGTCGTATCGCATCGACCTGCACTTGGATCCCGAGGCGCCCGTAAGCGCCGACGAGGTGCGTCGTGCGATCGACACGCTGCGCGCGGACCATGGCATCGACTACGCGCGCGGCAAAAAGAGCAAGCGCTTGGATTTGGATCACACGCTCGTGGGCTATGAGCTCACGGCGGGGGAGCGCCCTGACCATTTGGTGCTCATGCTCGACACCCATGCCGACAACGAGGGCTCCATGCGTCCGGAAATTTTGCTTTCCGCTGCTGATGTTTTGTTGCAGGGCTTGACCCCGGGCGTGGATGCACCTATTGTTTCCACCGGTATGCAAGACCTCGTGACCATCTGCTCCTACGATGTCGAGCGTCAGAATCAAGCATGCGAGGACGACGAGGGCCGACTCGTCAGCCCCATACCTGTGCGAACTTGTGGATTTGCTCCACATACTCGTTGACGGGGGTATTTTCGCCTGCTACTATATTCGGCTGTTGCACTAACTGATGCATGAAGGGCAAGTAAACATGTACGCAATCGTTAACACGGGCGGCAAGCAGTACAAGGTCGCCACCGACGATGTCATCACCGTCGAGAAGATCGAGGGCAATGAGGGCGACAAGGTCACCCTGCCGGTCATCTTCCTCAACGATGGTAAGAAGATCGTCACCGATCCCGACAAGCTGGCCAAGGCCAAGGTTACCGCTCAGATCGTTGAGCAGTTCAAGGGCGAGAAGCAGCTGGTCTTCAAGTTCCACAAGCGTAAGCGCTATCGTCGTCTGAAGGGTCACCGTCAGCAGCTCACCAAGCTGAAGATCGTGAAGGTCCAGGCTACGTCCCGCGCCAAGAAGGCTGTCAAGGCAGAGGCCGAGGCTGTTGCCGAGGCTCCCGTCGCCGAGTAGATTACACTCGTAACGAAAGAGTAGGTATACACAATGGCACACAAAAAAGGACTCGGTTCCTCCCGTAATGGCCGTGACTCCCGCGGTCAGCGCCTTGGCACGAAGCGCTATGCCGGCCAGACGGTAACCACGGGCACGATTCTCGTCCGCCAGCACGGCACTCACATCCACCCGGGTGAGAACGTTGGCCGTGGCAAGGACGATACGCTGTTCGCGCTGGTCGACGGTACCGTTGAGTTCCACAAGGGTATCAAGCACAGGGTCAGCGTACGCCCGCTCGCGAACGCGTAATTCACCCTTCATAGAGCACATATGTGGGAGGCACTTGAGTTTTAGGATTCAAGGGTCTCCCTCTTTTTGTAGGAGGCGATTCTGTTGTCACAGTTCACCGATATCAGCCGCATTAACGTGTGCGGCGGCGACGGCGGAGCCGGATGCATGTCGTTTAGGCGCGAGGCATTTGTCCCCAAGGGCGGCCCCGATGGCGGCGACGGCGGTCGTGGCGGCAATGTTGTCATCCAGGCCGATGCTCAGCTGTCTTCGCTGATCGATTACCGCTTCAAGCATCACTTCCGCGCCGAGCGCGGCACGCACGGGCAGGGTGCCCGTCGTAACGGTAAGAGCGGCGAGGACCTGATTCTCAAGGTCCCTATGGGTACCGTGGTGCGCGAGCTCGATCCCGAGACGCAGACCCCGATGTTCGAGATTGCCGACCTGGTGCACGACGGCGAGCGCGTCGTCGTGGCGCCCGGCGGTGCCGGCGGTCTGGGCAACACACACTTTGTGACGTCGGTGCGTCGCGCTCCGGCCTTTGCCCAGCTCGGCGAGCCTGCCGAGGAACACTGGATCGAGCTCGAGATGAAGCTTATGGCCGATGCCGCGCTTGTGGGCTTTCCCTCGGTGGGTAAGTCATCGCTCATTGCGCGCATGAGTGCCGCCCGCCCCAAGATTGCTGACTACCCGTTTACCACGCTCGTGCCGAACCTCGGCATGGTGCGTGCCGGCGAATATTCTTACGTCGTTGCCGACGTCCCCGGTCTCATCGAGGGCGCGAGCGAGGGCAAGGGCCTGGGTCACCAGTTCCTGCGCCACATTGAGCGCACGGCGCTCATCATGCACGTCGTCGATATGACGGGTGGTTTTGAGGATCGCGATCCGGTCGAGGACTATCGCATCA
This sequence comes from Collinsella sp. CLA-AA-H302, assembly GCF_040093305.1. Lineage (NCBI taxonomy): Bacteria > Bacillati > Actinomycetota > Coriobacteriia > Coriobacteriales > Coriobacteriaceae > Collinsella > Collinsella sp. CLA-AA-H302. The sequence goes on from NZ_JBBNJW010000006.1 coordinate 67,944, forward strand.
TCAACCGCGAGCTCGAGCAGTATGGCGCCGAGCTTTCGGAGCGTCCGCAGATCGTCGTTGCCAACAAGTGTGATGCGCCGGGCACGGCCGACAAGATTGCCGACCTTAAGCGTGCGGCGCTCGACGATGGCCATATGTTCTTTGCCGTGTCTGCTGTTACGGGCGCCGGCCTCAACACGCTGATGCTTGCCGTGGGCGAGCAGGTGGCTAAGCTTCGCGCCGAGCTGGCGGTCTCTGATGAGCCGGTCGATCTGCGCGACGAGGAGTGGGAGCGTCGCCGCCTGCAGCGCGAGAAGCGGTTCCGCATTGTCCAGGAAGAGCCCGGTGCCTTCCGCGTGGTCGGTCGTGCCATCGAGCGCATGGTCATCCAGACCGACTGGGAAAACGAAGAAGCCGTCATTTACCTGCAGCATAAGTTTGCGCGTATGGGTGTTGACGACGCGCTCGAGAAGGCCGGTTGCCGTGCGGGCGACGAGGTCCGCATTTGCCAGCGCGCTTTTGACTTTGAGGGCGCCGAGGACTTCTCGGAGTACGAAGAGCTCGAGGATGCTGGCGAGGACGTTGCCGTCGAGGTCATTGACGTGGCCGATGCTGCGGATGAGGGCGTCGAGGTTGTCGATGCGGCGGATGCCGAGGACGATGCCGAGACCTCGGAGGGCGAGTAAGCCATGTCGCTGCGCGGTGGAATCGGTCTGCCCGAGCTTCCTCTAGAGGACGGGCAGGAGTTTAGGCTCGGCATTATGGGTGGCACCTTTGATCCCATCCATTACGGGCACCTGGTGACCGCTGAGCAGGCGCGTGAGTCCCTCGACTTGGATGCCGTGCTCTTTATGCCGGCGGGCACGCCTGCCTTTAAGCTTGACAAGCCGGTGACGCCTGCCGAGGACCGTTATGCCATGACGGTCCTCGCCACCGCCGCGAACCCGGCCTTTTTGGCGAGCCGGTTCGAGATCGACCGCCCGGGCGTAACCTATACGGCTGATACGCTTCATGCCCTTCGCGACTTTTACCCGCCGCAGGTAAAGCTCTACTTTATTACGGGCGCCGATGCGATTATCGATATCGTGACCTGGCATGATGCCGAACGAATCGCTGAGCTTGCTACCTTTATTGCGGCGACACGACCGGGCTTTGATATCGATACAGCGCGTGCCCGAATCAAAGAGTCGGGGCTGCCGTTCGACGTGCGCTATATTCAGATTCCGGCGCTGGCGATCAGCTCGACGAACATTCGTAAGCGAGTTGCCCGCGGCATGAGCGTGCGCTATCTTACGAGCGAGTCCGTGCTCGGCTACATTCGCAAACGCAGGCTATATGCCGATTTGGGCCAAGAAGATTTTGAGTGATGGGGGTCTACGTTGTCGGTAGGGGATCAGTTCGAGGGCGATGAGCGCGCACTGCTCAAGCGCATTCAAGAGCTGCTCGATGTTCGCATGAAGGATAAGCGCAAGCGCTATGTGCATTCGCTGGGTGTTGCCGAGACCGCACTTCATCTGGCCGAGGTCTACGGCGTTGACCGCTTTGATGCCGCTGCTGCCGGTCTGATCCACGACTGGGACAAAGTGCTCTCCGACGACGAGCTGGTTACGCGCGCTCTGCATTACGGCATTAAGATTGCCGGCTCTCCTTCCGCCGCGACGCCGCTTTTGCATGGTCCTGTTGCCGCCTATGAGCTTCCGCAGCTTTTCCCCGAGTTGTCGCCGGCCGTTTTCCAGGCTGTCGACCGTCATACCGTGGGCGCTTGCGACATGACGCCGCTCGATATGGTGGTCTTTGTGGCCGATGCCATCGAGCCCAACCGCCACGGCGACTATGCGCATGCGCTGCGCAAGATGGTGGGGGAGTCGTCGCTCGACGAGTTGTTCTTCTCCTGTTTTGCGCAGGGTTTGGTCTATGTGATCCAGTCCGGGCGCTATCTTTATCCCACGGCTATTTCGATTTACAACCATTACGCCCAGCTGCGCTAGCTCGGGCTGTCTAGAAAGAGGTATTCCATGGCCGACGAGACCATGACCGACGAGCAGATTCTTGAACATGTGGAGCACAAGAGCTTCGCCGCCACGTCCGACCGCACTGCCGCCTCGCTGTCCGCGAGCGGTGTCGCCGCCGAGGATGTCGCCCGCGCCGCCGCACAGGCCGCCTACGACAAGAAGGGTGAGGACGTTCAGGTGCTCGACCTGACCGAGCTTTCCGACGTATGCGACTACTTTGTGCTTGCCACCGGTACCAACAACCGCCAGGTCGATTCTATCGTCGACGAGATCGAGGAGAAGGTCGCCGAGGCTTGCGGCGAGCACCCGTTCTCCATCGAGGGTCGCGAGCAGAAGACCTGGATGCTCATGGACTACGGTTCGGTTGTCGTCCACGTCTTCACTCCCGAAGCCCGCGACTTCTACCGCCTCGAGAAACTCTGGGGAGACGCTCCCCAGCTCCCCCTCAACCTCCTCTAGTAGCTCATTTGAGACGGGGTTTAGCTACCCTCACGCATATCGCCGGGCGGGTGCGGTTTTCCGCACCTGCCCGGCTTTCTTTTTGCCCAAAGGCGGTTAATCGTTGAAGCGGGATTGGCGGCCGAAGGATAGGGCGGTGTCGCCGAATTTGTCTCGGACGGCGTCGATGGCGACGGAGAGGTCGCGGCGGTCGCTGGATTGGGCTCCGCGATCATCGATCTCGCAGAACAGGTCGGTCTGGATGCCGCCTTGGTGGTCGAAGTCGCTCATGCCGATGCCCGCTAAGCGAACATGCATGCCTTCCTGCCAGATGTTGTCGAGCAGTTCGAGCGCAACCGCCACGAAGATGTTCTCATCGTCGGTCGGATGAAGCAGTCGGCGCTGTGCCGAGCGACCGCTTCCATACGAATACTTAAGCTTGAGCGTTACCGTGGCACCCGTCAGCCCCTGACGGCGCAGACGGCGTCCCACTGACTCTCCCAACAGCGCAATCGCCGCCTCAATATCCCTACGCTCAGTCAAATCTTTCGCAAAGGTGCGTTCATTGCTGACCGACTTGACCTCGCGCTCTTCGTCGAGACTCGTGACTTCAGAGATTTCGAGTCCCAGCGCACGCTGGCGCATGCGTTCGCCGTTGACGCCAAAAATAGAGGCCAGTGTGGACTCAGGCGCGCGCGAAAGCTCGCCGAGGGTGTAGATGCGCATGCGGCGCAGTCGCTCCTCGGCCGAGCGTCCGATGCCGCTCATGGCAGATGCCGGCAGCGCGGCCAAAAAGCGCTGCTCGGTTCCGGGGCGCACGATGGTCAGCCCAAACGGCTTATCCCGCTCGCTTGCGATCTTTGCGACCGTCTTGTTGCAGCCCACGCCAATGGAGCAGGTCACTCCCAGCCCTGCCACGCGGTCGCTTATACGCCGCGCAACCAGCAGCGGGTCTTCGGGCGCAAAGCGACCCGGTGTGATATCGATAAAGGCTTCGTCGATGGATACGCGCTCGACGCGCGGGGTCTCGTCGGCGAGAATCGCCATGACCTGCGCGCTCACCTCGCGGTAGCGATCAAAGTGCCCGTGTGTCCAAATGGCCTGAGGACACAGACGCCGTGCCTCGGCCGAGGGCATGGCGGAGTGCACGCCAAAGCGACGTGCCTCATATGAACACGTGGACACGACGCCACGCGAATCGGCGTCTCCGCCCACGATGAGCGGTTTTCCGCGCCATTCGGGATGGTCGAGCATTTCCACGCTCGCAAAAAACGCATCGAGGTCCATGAGGCCCACCGCCGGACCCGTCCAGGGAGGCGGCGTGACGCCCATGGCATCCTCATAACCGTATGTATGTTCGCGTCTTTCCATGTCATGAGTATACCGCGCAGCTCATGTGAGGTGCGTGTATGTGCTTGCAAATCCCGAATTCTTGTCTAAGATATGGATTTGCCCTCGACTACACCGAAGAAGTTGGTCTCACGGACTTCACCTGCCCGCGTCGATGGCGTATTATGTTCAACTGTTTGTTTGTAGTTGCAGCCTAAAGCTGCTTGGTTGGAGGAGTTTCCTTTGGCAGTCAAGATTCGCCTTGCTCGTCACGGCGCTAAGAAGCGTCCGTACTACCGTGTCGTCGTCGCCGATTCCCGCGCCCCGCGTGACGGTCGTATCATCGAGGAGGTTGGCCGCTACAACCCGATGACCGCCCCCAAGACCATCAACCTCGACCTCGAGAAGATCGCCGACTGGCAGTCCAAGGGCGCTCAGCTTACCGACGCCGTCGCCGCTCTGGTCAAGGCCGCCAACGAGGGCGAGAAGACCGAGACCGTCGTCAAGAAGTCCAAGAAGCAGCTCGCCAAAGAGGCCGAGGCCGCTAAGGCTGCCGCTGAGGCCGCTGAGGGCGCCGAGGAGTAAATCGTGCCTGAGGTTGACGCTGCACAGCTCGAGGGTGAGGCAATGCTCTCAGATCGCATCGCCGATCTCGTCGAATATCTCGTTGTTCAGATCGTCGACGACCCGGATTCCGTGAGCCTCGAGGTCATCGATGGCGACGACGCTTCTACGATTGAGGTTTCGGTTGCCGAGGATGACGTCGCTAAGGTCATCGGCCGTCGTGGCCGTACCATCAAGGCCATTCGCACGCTCGCCCGTGCACTGGCCGCTCGCCTCGACACTGCTGTCGAGGTAGAGGTTCTGGGCTAGGACCTTGAGGTCCCAGTACAAAAACATCGCCCGTGTGGTCAAGCCGCACGGAAGGAAGGGGGAGGTCCTCGCGCAGCCGCTGCGGGGGCTTCCTTCTGTATTAGAGCCGGGTATGCGCGTCGCCCTGACGCCGCCGGCGCTCAAGCGCGACCGCTTTTGCACGGTCGTGTCCGTCACCGATACGGGCGATGGCGATCTGGTCTTGTTTGAGGGCATTGACGACTTGACGGCCGCCGAGGGCATCACGGGATGCTATGTGTTGGCAAATCGTGACGATTTTGAGCTCGATTCACTCGACGCCGCCTATACCGACCTGATGGGTCGCGAGGTGGTCGACGAGCGCTTCGGTTCACTCGGCACGATCGTCGAGATCATGTCGACGCCCGCTAACGATGTTTGGGTTGTCGAGGGTGATCGGTACGGCGAGGTACTGATTCCCGTGATCGAGCAGGTTGTGCTCGATCTTCCCGACACAGGAACAATTTCCGTCCACGTTATGGACGGCCTGATCGATATGGACAAGTAGGGAGGACAACATGCTGATTGAGACCCTTTCGGTCTTTCCCGAGATGTTTGAGCCCGTCATGTCCACATCGATTTTGGGCCGCGCCCGCAAGGCCGGCCTTTTTGATTTTAAGGCGTATAACCTGCGCGACTGGACGCACGACCGCCATCGTACCGTCGATGACGAGCCGTACGGCGGCGGGCAGGGCATGCTCATGAAGGTCGAGCCTATTGCCGAGGCCATCGAGGCTATTAGCTCCGAGGGTCCTAAGCCCACCGTGGTGTTTTTTACCCCCTGTGGCGAGCCCTTTACACAGCATGTGGCCGAGCGCCTGCTCAAAAGCGAGCGCTTGCTGTTTGTGTGCAGCCGTTACGAGGGTGTCGACGAGCGTGCCTATGCGTATGCCGACGAGCGCCTGTCGATCGGCGATTACGTGCTCACGGGCGGCGAGCTTCCCGCTATGGTCGTTGCCGATGCTGTCGTACGCCTGATTCCCGGCGCCCTTGGTGACGAGATGAGCAACGTCGACGAGTCGTTCTCGACCGCCGAGGACGGAGGCCTGCTCGAGTATGCGCAGTACACTCGCCCTGCTGAATTCAACGGCGAGGGCGTGCCGCCGGTGCTCGTGAGCGGTGACCATGCCAAGGTTGACGCCTGGCGCCGTAAGAATGCCATCGAGCGCACCTGCCGCTGGCGTCCCGACCTGATCGAGACGGCACGGCTTACGCCCCAGGAGCGCGCATACGCGCAGGAGATTCTGGACGCTTCGTATTCGCAGAGCGAGGAGTGAGAATGGTTCCATCGCAGCATTCCGCGTTGAGGGGCGCTTTTGAGTGGGTCGCGGTCATCGCGATCGCGCTCGTGGCCACCTTCCTGATCCGCACCTTTGTGGTCGAGCCCTTTGTGGTACCCACCGGCTCCATGGAGGACACGATCGAGATTGGCGACCAGATCCTGGCACAAAAGGTGAGCCTCGAGCTCGGTCAGCCCGTCAAACAGGGTGATATCGTGGTGTTCCACAACCCCGATGCCACTTCCGAGCATGATGTTCTTGTCAAGCGTGTTATTGCCACGGCCGGCCAGACGGTCGACCTGCAGGACGGCAAGGTGGTCGTTGACGGCCAAGCGCTCGACGAGGACTATACGACGGGCATGAGCTGGCCGCTTTCGGTCCAAGCGCCTGGCGCCCAGGTGAGTTATCCCTACACCGTTCCCGACGGGTGCGTGTGGGTGATGGGCGACAACCGCGAAAACTCTGCCGACTCGCGCTACTTTGGTCCCGTCGATCGCTCTGATTTGATCGCTGTGGCGCTTGTGCGCTACTGGCCGCTCAACCGCATCGGCGCTATCGACTAAAAACCGCTATAGTACAGTACCTAACCGTGTAATCGTTTCGACGAGGGGATATTAGAGGCATGAACGCTTCATCGCTTTCCTTCCAAGACATCATCCTGCGCCTCCAGCAGTACTGGGGCGAGCAGGGCTGCGTCATTATGCAGCCCTATGACTCCGAGGTCGGTGCCGGTACCTTCCATACCGCGACCACGCTGCGCTCGCTCGGTCCCGCCGAATGGCGCACCTGCTATGCGCAGCCCTGCCGCCGTCCCGCCGACGGCCGCTACGGCGAGAACCCTAACCGCATGCAGCACTACTATCAGTTCCAGGTGCTCATTAAGCCCTCTCCGGTTAATGCTCAGGAGCTTTACCTGGGGTCTCTTGCCGCCATTGGCCTGGACCCCAACGACCATGACGTCCGCTTTGTCGAGGATGACTGGGAGAGCCCGACCCTGGGCGCCTGGGGCCTTGGCTGGGAGGTTTGGCTCAACGGCATGGAGGTCACGCAGTTTACGTACTTCCAGCAGGTGGGCGGCATCGAGGTCGACCCCGTGCCCGTCGAGATCACCTATGGCCTGGAGCGTATCGCCATGTATGCCCAGGGCGTCAACTCCGTTTACGACCTGGTGTGGAGCTACCTGCCCGACGGTACGCCCATGACCTATGGCGACGTGTTCCTCGAGAACGAGCGCGAGTTCAGTGCCTATAACTTTGAGGTCGCCAACGTCGAGATGATGCGTCAGAAGTTTGACGACTACGAGGCCGAGTGCCATTCCTGCCTGGAGCGCAAGCTGCCGTTGCCGGCGTACGACTGTGTCATGAAGTGCAGCCACGCCTTCAACCTGCTCGATGCCCGCGGCGCCCTGTCCGCGGTCGAGCGTGCCAACTACATCCTGCGCGTCCGCGCCGTCGCCAAGGCGTGCTGCGAGGCCTACATGGCCGAGGTCGCCGGAGTCAACGAGAATGCCGACCAGGAAGGCGAGGTGGCGTAAGCCATGGCAGACGCTAAGGATTTCCTGTTTGAGATCGGTACGGAGGAAATGCCCTCTGCACCGCTGAACAATGCCGTCAAGCAGCTTGGCACCATGATCGCCAAGGGTCTCGACGAGGCCGGTCTGGCCCACGGCGAGGTCCGCGTGATCTCGAGCCCGCGTCGCCTGGCTGCGCTCGTTGCCGACGTTGCCACCGCGACCGATGAGGTTCACGAGGTCAAGCGTGGCCCCGCGGCAAACATCGCCTTCGACGCTGACGGTAACGCCACCAAGGCCGCCCAGGGCTTCGCCCGCAAGTGCGGTGTGGCTGCCGAGGACCTGGTCCGTCGTGAGGATACCGACGGTCGCGAGTATGTCTTTGCCGAGAAGAACATTCCCTCCGCACCGGCAACCCCGATCCTGACGGCCCTGTGCGAGAAGACCATTGCCGGCCTGCAGTGGCCCAACTACCGCTCCCAGCGCTGGGGCCACGAGCATGCCACCTTCGTGCGCCCGGTCCGCTGGATTTGCTGCCTTCTGGGCGAGGATGTTGTGCCCGTGTCGTTTGCCGACGTGACGAGTGGCAACACCACGCGTGGCCATCGCGTGCTTGGCCCCGGTGACCATGTGGTCGCCAGCCCCGCTGTTTACGAGCAGGTGCTCGAGGATGCCGGCGTGCTTTCTGCCGAGCGCCGTCGCGAGGCGATTCTCGCCGGTATCGCCGAGGTCGAGGCCGCTCGCCCCGGCTGCCATGTCGATACGCCCAAGAAGGTCTTTGAGGAGGTCATTAACCTCTGCGAGTGGCCGACGGTGCTCGTCGGTACTTTCGACGAGGAGTTCCTCAAGGTCCCGCACGAGATTATCTGCGAGTCCATGCTTACCAACCAGCGCTACTTCCCGATCTATGACGGCGAGGGCAAGCTGACGCGTGAGTTCGTGGTCGTCTCCAACAGCAAGCCCGAGAACGCCGAGCGAGTGATCGACGGTAACGAGCGCGTCGTGCGCGCCCGTCTGGACGACGCTAAGTTCTTCTACGAGGAGGACCTGAAGATCTCCCTCGACGAGTTCCGTGAGCGTCTGGCCAAGGTTGCCTTCCAGGAGAAGCTAGGTAGCGTGCTCGCCAAGTCCGAGCGCATCGAGCAGCTCGCGCTCGCTATCGCCCGCGAGGCTCACCTGGGCGCCCATCTTGCCGCCGACGCTGCTCGCGCCGCACACCTGTGCAAGGCAGACCTGGTGTCCAACGCCGTCGTCCAGTTCACGAGCCAGCAGGGCGTGATGGGCGGTTATTACGCCGCCGCGATGGGGGAGAACGACGAGGTCGCCCATGCTATTCGCGATCACTATCGTCCTCGCTTTGCCGGTGACGAGCTGCCCGAGGGCACTGCTGGCTGCATCGTGGCCTGCGCCGACAAGCTCGATACCATCGCCGGTATCTTTGCCATCGGCGAGCCCCCGACCGGCTCCTCCGACCCCTACGCGCTGCGTCGTGCCGCTATCGGCATCATCAACATCCTGCGCGACCGCCTGCCGATCGACCCCACGTCGCTGATTGACTTTGCCCTTGAGCTCTATAGCGAGCAGGGCATTGAGTTCGACACCGCCGAGGTCGCCCAACAGGTTCGCGACTTCTTCCATGGCCGCCTTGTGAGCATGGCCCGCGACGAAAAGATCCCGGCCGATACCGTTGCCGCCGTCTCCGCGGTGCACATCATCGCCCCGTCCGTCTTCTTCGCCCGCTGCGCCGCGCTCGACGAGGCCCGCAAGAACGACGCTGAGACGTTCGATAACCTGGCGACCGCCTATGCCCGCGCCGCGCATATCTCCAAGCCCGAGCTGGGTGCGGAGTATGACCGCAGCCTGATGGGCGAGGTCGAGCTTGCGCTCGCCGACGCCTCCGAGGCTGCTCAGACCGCCGTCGATGCCGCCCTTGCTGCCGAGGACTACCCGGCCGCATTTGCCGCCCTCGCCGCCCTGCGCGCGCCCATCGACCGTTTCTTCGATGAGGTCATGGTCATGGACAAGGACGAGCAGCTTCGAGATAATCGCCTTAAGCTGCTCAACCGCTTCGAGGCCGTTTTCTCCGGCATTGCCAACATCGGTGAGCTTGCCCGCAAAAAGTAAGCCAGCCTGCGCATAAGCGCAAAAGGAGCCCCGCATGGATTGCTCGGTCACCGCTCGTCCCACCGTTATCGTTATCTCCGACTCGCTCGGCGATACCGCTTGTGAGGTGGTGCTTGCGGCGTCCGGGCAATTTGATGAAGGGGCTTTTCGCGTTTTGCGCCTGCCCAAGGTGACCTCCGTGGAGCAGGTCAAGTCATTTGTGGGGCCGCGCGTCGATGCCGACCATCGCGATGTCGCCGTGTTCCATACCATTGTCGATCCGGCGCTTCGCGCCCGCGTGCTCGATTACCTGGGTATGCTGCATATCCGTTCGGTCGACCTGATCGGCCCGACGCTTGCCGTGCTGTCGTCGCTCATCGGTGCGCCGCCCAAGTGCGTTGCGGGCGTGATTCACAAGACCGATGACCGCTATTTCCATCGTATCGAGGCCATGGAGTATTTCGTTGAGCACGATGACGGTCGTGGTTGCGACGATCTGTCGGGTGCCGATATCGTGCTGCTGGGTGTGTCGCGTACATCCAAGACGCCGCTTTCGATGTATTTAGCCTATCAGGGCTACAAGGTCGCCAATGTCCCACTGGCGCATGGCATGGAGCCGCCCAAGTCGATTTACGAGGTTGACCCGATGCACCTGTTCGGCCTGATTTCGACCGTCGACGTTATTTCTGAGATTCGCGATAGCCGCTTGTGCGATGACTACGCCCGTGCCGTTGCCGGCTCCTATGCCGAGCCTGAGAGCGTGCGCAGCGAGCTTGAGGAAGCTCGTGCCCTCATGAAGCGCTTAGGCTGCTTTGTTGTGCGTACCGACGGCAAAGCCATCGAGGAAAGCGCTGCCGAGATCATTGCTCACCTCGAAGAGATTCAAGAGGCAAGAGCCCGCCGTGCCGCCCGCCGCGCTCAACAAAAGTAGCTCACTTGGGACAAGGTTGTTTGGGTAGCTAATTTGGGACGGGGCTCTTTTAGCTAACCAAAGAGAATACTTGGAAATAATGCTGATAAATGGTAAAGCGATTTAGCAAATACATCGCATCCGACCTGCACTTTCCTTGTAGTGGTATCTTCATAAGGTAGCCACCTTTACCTACCGTTTACCGCCGGTTTTAGCACGTTTACCAAACCGCGCACCCTCTGCTCAAGCCTGTCCAAAACCCGCCGTATAGTTCCCTCACGGCCCGCATCCGGCGGGTCGATTCGTTACCACGGTCGTGCGCGTAAGCGCATGGAAGGGGAAGTATCGTGAGCGATTGCAAGAGGGTTTACCGTTTTGGAACCGACGCCCAGGGCACCTGTGTCACTGAGGGCGACAAGTCCATGAACTTCGTGCTTGGCGGCAAGGGCGCTAACCTTGCAGAGATGAGCCGTATCGGCCTGCCGGTTCCCGGTGGCTTTACCATTACCTGCCAGACTTGCGTCGAGTACTCCGGTGCCGGCAATGTGTGGCCCGAAGGCGCACTCGATGAGATCGTTGCCGCTGGGGCGGACCTCGAGGCCCGTTGCGGCAAGAAACTCGGCGATGCCTCCGATCCGCTGCTCGTGTCGGTTCGCTCGGGCGCTCCGTTCTCCATGCCCGGCATGATGGACACGGTCCTCAACCTGGGCCTCAACGACGATTCCGTCCAGGGCCTTATCGCGCAGACGCAAAACCCGCGCTTTGCCTGGGACAGCTACCGTCGCTTTATCCAGATGTTCTCCAACGTCGTCATGGGCGTCGACGCCGATCTATTCGAGAACGCCCTGACCCAGGCCCGCCTGGTCGCCGGCGTTCGTGTCGATTCCGAGCTTTCGGCCGAGGACCTGCAGGAGCTCGTCGAGACCTTTAAGGGCATCTTCTCCGAGAACGTCGAGGCGACCCTGTATCCCGAGCTCGAGGTCGCCGACGGTAAGCCCGTTTTCCCGCACGATCCGGAGCTCCAGCTGCGCCTTGCCATCCAGGCCGTCTTTGGCAGCTGGATGAACGAGCGCGCCTGCATCTACCGCAAGCAGCACGGCATTTCCGACGAGCTCGGCACCGCCGTCAACGTCCAGGCCATGGCCTTTGGCAACAAGGGCGAGACCTCTGCGACCGGCGTCGCCTTTACGCGCAACCCGGCCGACGGCACCAAGGAGTTCTATGGCGACTTTTTGGTGAATGCCCAGGGCGAGGACGTCGTCGCCGGCATCCGAAACACCGAGCCCATCGCCGACCTCAAGACCACCCCGGGCCTCGAGTCCGCAGGCGAGGAGCTCGAGCGCGTGTTCCTGACGCTCGAGGATCATTACCGCGATATGTGCGATATCGAGTTTACCATCGAGCAGGGCAAGCTCTGGATGCTCCAGACCCGCGTGGGCAAGCGCACCGCCACTGCCGCCCTGCGCATTGCTATCGAAATGGTCGAGGAGGGCCTCATCACCCGCGAGGAGGCCGTGAGCCGCATCGATCCCGCGCAGCTCGATCAGCTCCTGCACCCGCAGTTCGACGCCTCCAAGAAGTACGAGGCCCTGGCCAGCGGCCTTAACGCCAGCCCCGGTGCCGCCGTGGGTGAGGTCGTGTTCTCGAGTGACGACGCCGTCGCGCGTTCCGCCGAGGGTCACAAGGTCATTCTGGTTCGTTGGGAGACCAACCCCGACGACCTGAAGGGCATGGTCGCCGCCGAGGGCATCCTGACCAGCCACGGTGGCAAGACGAGCCATGCCGCCGTTATCGCCCGCGGCATGGGTACGCCCTGCGTTTGCGGCGTTGAGCGCTTCCACATTGACGCGGCAGAGAAGGTCGTGCGCATCGAGGGCAGCGACCGCGTGCTGCGCGAGGGCGATGTCATCTCCATCGACGGCACCCAGGGTATCGTCGTTGACGGCGCGGTCGACTTGGTCTCTGCAGAGCTCACCGGCGACTTGGACACCATCCTGTCCTGGGCCGACGAGATCCGTCTGGACGAGACCTGCGGCCACGCCAACCACGTGCGCGTCAACGCCGACAACCCCGAGGATGCTGCACTCGCGCTTGAGTTTGGCGCCGAAGCCATCGGCCTGTGCCGCACCGAGCATATGTTCCTGGGCGACCGCAAGAACATCATCCAGAGCTTTATCCTGTCCGATGACGAGGCCGTAAAGCAGCAGGCCCTGGCCAACCTGCTCAAGGTCCAGACCGAGGACTTCCTGGCGATGTTCAAGACCATGTCCGGTCGCGATGTGGTCGTTCGCCTGCTCGATCCGCCACTTCATGAGTTCCTGGATGATCCTCGCGAGCTCGAGGTCGCCATCACCAAGAAGGAAGCCGCTGGCGCCAGCGAGGAAGAGCTTGCCGCCCTGCGCACCCGCCTGCGTCGCATTGACAGCATGGTCGAGTCCAACCCCATGCTGGGCCTGCGTGGTGTGCGCCTGTCCGTCGTCTTTAGCGATCTGCCTCTCATGCAGGTTCGCGCCGTTGCCACGGCTGCTGCCCGCCTTATCAAGGAGGGCGTCGACTCACGCCCCGAGATCATGGTGCCGCTCGTTTCCATCACGGCAGAGCATGTCCAGACCCGCGAGGTCATTGAGCGTGTCATCGCCGAGGTTTCCTCCGAGGAAGGTGTCGAGCTCAACATTCCCGTGGGCACGATGCTCGAGCTGCCGCGCGCCTGCATGGTCGCCGACGAGATCGCCCAGCACGCAGATTTCTTCTGCTTTGGCACCAACGACCTCACCCAGACGACTTTTGGCTTCTCGCGCGATGATGCCGAGGCCAAGTTCATCCCGCTGTACCTGCACAAGAAGATCCTGAAGGACAACCCCTTCGAGACCATCGACACGGCGGTTCTCGAGCTCGTGCGCATGGCCGTCGAGAAGGGCCGCGCCATCAATCCCGACATGCACTTTGGCGTGTGCGGCGAACACGGCGGCGACCCCAAGTCCATCAAGGGCCTGTTTAACGTGGCCGACGTGGACTACGTGTCCTGCTCGCCCTATCGTGTGCCCCTCGCACGTCTGGCTGCCGCCCAGGCCAAGCTCGAGGCCAAGCGTTCCGCCTAGCCCCCTGCGCATCGACGCCTAGCGTAGCGCCCCTTCATACCGCCCGTCTCATTCGTGAGGCGGGCGGTTATCATGTGCGGGTTTTGTCTTTTTGTCTGCGTAAAAAATTGTTCTTGCAGCAGAAACCCGCGCGTGTATACTCGAATACGTTTGTTCAACTACGTGCCGGCCAAGGTGGTACGGCACCTCTAGAAGAGTAAGGAATTGCACATGGATTACATCCGCGCAATCGAGCGTCAGCAGATCCGCGAGGACATTCCTCAGGTTCGCGTCGCCGACAACGTCAAGGTTCACTACCGCATTAAGGAAGGCGACCGCGAGCGCATCCAGGTCTTCCAGGGTGACGTCATCCGCATGGCCGGCGCCGGTGCCCGCGAGACCTTCACCGTCCGCAAGATGTCCTTCGGTGTCGGTGTTGAGCGTACCTTCCCGCTTCACAGCCCCAAGATCGCCAAGCTCGAGGTCGTTCGTCATGGTCGCGTCCGTCGCGCCAAGCTGTACTACCTCCGCGACAAGGTGGGCAAGGCTGCTCGCATCCCCGAGAAGCGCTAAGAAGATCGCAGCGTCTGTCCACTCGTTTGGACACAAGGGTCACCTTCGGGTGGCCCTTCTTTTTATCTGATTTGCATGCAAGGAGGGCCTGGTATGGCCAATATGACGAGCTCGGTTTCGGCATCGCAGGTTGCCGGAGAGCTGGCGAGCGCAACGTTTGAGGAGATCCCCGCCCTCGTGGAGCATTATCGCGAGGACCCGCGCCAGCAGGTGATCAAGGCTTGCGAGCGTGCTCTTAAGCGCCATGCCAAGGAACTTGCCGAGCGCGAGCGCGTCAATGACATGTACGAGCTTATGCATGAGCTTGGCGGCAATGGGGTGGTCGTTGGTGTCGACGAGGTGGGTCGCGGATCGGTGGCCGGTCCTTTGACGGTATGCGCCGTCTGCCTTCCTATGGAGCCGCGCGTCTGGGGCATCAACGATTCCAAAAAGCTCACGCCGGCGCGCCGCGAGTTGCTCTCGGTGAAGATTTCCGAGGTGGCGACGGCAATCGGTTTTTGCCATATCGCGCCGAAGGATATCGATGAAATGGGCATGGCCCGTGCTATCCGTACCGCCGTTGCGGGCGCCGTGGCCGATACGGGACTTGAACCCGACTGCGTCCTCATGGATGGCAACCCCTTGGGCGCCGTTCCTAACGAGCGCGATGTGGTGAAGGGCGATGCCAAGATCGCCTGCATCGCCGCGGCGTCCATCATGGCAAAGGTCACGCGTGACGAGATGATGGTCGAGTACGACGCCGAGTACCCCGAGTACCATCTGGCCGAGTCGAAGGGCTATGCGAGCCCCGAGCATATCGAGGCCATTCGCAAACATGGACTTTGTCCGCTGCACCGCGTGAGCTTTTGCGGAAACTTTCTGCAGACTGAGCGCCTTTTCTAGGCCAATTGTGGAGATAGGGACCTTAAAAGTTCTATAAACCTGCTGGTAGCGGGCCGTATGCAACACCATTGCTGCGTACGGCCCGTTTTTTGACGGCATTTGGTCAGCTTTTGGTTTGCTTCCGGTACTTACCCGCATGAAAGGTGCCCTCATCATCGGGGCAATGCAGCGTGCGGGAAAGGAGACCCCATGAGTGCCGCAAGCAAAAAGAGCAAGACGCAGCAGCTCAAGGAGCGTTGGGAAAACGGCGAGCTCGACTGCGGGGCGATGACGCCCGAGTTTATCAAGGGACTCAGTCCCCGCGAGCTGGGCATGCTGGGCGAGCTGATCACCATCGACTACTTTAACGAGCGCGGCTACACCTTGCTGGAGCAGGGTTATCGTTGCACCGAGGGCGAGGCCGATCTGGTGCTGCTCGATGAGCTCGACGATGTCGTGGTGATGGCCGAGGTCAAGACCAGACGCGTCGCACTGGATTGCAGCACGCGGGTCTTTCCCGAGGAGGCCGTGGACGCCCAAAAGCAACGCCGCTACCGCCGCATCGCAAGTTGCTATCTCATGGAGCATTATCCGCTCAAGGCGATTCGCTTCGATGCCGTGGGCGTCACCATTCGTGGCGGGCATATCGCCGAGATCGAGCATCAGTACAACGCGTTCGATTGGCAGGTGTCGTGATGGCGTTCGAGACGTTTGCCGTTCACGCGGCCTGCATCCGTGGCGTCGAGGCGATTCACGTCACGGTCGAGGTCTCGCTTGCAGGTGGTGTTCCGGGCATCCAAATGCTCGGCATTCCGAGTATGGAGGTGATGGAGTCACGCGGTCGTATTCGCTGCGCGATGCGCTCCGCCGGGTTCGAGATCCCACGCTCGGGCATTACGGTCAACCTAGCGCCCGGCGATATTCGCAAGAACGGTAGCGGCTTTGATCTGCCCATCGCCATCGCGGTTCTGGCGGCCGATGGGCAGATTCCCCGTGACAACCTCGATCGCTGCCTTATCGCCGGCGAGCTCGGCTTGGACGGTACGGTGCTTCCCGTCAAGGGCGAGGTGGCGTTTCAGCTATTGGCACGTGATATGGGGCTGTCCTTTATCGCCGGCTGGTCCGATCAGCATGTGCCGCTTGCGGGCGTGGATTGCGGATTTATCGATCATTTGTCTCAGCTTGCTCGCGGCATGGGCGATGCCGTGCGTCATTATCTGGATTCCGAGGGTGTTGAGGCGACCTTTGAGCCCGAACTCGACTATGCCGATGTGCTAGGGCAGGAAGTCGCTAAACGCGGCATGGCGCTTGCGGCCGCCGGCGAGCTCGGTTTGCTTATGATCGGGTCCCCGGGATCGGGCAAGACGATGCTCGCCCGTCGTATGACCGGCATCCTGCCCGAGCTTTCCGTTGAGGATCAACAGGAGGCGCTGTGCATCCATTCGGTTTTGGGTGAGAACATCGATGGCTTATTGGCAGGTCATCGGCCGTTTCGAAGTCCCCATCACAGCATATCAACGGCTGGCCTCATTGGCGGAGGGCGCCCGGTGCATCCGGGTGAGATCAGCCTGGCTCATGGCGGCGTGCTCTTTTTGGACGAGCTTGCTGAGTTTCCCACGGGTGTGCTGCAGACGCTGCGTCAGCCCATCGAACGCGGCTATGTGAGGATCGTGCGCGTCGACGGGGCCTTTACCTTCCCGTCGCGCTTTCAGCTGCTGGCTGCGAGCAATCCCTGCCCCTGCGGTTTTTTGGGCGATCGCGAGGTACCGTGTCGCTGCTCGGCGGCGATGGTCGAGCGCTATCGGTCTAAACTGCGCGGTCCTTTGGCCGACCGTATCGACATGATGATCGATGTGACCCGTCCCGACCCCCAAGTGATTATCGAGGGTGCGGAGGGTATGTCGTCTGCCGAGTTACGTGACTACGTTGTGCGCGGTCGCGCTTTTCGCGCCTGGCGCGAATCCCGTATGGACGATGCGGATGCCGAGGCCGAGGATGACGAGACACGGTCCATTGACGGCGTCGTTTCGACCTTTGAGCTCGATGATGCGGCGGAGAAGTGTGTGCTCGGCCTGTCGAAGCGCACACATCTCACGGGTCGCGGCATCGTGCGACTGGTGCGTATCGCGCGTACAATCGCCGACGTCGCCGAGAGCGAGCAGGTGACGCAGGACCACGTGCTTGAGGCAGCGGTGTACCAGGGAAGGAGGGACCAATGATGGCCGAGGGGACCTACGAGCTGCATCCAGGTGATGCGTTGTATCCCGAGACCGTTTTGGAGCTTTCTGATGTACCCCAGACGCTCTATGTGCGCGGCAACCCCGAGGTGCTTTCGACGCCCGCGCTCTCCATCATCGGCGCGCGCAAGGCCTCGCCGTATGGTCTTGCCGTGGCAGAGCTTGCGGCAAAGGTGGCGGTCGAGGCGGGAGTGACGGTAGTTTCGGGCGGCGCGGTCGGTTGTGACCAGGCCTCGGGTTGGGCTGCGGTCAACGCCGGCGGCAAACACGTCGTGGTGCTGGGGACGGGCGCCGACGTGGTCTACCCGCGTTCGAGCGCGGGGCTTATTATGCGCACGCTCGATACGGGTGGCGCGGTCGTGTCGATCTCTCCGTGGGGCATGGGTCCGCGCAAGTTTGCCTTTCCGCGCCGCAATCGCGTGATCGCGGCCCTGTCGCAAGCCCTCTTTGTATCCGAGGCGGGTATGCCTTCCGGGACGTTTTCTACAGCCGAGGCTGCTATGGATTTGGGGCGCGAACTTCTTGTCGTGCCGGGGTCGATCCTATCGCCCGAGTCGCGTGGCACGAATTACCTCATTGCGAACGGTGCTTGCTGCATCATCGACGAGGAATCTATCGAGATGGCTATCTCACGCATCTACGGCACCCTGCGCTACTCGCGCCCCGATGCTCCCGGCATTGCCGACCTGGATCCAACACAGCAGACCGTGATGCATGCGCTCATCGCCTCTCCGCTCAAGGTCAACGACATCGCGGCGCTCGTCTCGCTCGATGCCGTCGGCGTACTCAAACTCTTGGGTTCGCTTGAACTCGAGGGCCTTATCGATCGCATGATGGATGGAAGGTATGCGCCCTCCAAGTTTGCCCTTCACGCCCAGACACCCTTCGGTCACAATGGAAAACATGTCAATTAGAAAGGTGTTTGCAGATGCTGTTTGATCAGGTGACGGTTATCGGTGGCGGTCTGGCGGGTTCGGAATGCGCGATCCAGCTGGCAGACCGCGGTTTTGCCGTTAAGCTGTGCGAGATGCGCCCCCAGGTGAGCTCCCCGGCTCACCATACCGATCACTTGGCAGAGCTCGTCTGCTCCAATTCGTTTAAGTCGACCCGTCCGGATTCCGCGGCTGGTTTGCTGAAGGCCGAGCTTGAGCGCATGGGTTCAGTCCTGCTCGATTGCGCCCATCGCGCGGCTGTTCCCGCTGGCGGTGCCCTGGCGGTCGACCGCGTCAAGTTTTCCGAGCTTGTCGAGGCCGAGGTTGCCGCCCGTCCCAATATCGAGGTCGTGCACGGCGAGGTCACGCAGATTCCCGAGGGCCACGTGGTCATTGCCGCGGGCCCGCTGTGTTCACCGGCGCTGAGCGAAGAGGTCATGAAGCTCGTCGGTGGCGACGCCCTTGCGTTCTTCGATGCCGCGGCGCCGATCGTCGATGCCTCCACGCTCGATATGGACGTGCTGTTTTCGCAGTCGCGCTACGAGGAGCAGGGGAGCGGCGACTATCTCAACGCTCCGCTCAACAAGGAGGAGTACGAGGCCTTTATCGAGGCACTTACCACGGCCGACCGCGTGGTGCTCAAAGACTTTGAGGGCGGCGATCTGTTCCAGGCCTGCCAGCCTGCCGAGGAAGTTGCGCGCACCGGCAAGGACGCCATTCGCTTTGGCGCCATGAAGCCCGTCGGCCTCACCGACCCGCGTACCGGACGTCGCCCCTGGGCGGCGATTCAGCTGCGTGCCGAGAACAAGGAGAAGACCGCCTATAACCTGGTGGGCTTCCAGACAAACCTGACCTTTGGCGAGCAGAAGCGCGTCTTCCATATGGTGCCGGGCCTGGAGAACGCTGAGTTCTTCCGCTACGGTGTCATGCACCGCAATACCTTTGTCGACGCCCCGCACGTGCTCGATGGCACCTTTGCCGTGCCCGGTACCGGCGTGCGCCTGGCCGGTCAGATCACCGGCACCGAGGGGTACATGGAAGCCGTGGCGACCGGTCTGCTCGCGGCGCTCAACACCTATGCCGAGGCTATCGGTGTCGCGGGCGTCGAGTTGCCGCGCGTGGGCGCCCTGGGTGCGCTCGTGGGCTATGCGACCGATCCTGCCACCGTGGGCTATCAGCCTATGCATGTCAACTTTGGCCTGGTGCCGCCACTCGAGGATGGTAAGCGCCGCAGCAAGCGCGACCGCTACCAGGCCTATGCGGACCGTGCGCTCGAGGCCCTTGATGCCTATCTGGCCACTCGTCCTGATCTGTTTGGAGGCGACCGGTCATAGCCTTTGACCTGTACGACACCGTCGACTCGTTTATCGCCTATATCTCACGTGTCGAGGGACTTTCTCCCAACACGGTGACGGCCTACGGCTCGAGGCTGGAGCGCTTTGCTGCCTGGTGCGAGCGCGAGGATATCGATGCTTTCGCTGCCGACGTGCGCACCATTCGCCGCTATCTTGCCGAGCTTTCGCGTGAGCAGGTGGCTCCCCGAACGCTTGCGGCGCATCTGTCGGCTATCCGATCGCTCTATCGATGGATGGCTGCCGAGGGGGTCGTGGAGGGCGATGTGGTCTCGGCAATTTCCTCGCCCAAGCTCCCGCGCGATCTACCCGGTGTGCTGACGACCCAACAGGTGGAGGCGCTGCTCAAGACGCCTGATACCTCAACACCCGCGGGACTGCGCGATGCGGCGATGCTCGAGCTGCTCTATGCCTCGGGCGCCCGTATCTCTGAGCTCGCAGCACTCAATGTGGAGTCCATTGCGTGGTCCGAACGTACGCTGCGCCTGTGGGGCAAGGGGAGCAAAGAACGTATCGTCCCTCTGTATCGTCGTGCGCTCGAGGCGACGCGTCTCTATATTGAGGAGGGGAGGCCGGAGTTGCTCGCTCAGGCAAAGCGTCGTGACCCCGCTACCGGGCCGCATCCGCTGCTTATATCGGCGCGCGGTAATCGCATGAGTGCCGCCATGCTCAGGCGGCGGTTTCATATGCTGGCGACGCTCGCCGGCATTCCGGCCGACATCGCCCCGCATGCGATGCGCCATACCTTTGCGACCGACTTGCTCGAGGGCGGCGCGGACCTGCGCTCGGTTCAAGAGCTGCTGGGTCATGCGAGCCTGTCCACGACGCAGATCTACACGCATCTCACACCCGATCGGCTTAAGCGGGCTGTGGCTCAAGCCCATCCCCGCGGCGAATAGTGGCTGGGACGTCCCGCGCCGCGCTCAGGTGTGTGGTTTTGATTGCGGGTTGGCAGGAAGATGCATTCCTGCTATCATTCATCGGGTTGCTTCACGGCAACAGGTTTTTATCACGCACGCGCGGCTACTTCATACCGTGGTGCCCGGGCTTTGGTAGCACATGTCCGGGTTGGTTTTGGAGGATGACCCCGCGCGGAGGCAAACCACAGGAGGTTTAACATGGCTACCAAGATTAATATCCGCACCCTGCTCGAGGCCGGCTGCCACTTCGGTCACCAGACCCGTCGCTGGAACCCCAAGATGAAGCCGTTCATCTTCGGTGAGCGCAACGGCATCTACATCCTCGACCTCAAGCAGACTATCCTCGACGCCGACCAGGCCTACACCTTCGTCAAGAACGTCGCCAAGGGCGGCAACGTGCTGTTCGTCGGCACCAAGAAGCAGGCTCAGGAGGCCGTCAAGAACGCTGCTGAGCGCGCCAACATGCCTTACATCAACCAGCGTTGGCTCGGCGGCATGCTGACCAACTTCGTCACCATCCGCTCCCGCATCAACCGCATGGAGGAGCTCGAGGCCATGGTCGAGGACGGCCGCATGGCAGTGCTCCCCAAGAAGGAGCAGGCTGTTCTCGGCAAGGAGCTCACCAAGCTCCAGACCAACCTCGGTGGTGCCCGCGACATGAAGGGTCTGCCCCAGGCTCTCTTCGTCATCGACACCAAGCGCGAGGAGAACGCCATCAAGGAGGCTCAGCGCCTGAACATCCCCGTCGTCGCTCTGATCGACACCAACTCCGATCCCGACGAGGTCGAGTACGGTATCCCCTGCAACGATGACGCTATCTCCGCTGTCACCCTTATGTGCGAGCTCATGGCTGACGCCTGCCTCGCTGGCTCCGGCAAGGAGCAGGTCTCCGAGGCCGAGATGGCCGCTGAGCCCAAGGCCGAGTAAATCAGTCTTAGTTAATTCTTTTTCATCTCTTTGAAAGGAACCACAATGGCCCAGATTACCGCCGCTATGGTCAAGCAGCTCCGCGAGATGACCGACTCCCCGATGATGGAGTGCAAGAAGGCTCTCGTCGAGGCTGACGGCGACATGGACGCCGCTGTCGACGTTCTGCGTAAGAACGGCCTTGCCAAGGCTGCCAAGAAGGCTGGCCGTGAGACCAACGAGGGCGCTGTCGCCGCGTTCGTCTCCGAGGATGGCAAGACCGGCGCTCTGCTCGAGCTCTCCTGCGAGACCGACTTCGTTGGCTCCAACGCCAAGTTCACCGGCTTTGCTTCTAAGGTCGCTGAGGTTGTCGCTACCACCGAGCCTGCTGACGTCGACGCTCTGCTCGAGAAGCCGATGGGCGAGGAGACCGTTTCCTCCGAGCTCACCGAGATGATTCACATCATGGGCGAGAACATGAAGATCTCCCGCTTCGCTGCCCGCAAGGCCGAGAACGGCGCGCTCGCTTCTTACATCCACATGGGTGGTAAGATCGGCGTCCTCGTCGAGTTCGCCTTCGAGAAGGCCGAGACCGCTCAGGCTGAGTCCTTCAAGACCTTCGCTCACGACGTTGCCCTTCAGGTTGCCGCCGTCGCTCCGATCTGCGCTACCCGCGATCAGGTTCCGGCCGAGACCGTCGAGCACGAGAAGCAGATCTACATGGCCCAGGCTGCCGAGTCCGGCAAGCCCGAGGCTATCCAGGAGAAGATGGCTGTTGGCCGTCTGGAGAAGTTCTACAAGCAGTCCGTGCTCACCGAGCAGGAGTTCATCAAGGACAGCTCCCTCACCATCAAGAAGTACGCTGAGCAGGTCTCCAAGGATCTCGGCGACACCATTACCGTCGTTGCCTTTGACCGTCTGGTCCGTGGCGAGTAAATAAGCTCTTGTAGCTGGTAATGAGCAGGCTGTGGGTTTTACTCACAGCCTGCTTTTTCATGGCTCTTATCAGAGCCTTTGATATCATATTGAGAGTCTAATTAAAGGAGGATCGCTTTGTCCGACATCCGATATAAACGCGTGCTTCTTAAGCTTTCCGGCGAAGCACTGATGGGCGACGGCCAATATGGCATCGACCCCAAGGTTACCGACCATCTTGCCAAGCAGGTCAAGGAGCTGCTCGCCGTTGGCCATGAGGTCGGCGTCGTTGTCGGCGGCGGCAATATTTTCCGCGGCATGGCAGGCGCTGCTGGTGGCATGGAGCGTGCTCAGGCCGACTACATGGGCATGCTGGCAACCGTTATGAACGCGCTCGCCCTGCAGGATGCCTTCGAGCATAACGATGTTCCCTGCCGCGTGATGAGCGCTATCCAGATGAACGAGATCTGCGAGCCCTATATTCGCCGTCGCGCTATCAACCATCTGTCCAAGGGCAACGTCGTCATCTTCGCTGCCGGTTCGGGCAATCCGTACTTTACGACCGACACCGCCGCGGCTCTTCGTGCGTGCGAGATCGGCGCCGAGATTCTGATTAAAGCCACCAAGGTCGACGGCATCTACGACAAGGATCCCGTCAAGTGCGCCGATGCCGTCCGTTTTGACAAGATTACCTATCACGAGGTTCTCGTCCGCGGCCTGCAGGTTATGGATTCCACGGCTACGGCACTGTGCCAGGATAACCGTATGCCGATTTTGGTCCTCAACATCGATGGCGAGGACACCGTCAAGCGCGCGCTTTCGGGTGAGCCCGTCGGCACGCTCGTCTATCAGGAGGATTAAGCATGGCAGAGAACATCACCGCCCATATGGACAAGTCGCTCGAGTCCCTCAAGCATAACTTCTCCAAGGTCCGTACCGGTCGCGCCAACGCCAACATTCTGTCCGACATCACCGTTGATTATTACGGTGTCCCCACGCCGGTCACGCAGGTTGCCGCCGTCAAGACCCCCGAGGCTCACATGCTGCTCATCGAGCCGTGGGACAAGGCGCTCATCAACGCTATCGTCAAGGCCATCGGCGCTTCCGATCTGGGCATTACCCCCAACTCTGATGGCACCGTCGTTCGTCTGCCGTTCCCGGCGCCCACTGAGGAGCGCCGTCGCGAACTCGTCAAGGAGTGCCGCGAGTACGCCGAGCAGGCCAAGGTGTCTATCCGTAACATCCGTCGCGACTTCAACAATAAGCTCGAGCGCGATGAGGAGCTCACCGAGGACGATGTCCGTCGCGAGCAGGCCAAGGTCCAGAAGCACACCGATGAGTATGTCGCCAAGGTCGAGGAGCTTCTGAAGGAAAAAGAAGCCGAGGTCATGGAGATCTAAGGTGCAATACGACGAGCATAAACTGGTCGAGTACTTTGCCGACGCCCCTGCGGGCGTCGGTTTTTCCGACCTTGACCTCAATAACATTCCGCACCATATCTCGTGCATCATGGACGGCAACGGTCGTTGGGCCACGTCGCGCGGTCTTGCACGCACCGAGGGTCATAAGGCAGGTATCCTCTCGCTGCGCGAGATCATTACCGCCTGCGTGCGCCTGGGCGTCGACGTGCTTTCTGCCTATGCGTTTTCTACCGAAAACTGGAACCGTCCGCAGCATGAGGTCAACGTCTTGATGCATCTGTTTGCCAAGACGTTTATCGACGAGCTGCCTCTTCTGAAGCGCGAAAACGTGCGCGTTGTCTTTTTGGGCGACATTTCCGCGCTGCCCAAGAAGACCCGCGACGTTTTTGAACGCGGTCTTGCCGAGTGCGCCGATCACACCGGCATGACGCTGGCGCTTGCCGTCAACTACGGCGCGCGTGCCGAGATTACCCGCGCTGTCCGTCAGATTGCACTCGACGCTGCCGCCGGTAAGATCGATCCTGCCGCAATTGATGACGACATGGTGGCTTCCCACCTCTATACTGCCGGCCTTCCCGATCCTGAGCTTGTGATTCGCACCTCTGGTGAGCTGCGCCTTTCGAACTATCTGCTGTGGCAGGTGGCTTATTCCGAGTTCTACGTCACCGATACCTATTGGCCCGACTTTGATCGTTGGGGCCTTGTCGACGCCATTTTGGCCTATCAGGGCCGTGACCGTAGGTTTGGTGGACTGAGCAAGACCGAGGAGGCTTAATCGTGTCCGATCGTCCCAAGGCATCTGCTCCCAAGACGCCTGCGCGCAAAGCTGCCACTGCGGGAGCGCCTGCAGCGAAGAGCGGCACCGGTTCGTGGCTGGCGGGCTTTATTACCCGTGCCGCCGCCGGTATCGTCTACGCCGTTGTCTTTATCCTGTGCCTGGTTTTGGGTATCGTGCCCACGGCCATCTTTGTTTCTGTCATGAGCGGTCTGTGCTGCTATGAGTTTTTCCGTATGACAAGGCTCGATGGCAAGATGGCTAACGAGCGCATGGGTATCGCTGCCGCCGTACTCTTTCCGCTGTCGGCGTTGGGCGATTCGATGTTGCTGAATGCCCTGCTTTTTGCCTTGATGCTCACTGTGGGCATTTGGTATGTCTGGTCGCCGCGTACCCGCATCTCTGATGTGGCCGTGACGCTCATGGGTCCCATCTACACTGGCTTTATGCTGTCGGCTATCGTGCTGCTGCGCGATGCCGTGCCCGGTTTTGCCGGCGCCCTGCTTTCAGTGGGCGTTTGCGCGTCCCTTTGGGTCTCCGATTCGTTTGCCTACATCGTGGGCAGCCGTATCGGCAAGCACAAGATGGTTCCCAAAATCTCTCCCAAAAAGAGCTGGGAGGGGTTTGCCGGCGGCATCTTGGGCTCGGTTTTGATTTGGCTTATCCTGTGGGCTACGCACTTCTACAAGCTCAGCCTGCCCTATGCGCTGCTGTGCGGCGTGGTCGTGTCCATTCTGGGCGTTATCGGCGACCTTATCGAGTCGCGCATCAAGCGCGGTGTGGGCGTCAAAGATTCCGGCAACCTTATCCCGGGCCACGGCGGCATGCTCGATCGTAGCGATTCGCTTATCTTCGGCTGCATCACCGCGCAGCTGTTGCTGATGATCGGAGGCGTGCTGTAATGTCCTTCCAGACGACGTATGGCCCCGATGGACGCCTTCGCGTTGCCATCCTGGGCTGTACAGGCTCTATCGGCACCCAGGCGCTCGATGTGTGCCGCCAGCATGCCGATCGCCTGCAGGTGACGGCGCTGTCCGTTAACTCCAGTACCTCCGAGCTCGTTGCCGCTGCCCGCAAGTTCTCGGTTCCGGCGGTTGCCGTG
Source organism: Collinsella sp. CLA-AA-H302 (assembly GCF_040093305.1). Taxonomy (NCBI): domain Bacteria; kingdom Bacillati; phylum Actinomycetota; class Coriobacteriia; order Coriobacteriales; family Coriobacteriaceae; genus Collinsella; species Collinsella sp. CLA-AA-H302. The sequence goes on from NZ_JBBNJW010000006.1 coordinate 93,467, forward strand.
GCCGATGTCGATCATGGCGATGACGCCGTGCTGCAGGAGTTGCCCGAGGGAACGAAGCTCGGCGTTGGCGCGCAGGCGGTTTGCGAGCTCGCGCGTCGCGACGATGTCGACTGCGTGCTCGTCGCTATTGTGGGCGCCGCCGGTCTCGAGGCGAGCCATGCGGCCTTGACCTCGAATAAGCGCCTTGCCCTTGCCAACAAGGAGTCCCTCGTCGTCGGTGGCGACTTGCTTATGCCGTTGGCACAACCGGGCCAGCTTATTCCGGTCGACTCTGAGCATTCCGCCATCTACCAGTGCTATCTGGGGGAGAACCCGCGCGAGGCCCACTGCATTTGGCTCACCTGCTCGGGCGGTCCGTTCTTTGGCCGCACGCGCGACGAGCTCGATCGCGTGACGCGTGCCGATGCCCTCGCGCATCCCACGTGGGCCATGGGTGCCAAGATCACCATTGACTCCGCCACCCTCATGAACAAGGGCCTGGAGCGCATTGAGGCCATGCATCTGTTTAACTGCGACCTCGATTTCATTAACGTGGTCGTGCAGCGTCAGTCCAAGATTCACTCTATGGTCGAGTTCGCCGACGGCTCCGTGATGGCGCATCTCGGTGCATCCGACATGCGTATTCCCATCCAGTTCGCGTTCTCGTATCCCGAGCGTTGGGATACCCCGGCGCCTCGTATCGATTTCCGCGAGCTGGGGCAGCTCACGTTTGATGCTGCCGACATGGATACCTTCCGCTGTCTGGCACTGGCCGAGCGTGCCGGCAAGACGGGTGGCACCATGCCGTGCGTGCTCAATGCCGCCAACGAGGTTGCCGTCGATGCCTTCCTGCACGATGGCTGCAGCTTTACCGATATCGATCGCATTGTGGAATCCTGCATGGACGCCCACGATATGCAGGCGGTCGATTCGTTTGAGCAGCTTCGCGACATCGATGCGTGGGCGCGTGAAAAGGCTGCGCAGGTGCTCGCCGCAACCCGTTCCTAACCCATAAGGATTGCTTTTTCGTTTTATGGATACTGTTCTGAGCGTTCTCTCATCGGTCTTTTGGGGCCTGCTGATGCTTTCCGTCCTCGTGTTTTTGCACGAGGGCGGCCACTTTTTGGCGGCGCGTGCCTGCGGCGTCCGTGTGACCGAGTTCTTTTTGGGTCTGCCGTGCCGCTTTGACATCCATTACACGTCGCGTCGCATTGGAACCAAGTTTGGCGTGACCCCGCTGCTGCTGGGTGGCTACGCTGCCATCTGCGGTATGGATCCGACCGATGTTTCGTGCGCCGATCGCGTGCTCGCGGCTATCTATCGTCATGGTCGCGTGACCGTGGCCGACCTTGCTGTCGAGCTCGAACTTTCCGAGGAGGATGTGCTCGAGGCATGCGCCCTTTTGCTGGGCTGGGGCTCCATCGCGCCCTGGTATGAGGAAGGGGAGAAGCCCTCGCCGAGCTACTATCCCACCAAATATCAGACGTTGCCACGAGACACGGCAGGCTATACCACCTTTGATGGTCGCCGTTTCGATCGCGAACATGCGACTGCCGAGGGCGATGTGTGGGAGCTGCCGTGCGGCGAGGCCGAGTTCCTTGCGCAAGAACGCTCGCACACCTATCTTGGCCAAGGCTTTCTCAAGCGCGCCTTTATGCTGCTCGCAGGCATTATCGTCAATATCTTGACGGGTTTTTTGCTCCTTATGAGCATCTATTCCATTGCGGGTGTCACCGTGCCGATGGATACCAACGTGATCGGTCAGGTTGACGAGGGGTCTATTGCCGCCAAGGCGGGTATCGAGGCCGGTGATGCGATCCTTTCGGTTGACGGTGTCTCATGTTCTACTTGGATGGATGTCTACGATGCCATCGGCAAGGCCGCCGGTAAGGACGATATCGCCATCGAGTACGAGCGTGACGGCAAGCAGCATTCGACCACGGTTGCGCTCAAAGAGGACGAGCGCCTAGGTGTGTATGCCTCTACGCAGGTGGTCCGTTTAGACCCGATCACCTCGGCGCGTCTGTCATTCTCCTATGTTGTACAGACGGCGGATGGCGTGATGCGCCTACTCCAGCCGCAGCATACGATGGAGATTCTCGATCAGTCTTCTTCGATCGTGGGTATTAGCGTTATGTCCTCACAGGCTGCTGCTGCCGGCCCCGCAACGTTCCTGTCGTTTGCCGCGCTCATTTCGTTCTCGCTTGGCTTTATGAACCTGCTGCCCATCCCACCACTCGATGGCGGCAAGCTGGTCATCGAGATCATTCAAAAGATTGCGGGCCGCGAGCTTCCGCTCAAGGTCCAGACGATTGTGAGCTATGTGGGCATCGCGCTCTTTGCGCTGCTGTTTGTCTATATGCTTCGTTCCGACATCCTTCGATTTATTCTGTAGGGGAGTGTTTGGATTGTCTTTATCCCATCCTTTGCCTCGCGAGTTGACGCGCCCCGTGCATGTGGGCGGTGTGCAGATCGGTGGCGGCGCGCCGGTGGTGGTCCAATCCATGACCTGCACCGATACCGCTGATGCCCAGGCAACGCTTGCGCAAGTGTGCGCGTTGGCGCAGGCTGGCTGCGATATCGTGCGTGTGAGCGTGCCCACCGAGGCCGCGCTTGAGGGTTTCCGCACCATCTGTGCCGAGTCTCCGGTGCCGATTGTCGCTGATATCCACTTTAACCATAAGCTCGCCATTGGCGCCGTTGAGGCCGGTGCCGCCAAGCTGCGTATCAATCCCGGCAACATCGGCGATTGGGCCAAGGTTGACGCTGTCATCGATGCCGCGGGTGCCGCGGGCTGCGCGATTCGCATTGGCGTGAACGCGGGCTCGCTTGAGCAAGATATTGCCGAGCGCGACGACCTCACGCAGCCCGAAAAGCTCGTGATGTCGAGCGAGCGCTTTGTGCGGCACTTTGAGGACCGTGGGTTTACCAACATCGTGCTATCCGCCAAGGCCCATAGCGTACAGACGACGCTTGATACCTATCGCGCCCTGTCGCGCGAGATACCGCATGTTCCGCTCCACCTGGGCGTGACGGAGGCGGGGACCAAGCTTCAGGGCACCATCAAGAGCTCTGTAGGCTTGGGTATCTTGCTTTCCGAAGGCATCGGCGACACCATGCGTGTGTCGCTCACGGCCGATCCGGTTGAGGAGCCGCCGGTCGCCTGGGGAATTTTGCAGTCACTGGGCCTGCGTCGCCGTGGTCCCGAGATTGTCTCTTGCCCCACGTGCGCCCGCTGCCAGGTTAACCTGATTCCCATCGCCGAGGAAGTAACCGAGCGGCTTAAGAACTATGCCGCGCCGCTTTCGATTGCCGTCATGGGATGTGCCGTTAATGGCCCCGGTGAGGCTTCTGATGCCGACCTGGGCGTTGCTTGCGGACGTGGTCAGGCCTTGCTCTTTTCGCATGGCCAGATCATTGGTAAAGTAGCTGAGGACCAAATTGTCGACGCGCTTATGGCCGAGGTCGACAAGCTTATTGAGGAGAAGTAAATGACTCGAGCAATGTATATGTCTAAGCTCTATGCTCCGACGCTTAAAGAGGATCCGGCGGACGCTGAGCTCGCCAGCCACCGCCTGTTGCTCCGTGCCGGCATGATCCGCAAGGAGGCCGCCGGCCTGTATTCCTATCTGCCGCTTGCTTGGCGCTCGATCCGCAAGATTGAGAACATCGTGCGCGACGAGATGGACGCCGCCGGCGCCCAGGAGCTCATGATGCCCATCATGGTCGATGCCGAGCTGTGGCGTGAGTCCGGCCGTATCGACGCCTATGGCAAGGAGCTCGTGCGCTTCGATGACCGTCATGGCCGCGAGTTCGTACTCGGCCCCACGCATGAGGAGACCGTGACTGCTCTGGTGCGCAATGAGCTGCGTTCCTACAAGCAGCTGCCGGTGAATCTCTATCACATCCAGGACAAGTTCCGCGACGAGTTCCGTCCCCGCTTTGGCCTGATGCGCGGTCGCGAGTTCATCATGAAGGACGCCTACAGCTTCTCCGCCACGCAGGAGAGCCTGCAGGAGGAGTACGACAAGATGAAGCAGGCTTACGCCAATATCTGCGATCGCTGCTATATCAAGGCCCTGCCCGTTGTCGCCGATTCCGGCGAGATCGGTGGCGATACCTCCGTCGAGTACATGGCTTTGGCCGACGCCGGCGAGGCTTCTCTCGTCTATTGCGATGACTGCGGTTTTGCCGCCGATGATGAGGCTGCAAGCACCAAGGTCGTCGTGATTGAGGGTCCCGGTGACGGTACGCTTACCAAGGTTGAGACTCCGGGCATGGGCACCATTGAGGCTGTTGCTAAGTTCTTTGGGTTCCCCGAGAACGGCACGCGCAAGTCCCTGGCGCTCATCGATGCCGAGGGCAAGCCCGTCGTGGCCATCGTCCCGGGCGATCATGAGCTCAACGACTGCAAGGCCGAGCATGTCTTTGGCAAGGGCTATCGCATGATGACCGACGAGGAGCTCCAGACCTACGGTCTGCACAAGGGCTTTATCGGACCGGTTAACTTGCCCGAGGGCATCCGTCTGGTGTGCGACGAGAGCCTGCGCGAGTCCAAGCAGTGGGCCTGCGGTGCCAACGAGGTCGATTATCACTTTACCGGTGCCTGCCCCGAGCGCGACTTTACCGTCGATGAGTGGGCAGATCTGGTCACCGTCGTTGCCGGCGATCCCTGCCCGCACTGCGGCAAGCCGCTCTCTGCTGCCCGCGGCATCGAGGTCTCTCAGGTGTTCCAGCTGGGCACCAAGTACTCCGAGGCCATGGGTGCCACCTTTATGGACGAGGACGGCAAGGAGAAGCCGCTCATCATGGGTTGCTACGGCGTTGGTGTGTCCCGCTCGCTTGCTGCCGTCGTGGAGCAGCACAACGACGAACACGGCATCGTCTGGCCGGTCTCCGTTGCCCCGTACGAGGTCGCGGCGATTCCGCTCGATCCCAAGAAGGAGGAGTGCGCAACCGTCTGCGACCAAATCGTCGAGGGCTTGTGCGCCGAGGGAATCGAGGTCGTCGTCGACGACCGTGACGAGCGTCCCGGCTTTAAGTTTGCCGATAACGACCTTATGGGATTCCCGTATCAGGTGGTGCTTGGCAAGCGTGGCCTTAAGAATGGCACCGTTGAGCTCAAGGACCGTGCCACGGGCGAGCGCGAGGACGTGGCGATTGACGAGGTCGTCGCCAAGGTTGCCGAGCTTGTTAAGGCGGCCCGCCGTTAATCGACGTTTCTGCTATTAGATGTAATTGCGGGACTGCTCCGTATCTCTCTTAGGAAGAGATGCGGAGCAGTCTATTTTGTTGCGTGAATAAACTCGATGGGTAAAGGAAAACCCCACAGCCCATATGAGCTGCGGGGTTTTCTTGTGCCTCCGATGCGAAATAAATCGCTCAGATATTACTGATAATCGACGACGTCGATCCAGTTCTTCAGGAACTCATCGTTCACGTTGCGCTTACGAGCGAGCTCGGAAGCGGCGACGATGCTCGTCCACTGACGCACGACCTGCATGGGCATGTCGGCGCGGTCGCAGTAGAGCTCCAGGTAGGCCTCGGCCTGATCCTTGCTGTTGAGGGCGAAGAGCAGGTAGGTGGTGGCAACGTCGGCAGCAGGGGAGCCCTGGGTGGCGTGTGCCCAGTCGCACACATAGAGCTGGCCGTCGTCGCCGACGATGACGTTGGAGGGGTTGAAGTCGCCGTGGCAGACCTTGAACTCCTTGGTCATGCCGTCCAGACGCTCCTGAAGGTTGTAGCGCGTGGTGGCATTGAGCTGATCAAGGCTGTCGATCATGCGGGCGAACTTGTCGCGCTGACGGTTGAGCAGCGGGGAGGTGTAGCCGTGGATCTCGATTTGGAGGTCGACGAACATCTCGAGATACTCACCAAAGCGCTGGGGCTCGGCAGTCATCTTCTCGGCAAGGGTGGTGCCCGGAACCTTCTCGGTCACGAGCGCCCAGCCGTTGGCGTTCTCGAGCTGGGAAACCTCGAGAGCCTTGGGGCTGCGGATGCCGCACTCATTGATGCGGGCAAGATTCAAAGCCTCGTTGAACACGTCGGAGACAGGCTTGGTCTCGTTAAAGACCTTGACAATCTTGTCGCCCAGGTCGTAAACGACCTTGTTGCCACGGCGGACGAGCTCGGTCTTGGAATCGGGTAGCAGCATGGTTGCATCCTTTCAACGATGCGATAGAAGCGACGGCGGGGGTGTGTGAAACACCCGTGCACCCCCGCCGTTAAAAACCGTGCTAAAACTAGCAGACGGCGTAGTCCTGAGGCTCGCGGCCGTAGTAGGCGTCCAGGTAGAGCTCCTTGATCTCGCTCATGAGCGGGTAGCGCGGGTTAGCGCCGGTGCACTGGTCGTTGAATGCCTGCTCGGTCATCTCGTCGAGGGTGTCGAGGAAGTACTGCTCGTCAACACCGTAGTCGGCGATGGTCTTCTTGACGCCGATGAAGTCCTTGAGCTCCTCGAGCTTCGTGATGAAGTTCTCGAAGACCTCCTTGTCGTCCTTGCCCTCGATGCCGCAGTACTTGGCCATCTCGGCGTAGTTGTGCAGCGCGTTGGGGTAAGGATACTGGGAGAACGTGCCCATCTTGACGGGAGCCTCGGCGGCGTTGTAGCGCATAACGCGGGTCAGGATGACGGCGTTGGCGAGGCCGTGGGGCAGGTGATGGAAGGCGCCGAGCTTGTGAGCCATGGAGTGGTTGAGGCCCAGGAAGGCGTTGGCGAAGGCCATGCCGGCCATGCAGGAGGCGTTGTGCATCTCCTCGCGGGCGTGCGGGTCCTTGGCGCCGTTCGTGAAGCTGGAGGGCAGGTTCTCGAAGACGAGCTTAGCAGCGCGCTCGGAGAGGCCCTTGGTGTAGTCGGAAGCCATGATGGAGACGTAGGACTCGATGGCGTGGGTCATGACGTCGATGCCGGAGGCAGCGGTCAGGCCGCGCGGGGCGGTCATGCAGTTGTCGGCGTCGACGATAGCCATGTTGGGGAGCAGCGCGTAGTCGGCGAGCGGCCACTTGATGCCGGTCTCCTTGTCGGTGATGATGGCGAACGGCGTGCACTCGGAGCCGGTACCCGAAGAGGTCGGGACGGCGACGAAGTAGGCCTTCTTGCCCATCTCGGGGAAAGTGAAGATACGCTTGCGGATGTCCATGAAGTCCATGGCCATGTCCTCAAACTTGCACTCGGGGTGCTCGTACATCATCCACATGATCTTGCCGGCGTCCATAGCGGAGCCACCGCCGACGGCGATGATCACGTCAGGCTCAAAGAGAGCCATCTGCTTGGCGCCGCGACGTGCGCACTGCAGCGACGGATCGGGCTCGACGTCGTAGAAGCAGTCGTGGGCGATGCCCATCTCGTCGAGCTTGGCCTCGATGGCGCGGGTGTTGCCATTCTTGAAGAGGAACTGGTCGGTGACGATGAAGGCGCGCTTCTTGCCCATGACGGTACCGAGCTCGTCGAGGGCGACGGGCGTGGAACCCTTCTTGAAGTAGACCTTCTCGGGAGCGCGGAACCACAGCATGTTCTCACGGCGCTCGGCCACAGTCTTAACGTTGATCAAGTGCTTCACCCCAACGTTCTCGGAGACGGAGTTGCCGCCCCAGGAGCCGCAGCCCAGGGTCAGAGACGGCTTCATGCCAAAGTTGTACAGATCACCGATGCCGCCGTGCGAGGACGGGGTGTTGATGACGATACGGCAGGCCTTCATGACGTGCTCGAACAGACTGATCTTCTCGGCCTGGGCGGGGTGCACGTACAGAGAGGCGGTGTGGCCCGGGCCACCGGCGAGCACCAGGTGCTCGGCCTTGTCGACGGCCTCCTGGAAGTCCTTGGCGTGATACATGGCCAGGACCGGGGAGAGCTTCTCGTGGGAGAACTCTTCCTTGGCGGGGTCGGTGGAGGTGACCTCGGCGATCAGGATCTTGGTCTTGGCGGGAACCTCGATGCCGGCGAGCTCGGCGATCTTGGCGGCAGCCATGCCGGGAATGCGGTGATCGAGGGCGCCGTTCTTGAACATGGCGGCACGCAGGGCCTCCATCTCGGCACCCTGCTTGACGAAGTAGCAGCCGCGCTTCTGGAACTCGGCCTTAACCTGGTCATAGATGGTGTCGATGACGGTCACGGACTGCTCGGAAGCGCAGATCATGCCGTTGTCGAAGGTCTTGGAGTGGATGATGGAGTTGACGGCGGGCAGCACGTCGGCGGTGTCGTCGATGACGACCGGGGTGTTACCGGCGCCAACGCCCAGGGCGGGCTTGCCCGAGGAGTAGGCGGCCTTGACCATGCCCGGGCCACCGGTGGCGAGGATGATGTCGACGTCGCGCATGACCATGTTGGTCAGCTCGATGGAGGGGACATCGACCCAGCCGATGATACCCTCGGGGGCGCCGGCCTTGACGGCGGCGTCAAGCACGAGCTTGGCGGCGGCGATGGTGCACTTGGCGGCAGCCGGGTGCGGGGAGATGATGATGGCGTTGCGGGTCTTCAGGCTGATCAGCGTCTTGAAGATCGCAGTGGAGGTGGGGTTGGTCGTCGGGATGACGGCGCCCACGATACCGATGGGCTCGGCGATCTTGGTGATGCCATAAGCCTCGTCGCGCTCCAGGACACCACAGGTCTTGGTGTTCTTGTAAGCGTTGTAGATGTACTCTGCGGCGTAGTGGTTCTTGATGACCTTGTCCTCAAGAACGCCGCGGCCGGTCTCCTCGATGGCCATCTTCGCCAACGGGATACGAGCCTTGTTGGCGGCCATGGCGGCCTCATAGAAGATCTTGTCGACCTGCTCCTGCGTGTACGTAGCAAAAAGCGCCTGGGCCTCTCGCATCTGAGCGAGCTTAGCCTCAAGCGCCTCTACGTTGTCCACAATTGCGGGAGTAGTGTTTTCCGGTGACTTTTTCACCATTTGTGTCTCCTTGCGATCGGAGATTTACCCTACGTCTTGCATGATAGCAAGAAATTATTCGGCGAACGGTAAGATTCCCGTAAAAGGCATACTAAAACGCTTCAATAAACTGAAGCGTTTTAACTAAAACTATCTGCCAGTGCATCGCCCCACTCATTGGGGACAGACTTGCATGAGTATTTCAATGGGAAAACGGGGAGAACGGGGCAACTGTTTGATAATCGCTATTCGCGGGTCGCGGTTGAGTCGGACACGCAGGCGGTGCAGCTGGTCGATTACATCCATCTCAATCCTGTGAATGGTGCGCTTGACTCGCTCGAGTCGTACTGCTGGTCAAGTTGCAAAGCATATCAGCTGGGCTACGATCTTTTTTTATATTTGTGATGCGGCCCCTATGCTCGAAAACACTCATGTAAGTCTGTCCCCAATGAGTGCAAAAAGGCGCCCTCCTTAGGGGAGGGCGCCTTTGGTAAGTTCTATATGAACGCGAGGTCTTTGACCCGGAGAGTCCGAGGTACTTGTTGGTAAGACCTTATTTAGGAGCGCGCAACCTTGCCGGACTTGAGGCAGGTGGAGCAAACGTTCATCTTGCGACGGTGACCATCGACGACGACGTAAACGCGCTGGATGTTGGGGCGGAACTTACGGTTGGTGACGCGGTGAGAGTGGCTGATGGAGCGACCGGCAACGGGGTGCTTACCGCAAACTTCGCAAACTTTGGACATAACTGACCCTCCTTGGGCGACAAACGAACATGTCGCGTTAACAAACAAGCCTGAACTATAGCACAGAAGTCGCTCCCTGTGCGCAATCTACACAGAGATATTCCTCTTTTGGCGATAGTGCCCACGCTACGGCCCTGGACGTAGATCCGATTTGCGTGCAGCAGAGGGGATTATGCCAGCTCGTGCGTGTGTTTTCAAGCTCGTCCCACAAATATATATAGGTTTATGGAGCGCCTGCGCACGTTTACGGATTGCTCTGTATTTATGCTCGCAATTAAGCTTGAGGTTGGCTACACTATCCCTTGACCATTAAAGGGGTACGAGATACCCACATGGAATTACATAGCTGTCAAAGAGCAGCCTTTCCTGTGGGTGTCTGGTCCGCTTTAAGCGGTCGGGCATCTATTTTTTTGACTGTGTCAGCAGTCAAGACATGTGAGGAAGGAGATCGATGGGCACGACTTCCCCCAAGGCGGTCATCATGGACGAGACCGCCGTCAATCGAGCGATGACCCGCATTGCGCACGAGATTCTCGAGCGCAACGAGGGCTGTGAAGACCTCGCTCTGGTCGGCATCGTCACGCGCGGCGACCTTCTGGCAAAGAAGCTCGCCGAGGAGATCAAGGAGATCGAGGGCGTCGACGTTCCGCTCGGTAGCCTCGACATCAGCTTCTACCGCGATGACTACGCCACCAATTTCGCTCCCGCGATCCACGCCACCAACATTCCCTTTAGCGTCGACGGCAAGCGCGTCGTTTTGGTGGACGACATCCTGTATACGGGCCGTACCATTCGCGCCGCTCTGGACGCCGTTATGGACCTGGGCCGTCCGAGCCGCATTGAGCTGGCAGTCCTCGTTGACCGCGGTCACCGTGAGCTCCCCATCTCGCCGGACTTTGTCGGCAAGAACGTTCCCTCGTCGCATGAGGAGAACGTGCACCTATATATGAAGGAAGTCGACGGCCACACCGCCGTCGAGATTAACGACGTCGCGCCGGGTTCCCACGTGGGCTCCGCGCCGCTGGGAGGTGAGTAGTACCGTGGCGTTCAACCATAAGCACCTGATCGACATTACCGAGTACTCCGAAGAGGACATCAAGCTCATCCTCGAGACCGCCAAGGCGTTCTCTGAGGTCAACGAGCGTGCGATCAAGAAGGTCCCCACGCTCAAGGGCAAGACCATCGTCAACATGTTCAACGAGCCCTCGACGCGCACCCGCAGCTCCTTCGAGCTCGCCGAGAAGCGCCTTTCGGCCGACAGCCTCAACTTTGGCGGCTCCTCGACCTCCACGGTCAAGGGCGAGAGCCTCGTCGACACCGTCGAGACCCTCAACGCCTACAAGATTGATTGCATCGTCGTTCGCGATAAGCACGCCGGTGCTCCCTACATCGTCACGCAGAACTCGCCCGCGAGCGTCATCTGCGCCGGCGACGGCAAGCACAACCACCCCACGCAGGCCCTGCTCGACCTGTACACCATCTGGGAGCACAAGGGTGACTTCCACGGTCTGAAGGTCGCCGTCGTCGGCGATATCGCGCACTCCCGCGTGTGCGGCTCGCTGATCCCCGCACTTAAGATCATGGGCTGCGAGACCTACGCCGTCGCCCCCGGCACGCTGCTGCCGCCGGCGCCCGAGGTCCTGGGCTGCGACCACGTGACGAGCGACCTCGATTCCGTCCTGCCCGAGCTGGACGTCGTCTACATGTTGCGCGTGCAGCAGGAGCGCCTCGAGGGCGCACCGTTCCCCACGATTCGCGAGTACCACAAGCTCTTCGGTCTGACCAAGGACCGCGAGAAGCTCATGAAGCCCGATGCGATTATCTGCCACCCGGGCCCCATCAACCGCGGCGTTGAGTTCGACTCCTATATGGCCGACCACCCGCAACGCTCCGTCATCCTGGAGCAGGTCTACGCCGGTATCTGCGTGCGTATGGCTATCCTGTATCTGCTGCTTGGAGGTGCCGATAATGGCCTTGCTTCTTAAGAATGCCCACGTCGTCGATCCGTCCGTCGAGCTTGACGGTGTCGTCGACGTCCTGATCGACGGTGACAAGATCGCCGAGGTCGGCGAGAACCTCGCCGCCGAGGGAGCCGAGGTCCGCGACCTTTCCGGCAAGTATCTCGTCCCCGGCCTGGTGGATATGCACGTGCATCTGCGCGAGCCTGGCTATGAGGTCAAAGAGGACATCGAGAGCGGCACCCGCGCTGCTGCCAAGGGCGGCTTCACCGGCGTGTGCGCCATGCCCAACACCGATCCCGTCACCGATAACGGCACCGTCGTGGAGTTCGTCAAGTCCCGCGCTGCCGAGGTCGGCCACTGCCGCGTCTATCCGTCGGGCGCCATGACCCGCGGTCTTAAGGGCGAGGCCATGTCCGAGATGGGCGATATGGTCGCCCACGGCGCCGTCGCCTTCACCGACGATGGTCGCGGCGTGCAGGGCGCGGGCATGCTCCGTCGCTGCATGGACTACGGCAAGATGTTCGGCAAGGTCTTTATGAGCCACTGCCAGGACGAGGATCTGGTCGGCCACGGCCAGATCAACGAGGGCAAGGTCTCGACCCGTCTGGCCCTCGAGGGTTGGCCGGCCGCCGGCGAGGAGCTTCAGATTGCCCGCGACATCGAGATTGCCAAGCTGACCGGTGCCAAGCTGCACATCCAGCACATCTCCACCGCTCATGGCCTGGAGCTCGTGCGTGCCGGTAAGGCTGCCGGTGTCCAGGTGACCTGCGAGGCCACCCCGCACCACATGTTCCTGACCGAGAACGACCTGGACGAGACCTACAACACCTCGCTCAAGGTCAATCCGCCGCTGCGCACCGACGAGGATGCCGAGGCCATCCGTCAGGGTGTCATCGACGGTACCGTCGACGCTATCGTTACCGACCACGCTCCCCACACCCCGTGGGAGAAGGCCCGCGAGTTCGAGCTCGCGCCCTTTGGAATGATTGGCCTCGAGACTTCGCTGTCGCTCGTGCTCACTGAGCTGGTCAACACGGGCAAGATGAGCGTGAGCCGCATGGTCGAGCTCATGGCCATCAAGCCGCGTGAGATTCTGGGCCTCGATCAGGTTCAGGTCAAGGCGGGCTCTGTCGCCGACCTGACCGTGTTCGACCCCTCCGCAACCTGGACGGTTGGCGAGGACGGTTACGAGTCGCGCGCCGAGAACTCCGGTTTTGCCGGCCGCACGCTCACCGGTCGTGCCACCGATGTATTTGTCGGTGGCAAGCAGACGCTCGCCGACGGCTGCATCTGCTAGCATAGCCTTATCGCTTTTGTGCGCGGCGCCCTTGCGGTGCCGCGCTTTCTGTTCGTTTAGACCATGCAACCGCATGGGGGATTGGAGCGTCTATGCCCACACCTTCCACTGCACGCATGCACGACTTCGAGGTCGTCTCGAACCGGGAGATCGCCGACGGCATCTTCTCGCTCGTCATCTCGGCCCCCAAGCTTGCAAGTGCGCTCAAGCCCGGTCAGTTTGTGAACATCGCCGTCCCCGGCGATGCGTCTTCTCTGCTTCGTGTGCCCTTGAGTTTCTACCGCGCCGACGCCGAGGCCGGCACCGTCGAGCTGTGGTACGCCGTCGTGGGCGACGATACCCGCCGTTTGTCCCAGATGGGCCCTGGCTCCACCTCTAACCTGTTGGGCCCCGGTGGCCGTGGCTGGATGGTACCCGAGGGCACCAGGAAGGCACTGCTCGTCGCCGGTGGCATCGGCGTTCCGCCTGTGCTGTGTCTTGCCGGCATGCTTGCCGAGCAGGGTGTTGATGTGGACGTGTGCCTGGGCTTCGGCACCGCTTCCAAAGTCGTGGGTGTCGATGAGTTCCGTGCGCTGGGCGCCACGGTTAACGTGTGCACCGACGACGGTTCGCTCGGCACGCACGGTTTTTGCACCGATCCGGCAGCCGAGCTGCTTGGAGAGGGCGGCTACGACTACGTCGCCAGCTGCGGCCCCGCCGTCATGATGAAGAAGGTCGCCGCCGCTGCCGCCGAGGCCGGTGTGTACTGCGAGGTGTCGCTCGAGCGCATGATGAGCTGTGGCTTTGGCGCCTGCAACACCTGCAATGTCGAGACGGTCGACGGTATGAAGGGTGCTTGTATGTGCGGCCCCGTGTTCGATGCTTCCAAGGTGGTGGTCTTCTAGTGGGTACCGTGAACATGGCCGTCGATTTCGGCGGCGTCAAGATGCAGAACCCCATTAACACCGCAGCCGGTACCTTTGGCTACGGTTGGCAGTTCCAGAACTTCTTTGATGTTTCCCAGCTGGGCGCCATCACCACCAAGGGTTGCGCTGCCGAGCCCTGGCCCGGCAATCCCGCGCCCCGCATGGCCGAAATTCCCGGCGGTATGATCAACTCCGTGGGTCTTCAGAACCCCGGCGTGGCCGCCTTTGCCCGCGAGTCCGGTCCGTGGCTCGAACAGCTGTCCAAGGACGGCTGCCAGGTCATCTGTCAGGTTGCCGGTCACTCCGTTGACGAGTTTGTCCGCGCACTCGAGATGTATGTCGAGCTATGCCCCTGGGCTGCCGGCTACGAGATCAACGTGAGCTGCCCCAACATCGCCGCCGGCGGTGCCGCCATGGGCTCCACGCCCGAGGGCGCCTCTTCCGTTATGGCTGCCTGCCGCAAGGTGACTGATAAGCCGCTGTTCGTGAAGATGGCGCCGGTCAACGTCGCCGAGATCGCCAAGGCCCTCGAGGCTGCCGGCGCCGACGGCCTTTCGGTCATCAACTCCATCCAGGGCATGGCCATCGACGTCCATACCCGCAAGTCCCGCGTGGCCAAGCCCAAGGGCGGCCTTTCGGGCCCGCTGTGCCACCACATCGCCGTGCGCATGGTCTGGGAGGTTGCCCAGGCCGTCGATATCCCCATCAACGGTGTCGGCGGTGTCATGACTGGCGAGGATGCGGCTGAGTTTATCCTGGCCGGCGCCACCTGCGTGTCGGTCGGCATGGCCAACTTCGTCGATCCGTGTGCTTCGCTTAAGATCGCGCATGAGCTCGAGGCCTGGGCCGAGTCCCAGGGCGTAAAGGACATCAACGAGCTGGTGGGTGCTTTCGAATGCTAGAGAATGATGCCCGCGACCGTGTTATCGTCGCCCTCGACTGCGACCGTGAGCGCGCGCTCGAGCTCGCCCACGAGCTTTCGGGCCATGCCGCCTGGCTCAAGGTCGGCATGACGCTCTATTACGCTGAGGGTCCCCAGATCGTCAAGACCTTTAAGGACCTTGGCTTTAAGGTCTTCCTCGACCTTAAGTTCCATGACATTCCGCATCAGGTGCGCGGCGCTGCCCGCTCGGCCTCGCTTGCCGGTGCCGACCTGCTTTCGGTCCACGGCCTGGGCTCGGGTGCTATGCTCGCTGCCTGCCGCGAGGGTGCCGAGGAGGCGCGTGAGGACCGCGCCAAGCTCGTCGCCATCACCGTGCTCACGAGCATGAATCAGGATGCCTTGAGCGAGATCGGCGTCGAGTCGCCCGTGGCCGAGGAGGCCGCCCGCTTGGCAAAGCTTGCTCAGGCCAACGGCATCGATGGCATCGTGTGCTCACCGATGGAGGCTCACGACATGCGTGAGCTGCTGGGTCCTGATGCCCTGATCGTGACTCCGGGTGTGCGTCCGGTGGGTGCCGCCCTTGGTGACCAGTCCCGCGTGGCGACGCCTTCCCAGGCTATCGAGCGTGGCGCAAGCCACATTGTGGTGGGCCGTCCCATCACCGGTGCCGACGATCCGGTTGCCGCCTTTGACGCCATCGTCGCCGAGCTGGTCGAAAACGTCGCGTAAAAGATTCCCCTAAGTCACCACTTTTGGGTCTCATTAGCACAAAATAGCCCCTGTGCCTGCGTAAACTTTCCCATCCTTTGTGTGGAATCGCAGGTCAGGGGCTTAACTTTGGGCGCAGTATATTGCACTTTTTGCGGGTATCGTCTAACCTATGGAGCCGCGATTAGGCATTTTGTACGTTCTACGTGCTAAAATGCCAATTATTGAATCAGATATAACCCAACTATTTGGAGGTACGAATGGCACTCCCTCAGCTTACCGACGAGCAGCGCAAGCAGGCTCTTGAGAAGGCTGCTGCCGCACGTCACGCCCGCGCTGAGCTTCGCGAGCAGATCAAGAAGGGCGAGAAGTCCCTCGAGTCCGTGCTCAACTCCGATGACCCCATCGCTTCCCGCATGAAGGTTTCCACCCTCATCGAGTCTCTCCCCGGTTATGGCAAGGCCAAGGCCGCCAAGATCATGGAGGAGCTCGGTATCTCCGCTACCCGTCGCGTCCAGGGCCTCGGTGTCCGTCAGCGCGAGCAGCTCCTCGAGCAGCTGACCAAATAAGTGAGCGCTCAGGATTCCAAGCTCTTTGTGATTTCTGGACCGTCAGGCGCAGGCAAAGGTACGCTCGTCACTCGTGTGCGCGAGCGCCGCTCGAACCTGGGTCTGACGGTTTCGGCTACCACGCGAGCACCACGCAAAGGTGAGGTCGACGGCGTCAACTACTTTTTTCTGACGCGTGAGGAGTTCGACCGCCGCGTGGCAAACGGTGAGTTTGTTGAGTGGGCCGAGGTCCACGGTAACTGCTACGGCACGTTGGTGAGCGAGGTCACATCCAAGCTCGCCTCGGGCTCGTCTCTGATTTTGGAGATCGATGTCCAGGGCGCCCTGCAGGTGAAGGAGCGTTTCCCCGAGGCCGTGCTGATCTTTATCAAGCCGCCTTCGCTTGAGGTGCTCCGCGAGCGTCTAGTCGGTCGCGGTACCGAGACGCCCGAGACGATTGAGCTGCGTATGGCAAACGCCGCCGATGAGCTTGCCCTTGCCGACCGCTACGACGACGTCGTGGTGAATGACGATCTCGACCGCGCGACCGATGAGCTCGTTCGCGTTCTCGATATGCATGAAAGGATCTGAGGTCCGTGTCCGTTGTAAAGCCTTGCATTGACGATCTTCTGGAGAAGACCGATCACAACCGCTTCCTGCTCGCTTCGCTTGCCTCCAAGCGCGCCTGCGACATCAATAGCATGCTGCGTGGCCAGCACAACCGCGTGCTTGCCGTCCAGGATGTCGATGACATCACCATCGGGCTTTCCGGTGCCGATACCATCTCGATGGCTATGGACGAGATTGTCGACGGCGACATCTCTTACGACGAGGCCCGTTACGAGAAGGCGCTCGGCCACAAGGTTGCTGAAGCCTAAATGGCGGCTCGCGTCTGCCTAGTCCACTATCACGAGGTTGGACTGAAGGGCAAGAACCGCGCACATTTTGAGCATATCCTCATGGATAACATTAAGGCGGCCTTGGCCGCCTTTTCCGTGAACGCCGTGTCTCGAATTTCCGGTTATATCCTCGTGACCTTTAACGAGCATCAGGCCGACGAGGCGGCGCGTGTCATCCGCACCGTCCCCGGCGTTGCTCGTGTGTCTTTGGCGTATCACACCAACCGCGACCCGCAGGAGTACTGCGCCGCCGCCGTGAAGGCGCTGCGCGAGTTTGGTTCCTTCGATTCGTTTAAGGTGCACGCCAAGCGCTCCAATACTGACTATGAGCTCACCTCGATCGATATCAATCGTCAGGTGGGCGAGGTGCTGTGTGAGGCCTTCCCCGATAAAAAGGTTCAAATGCATGACCCCGATGCGATGGTGCACGTACTGGTGGTCCAGGGTAGCGTTTATGTGTACGCGCGCTCCGAGCGCGGCGTGGGCGGTCTGCCGGTGGGTTCTGCCGGCAAGGTCGTGACGCTGCTGTCGTCGGGTATCGATTCTCCGGTGGCGACCTGGATGCTCGCGCGTCGCGGCGCGGTTTGCGTGCCGGTACATTTCTCCGGTCGTCCGCAGACGCCCGATACGAGTGAGTATTTGGTGCAGGACATCATCCGTGCGCTTGAGCCGGGTGTCCAGATCGGTCGTCTGTACGTGGTTCCGTTTGGCGACTGCCAGCGTGAGATTTCGGTCACCTGCCCCAGCAACCTGCGTGTGATCATGTATCGTCGCATTATGTATTCGGTTGCCGAGCGCATTGCGCACATCGAGGGCGCCAAGGCCATCGTTACGGGCGAATCGCTTGGGCAGGTTGCCTCCCAAACGCTTGAGAACATCATGGCCGTCAACGAGGCCGTGAAGATTCCCGTGTTCCGTCCTCTCATCGGTTCGGACAAGCAGGAGATCATCGCGCGTGCCGAGGAGATCGGTACGTTCGATATCTCGACTGAGGCCGCTCCCGACTGCTGCACGTTGTTTATGCCGCGCCGTCCCGAGACGCACGCTAAACTCGATGCCGTACATGAGGCCTGGGAGTTGTTCGATCATGAGGAGATGATCGAGCGCCTGCTCAAGCAGACCGAGTACATCGACTTCGAGAGCAACACGTATAAGGCCCCTAAGACCTTAAAACGCAAACATTCGGAGCTTGCTCCGCGTGAGATTTACCAAGATCACGAGTAAATTTGTGTATAGACAGACGATGCGCCTGTATCGTCGGTCTTTTGGTATCTGGGTATTTTGCGGCTAAGTGTTCATTTGCTGACGTATGTCTGAATAAATGGACATTATTTCGCAAGGTTTTGGTCAGCTTTTGGTTTGACCTCGAAAACCGGTTTTGGGGCGTGGCTGTTGCGGAGCTCCTTTCCTGACACGATGGTGTTGGGAGGTTTTGCTATGGCGCAGCGCGAACAACACGAACGAGTCAAAAAGATGGACCGCTGGGCGGGAAAACTGCTCGGTCATAAGGCAGTGGTGATGGCGATACTGGTCGTCATTGCGATGTCGAGTGGACTGGCAATGGCGAACCTTGGCGGCGGTGCCGGCGGCGTGTCGTTTGAGCGTACTGATGGTTCGGGCTCGTTAGTGGAGCCGGGATCCGGTGATGCCTCGAGCGGAAAGACATCCGAAGGCTCTTCGACTAAGGCTTCTGCCGCGGCAGAGGTCTATGTCGATGTCGATGGCGCCGTTGTGTCGCCCGGCGTATATCGTCTCAAGGACGGCGCGCGGGTGGCTCAGGCGATTGATGCCGCCGGCGGGCTGGCGCCCGAAGCAGACGTTACGGGGCTTAATCGTGCATCCAAGGTCACTGATGGACAAAAAATTCACGTTCCAACGGTAGGGGAGCAGCAGGTGTCCATTGTGGAAGCCGGTGTTGATGGTGGGACTTCCGCATCATCAGGCGTCGGTGGCGCAACAGGCCTAGTAAACATTAATACGGCAAGCTCGGCAGAGCTGCAGACGCTCTCGGGAATAGGTCCCTCAATGGCACAGTCGATTATCGATGAGCGGACAAAGAACGGTGCTTTTGCTTCGGTTGACGATCTGATGCGCGTGTCGGGAATCGGCGAGAAGAAGCTTGCCAAAATCAAAGATTGCATCTGCGTATGAGTGCGACCGAGCGAGAGCACGTGATGCCTCCGCGGCCCCTGATTCCGTGGACGATGGCCCTGTGTGCCGGCATGTGCGTGAGCTGCGCCTTGGTGCTCAGCATAGCCGCTGATGCGCTGCTGAGGGAGCGGGCGACGGCGGTCGGGCCGCTATGGGCCATTCCCGTTGCGGCAGCGGTTTTCGTTGTGCTGGCTCACTCTTGTGCGAGGCTTGCCCCTTTGAAGCGGTGGCTGTATGCCGCGTCCGTCGGTCTCGTGGCGGGAGCGGTCGTCTCGGCGTGGTGGGCTGTGGGTGCGCTAAGCGCCTCGAGGGCGCTCGACGGTCGAGCGGCAAGCGGCCTCGAGTTTGTCGTGCAGGGTGATCCATCCATAAACGACGACGTGTATTCCTATACCTGCGAGGCACGCGCGGACGGTAAGAACTTGGCAACGGTTCGCCTATCGTGTGATCGTGAGCTCAAGGTCGGGGCGCACATGCGTGTTATCGGTCGCGTTTCGCGTTTTGAGAACGACGCATATGGACGATCGCGCGTGCTCCGAGGCGAGGTGCGCAAGGTTAAAGCCGTTCGGATTTTATCGGTCGATGAGGGTTCTCCGGGGCCGCTGCTTCGGCTGCGAAATGGGCTGCTTGCGTCCATCGCGCCTGCGACCGACCCGGCGCGTGCGCTCATAGCCGGTGTCGTCTGCGGTCGTTCGGCCGAGCTGCGCGCCCAGCCGGCGGGCGACTGGTTTTCTGTGACGGGAACGGCACATCTTATCGCCGTCTCGGGCAGCCATTTGGCTATCGTGGGGTTTGTAATCGAGGGTGTATTGCAAAAGACTCGGTGCTCACGTGGTCTTCAGCGGGCGATATTGGCGATAACGCTTGTGGGCTATGCTGCCTTTACGGGCGCGTCTCCCTCGGCCGTGCGTGCGTGCTGCATGGTGTTCGTGACGCTTGTCGTAAACGGCGCGGGGCGTCGTCGGCACGGCGCATCGGCACTCTTCGTAACCATGTCCATCTTTGTGCTACTGCGGCCGACGGTGCTGTTCGAGATGGGCTTTCAACTCTCGTGTGCCAGCGTCTTAGCCATTCTGTGCTTTTGTCCCTATGCGACCTACGCTTTGGGTGAGCTAGGTGTGCCATCAGGCGTTGCCAGCGTGCTTTCCGTCACGCTGTGCTCACAACTGGCGACACTTCCCATTACCATTCCTGCCTTCGGTACATTCTCGCTCATTGCTCCGTTGGCAAATGCGGTCATCGGTCCGGTGGTGAGCGTACTGCTCGCTGTGTCGATCGTGCTGGCTCCCTTTTCGCTCGTGGGACCGTTGCGGACTTGGGCGCTCGTTGTGCCCATGATTGCCGCCCGTTGCGCGCTGTTCTTCGAGCAGCTGTTTGCCGCCGTGCCAGGTGCATACGTGAGCGTGCCGCCCGATAGCATGTGGATTTACCTAGTGCCGTGTTTTCTGGCGGTTCTGCTGGTCTGGTGGCCGCGTCCCCGTGCACGTCCTATGGCGGTGGGGCTTGCATGCCTGATGCTCTTGGCTGCGATTCCGTACGTCTATTGGGATCGATTCGCTCCGCCTTCGGTGACGGTGCTCGATGTGGGCCAGGCCGATGCGATTCTTATCCGCCAAGGCGGCGCAGTTGCACTTGTCGACTGCGGGCTCGACGAGCGTGTGGTTGCGGCGTTGGTTCGCAATAACGTGCACCATATCGATGCCGTTTTTGTGACGCATTGGGATGAGGACCACTGGGGTGGTTTGCCTGCCGTGCTCGAACAGTTTTCGGTCGGAACGATTGCCGTGGCGGCGGATGCGCTGGAGGATGCTCCTGCCGAGGTATTGAACCGACCTGGCGTGGAGTATCGGCAGGTGCGCCGTGGGGATACGGTCGACATCGGCTCATTTTGCGCTCGCGTGATGTGGCCATTCGAGTTCGTGGATGGCGAGGGAAATGAGGACTCGCTTGTCCTGCTGCTCTCTTATGTTCAGGAGGGCAAGGGCCTGCGAATACTTCTCACCGGTGATGTCGAGCTCGACCAAGAGCGGGAATTCGTGCAGGAGGTGGGGGATATCGATGTCCTTAAACTCGGGCATCACGGCTCCAAGGTTTCAGTCGATGGCGAGTTGCTGGACGTCCTGAAGCCCGAGCTTTCCCTCGCAAGCGCCGGTGAGGGGAATCGATACGGCCATCCGTCCGATGCCTGCATCGATGCCGTTAAGGAAGCGGGTGGTGTGTTCGCGTGTACCATCGAACACGGCGACATTACCGTCACACCGACTGCGAATGGCTTTGCGATGCGATGCCAGCGACCGTGACGACGTCGTTGGCGTGTGGTGGGCCCCTGGGCTAAAATGGCACGGAACGAATACGAAGGCCTGCGGGAGGGGAGCGCAATGTCCGAAACCGGTTTGCTGCCGGCATATCTGATCGTCGGTACCGACGGAGTTAAGCGCGACCACGCCGTCTCGCGTATGAAAGCGCGTCTGGAAAAATCGGGTATGGTCGAGTTCAACCTCGACGAGCGAGACATGACCAAGGACCCCGATATCGAGTCCATTATCGGATCGCTTAACACCTTTCCGATGGGCAGCGAGTTTCGTCTGGTAATCCTCGATGGCTGCTCAAAGCTCGCCAAGGCGGTCTCGGAGCCGCTCGTTGGGTATCTGGCGAGTCCCAGCCCAACAACGGTCTGCCTCATCATCGCCGACTCACTTGCCAAGAATACGCGCCTGTATAAGGCAATCGCCAAGATCGACAAGAAGGCTATCGTCGATTGCTCGGGTACCAAGCGCTGGGAACTGCCGCGCCGTGTTCAGCAGATGGCGACGCAGCGCGGTAAGTCGATTTCGACGGCGGCCGCCGAGGAGCTCGTCTCGCGTTCGGGCGAAAACACGCGCATGCTCGATAACGACTTGGCTAAGCTTGCCCAGATGGTCGAGTCGCCCCAGATTGAACTTGCCGATGTTGAGCGCTGGATTGTACGTACGGCCGAGGTCCAACCCTGGGACTTCCTCAACGCCGTCTCGGCTCGCGATATGCGGCGTTCGCTCGAGCTCTTTAAGCTCCTGCCCTCCAAGAGCTACGTGTGGACTTACACATTGCTGTGCGGTCGCATTCGCGAGCTTATCGTCGCCAAGGCGCTCGACGCGCGTGGGCAGGGTCGCGAGCTGGCCGCAACGCTCAAGCTCCAGTCCTGGCAGGTCAAGAATCACCTTACCTGGGCGCGTCGTTTTTCGATGACCGAGCTCGTCGCAGCGCTCGAGGGTGCCGTTGATGTGGAGCTCGCGCTCAAGGGTTCGGCCGATTCTCAGACGGCGCTTTTGCTCTGGATTACGAACATCTTGAGAAAATCGTGATGATACCTGCCTATTTGACAAATTCGTTCTATCCCTTTGAGGAGGAGCGTGCTATAGTAGGCGCTTGCATGACCTCACCGTGTCTCAGAGGTGTCATACATTTTTTTGCAAGGAACTCGAAAGGAACTCCAGAAGTGGCAAACATCAAGTCTCAGAAGAAGCGTATCCGCACCAATGAGGCAGCTCGCATGCGTAACAAGGCTGTCAAGTCCGAGCTCAAGACGCTGACCAAGCACGTCCAGTCCGCCGTCGCCGAGGGCGACGCCGAGAAGGCCCAGGCTGCCCTCAAGACCGTCACCAAGCGTCTCGACATGGCTGCCGCCAAGCATGTTATCCACAAGAACCAGGCTTCCAACCGCAAGTCCGGTCTTGCCAAGCTCGTGAACAGCATCAACGCCTAAGTTGTAAATTTCACACCACACAGATTACGCGCATAAATGGAGCCTGTTTTATGGAACAGGCTCCATTTTTTGTACCGCTCGGGTAAGATAGTCCGCATGAATACTTCAATTGACATTTCCCACATCCGCAACTTCTCGATCGTTGCGCACATCGACCATGGCAAGTCCACGATCAGTGACCGCATCCTCGAGCTCACCCATACCGTCGACGAACGCGACATGGAGTCGCAGCTGCTCGACACCATGGATATCGAGCGCGAGCGCGGCATTACGATCAAGTCCAATGCCGTCCGCGTTTCCTATGACGCCGACGATGGTGAGACGTATCAGTTCAATCTGATCGATACGCCGGGCCACGTGGACTTTACCTATGAGGTCTCGCGCTCGCTGGCAGCCTGTGAGGGCGCGGTACTCGTTGTCGACGCCACGCAGGGCGTCGAGGCGCAGACCGTTTCCAACGCGACGCTCGCCATGAACGCCAATCTGGACATTGTGCCGGCCATCAACAAGATCGACCTGCCCTCGGCCCATCCCGATGAGGTTAAGACCGAGATCGAGGATGACCTGGCGATCCCTGCCGATGATGCTGTGTGCGTCTCGGGCAAGACCGGCGAGGGCATTCACGATCTGCTGGAGTCCATTGTCTTTTTGATTTCGCCGCCTAAGGGCGATGCAAACGCTCCGCTCAAAGCGCTCATTTTGGATTCGTACTTTGACGAGTATCGCGGTGTGGTGGCTACGGTGCGCGTCTTCGATGGTTCCATCAAAAAGGGCGATACCCTGCTTATGATGCAAGCCAAGGGCGACTTTTTGGTCGACGGCGTGGGCGTCAAGCGTCCTGCCGAGACCCCGGTCGACGCGCTGACGGTCGGCGAGGTCGGATATGTGGTCACGGGCTTGAAGGATCCCGAGGCCGTTCGCGTGGGCGATACCCTTACGTGGGCGTCGAACCCCTGCCCCGAGCCGCTTCCCGGTTATCGCGAGGCCAAGCCCATGGTCTATACGGGCCTGTTCCCGATCGACAATAAGGACTACGAGAACCTGCGTGACGCGCTCGATAAACTGCACGTCAACGACCCGTCGTTGGTGTGGGAGCCCGAGACCTCGGTGGCGCTCGGCTTCGGCTTCCGCGTGGGCTTCCTGGGCCTGCTGCACATGGAAGTCGTCAAGGAACGCCTGGAGCGCGAGTTCAACCTGGACCTCATTGCCACGAGTCCCTCGGTTGATTATCACGTCTACAAGACCGACGGCGAAATGATCGATGTCCGCAGTCCGCAGGACCTTCCCGAGGCCACACGCATCGATCGTATCGAGGAACCCTACCTCAAGGCAAAGATCATCTGCCCGCCTGAGTACACGGGTGCCGTCATGCAGCTCGCCATCGAGCACCGCGGCGTCACAACCGACATGATCCACCTGACGAGCAAATCGGTCGAGATGCGCTTCGATATGCCGCTCGCCGAGCTCATCTTGGATTTCTTCGATCAGCTCAAGAGCCGCACCAAGGGCTATGCCTCGCTCGACTACGAGTTCAACGAGTACCGTCCCTCCGAGCTCGTGAAGCTCGATATTTTGCTTTCGGGCGACGAGGTGGACGCGCTTTCGTTTATCGTCCATAAGGACAAGGCATATGGCCTGGCCCGTGGCCTGTGCGACAAGCTCAAGGAGATCATCCCGCGTCAGCTGTTCGAGGTGCCTATCCAGGGTGCTATCGGCAACAAGATCATCGCCCGTTCCACCGTCAAGGCGCGTCGCAAGGACGTTCTTGCCAAGTGCTACGGCGGCGATATCTCGCGTAAGCGCAAGCTGCTCGAGAAGCAGAAAGAGGGCAAGAAGCGCATGAAAGCCATCGGATCGGTCGAGGTTCCGCAGGAGGCCTTTATGGCGATCCTCAAGGTGGACGAGTAGGTCCATGGGGCTTTCTGATTACAGCAAGCGGCTGCTGGGTGCCTATGCCGAGCAGCCGTTCCTTATGGCTCCCATGGCGGGCGTAACCGACCCTGCCTATCGCATCATGTGTCGCCGCCGCGGTGCCAACCTTGCCTACAGCGAGATGGTGAGCGTGGCGGGCCTTGCCTATGCCAGCAACAAGACCTGGCGCCTGGTGCTACCGGCCGACGAGGAGCAACAGATTTGCGTGCAGCTCTTTGGCTCCAAGCCCGATCAGTTTGCGAGCGCCGTTGCCGCCGTCGAGGAGCGCGTTGGCGATCGCCTGTCGCTCATCGATATCAATATGGCATGCCCCGCCCGCAAGGTCGTTACCAAGGGCGAGGGTTCGGCACTCATGCGCACGCCCGACCTGGCGGAGAAGATCGTCGAGGCCACGGTGGGCGCGGCGCACGTGCCCGTGACCGTCAAGATTCGCAAGGGCTTTTATGCCGAGGACCGTAATGCCGCGACATTTGCCCAGATGCTTGAGAGTGCAGGGGCTGCCGCAGTCGCCGTGCATGGTCGTTGCGCCACGCAGCTCTACACGGGCCAGGCCGATTGGTCGGTCGTCGATGAGGTTGCCGACGCTGTCGAGATTCCCGTGATTGGTTCGGGCGATGTGTTCTCGGCCGAGGACGCTGCTGAGCATCTGCACGGCTCGGGTGCCAGCGCGGTGTTTATCGCGCGCGGCATCTACGGCAATCCGTGGGTGTTCGGCGATGCCCGAGCCCTTGCACTCGATGGCACGCCGGTTCCTTCTCGCTCCTCGGTCGAGCGCCTGGAGGCTCTGCGTGAGCACCTGACGTTGACGCACGAGCTTCTGCCGCTCATGTCGCGTGCTCGCACGTACGCAAGCTGGTACTTAAAGGGCATGCCCCATGCCGCCGCCTGGCGCGCTCAGGTGGTGCGTTGCTCTACGTACGAGGAGTTCATGTCGCTGGTCGATGATATCGAGCGCGATGTGGTGGCCTGCGAGGCCGCGCTTGCCGCCGGTGAATCGGTGCCCTCTCATCCGCTGGAGGCCTAAGGGTGGCCGTTACCGCGCTGTACGTGCACGTGCCGTTTTGCGCTCAAAAATGCCGCTATTGCGACTTTGACTCGTGCAGCTTTGCTGCGTGTGATTTGGATGCCGCGCTCGATTCCTATTTTGAGCAGCTGTATGCGCGCCTCGATTCCTTTGGCGACGCCGGGGCGCTTGCGCAGGTCCGCACGGTCTATATTGGCGGCGGCACGCCGTCGCTGGCTGGGGAGCGCCTGGTGAAACTTGCCCGGCGTATCTCCATGTGGTGCAAACCCGTTGAATTTACTTGCGAAGCCAATCCTGAGTCCCTGACCGCTGAGCTCGCCACCGCGCTTGCCGAGGCGGGTGTCACGCGCATCTCTCTGGGCGTGCAAACCCTCGACGATACCGAGCTGGCCGCTATTGGCCGCATTCACGATGCTAATCGGGCACTTGCGGCTATCGCGACGGTGAAGGATGCTGGCCTTGATGTGTCGTGCGACCTGATGTGCGGCCTTCCCGGGCAGACGGCCGCAAGCTGGCGGAGCACGCTCGATGTCGTGTTGGCAGCGGCGCCTCATCATGTGTCGGTCTACCCGCTCACGCTCGAGGAGGGCACGCCACTCTATCGCATGGCGTGCCGTGACGAGTCGCTCGAGCCCGACGAGGATTTTCAGGCTTCGTGCATGGACGCGGCGCGTGAGCGCCTGGGTGCGGCCGGCTATCATCCGTATGAGGTGGCAAGCTACGCGCTCGATGGCCATGAGTGCGCCCATAACATTGCCTACTGGACCGGACGAGGCTACCTGGGCCTGGGTCGTTCTGCCGCGGGCATGCTCGACGACGAGGATTTCGACCGTCTTGCAGGCTTGTTCCCCGGCGTGTCTTCTCGGGGCGATGCGTACCGCGTGCGTCTGGTGCAACGTGACGATGACGCGACGGCGTTCGAGGCCGAATATCTGTCGCAGCGCGAGGCTGTCGCCGAAGACTTGATGCTCGCTTGTCGCATGACGCGCGGTGTTGCGTCCGACCTGTTGGCTCGTGCAGCTTGCGTCATCCCAACGGGCGAGCTGGCAGCTGCCTGCGATCGCGCGCTCGAATTGGGTCTTGCCACTTGGGTGCCCGAGACGCTCTGGGGTCATGAGGGACCCTTCACTACGGCAGATGTCGTCGCGGGCCATGTTCGAGCTCGTCTGGCGCCGACCCATCTGGGCTGGCTCGATGGAAATGTTCTGTTCGAGCTGTTTTGGGATCTAGCTTAGGCCGCTCGGGTAGAATTACCGGAATATATACGCTGCTGTGAGCAGGAGGTTGCCGCGCATGGCGACGATGAACGAAAAAGATTACTACGAGATTCTGGGTGTCTCCAAGGACGCCACCTCGCGTGATATTCAAAAGGCCTTCCAGCAAAAGGCCCGTAAGCTCCATCCGGACGTCAATAAAGAGCCGGATGCCGAGGAAAAGTTTAAAGAGGTTTCCGAGGCCTACGCCGTGCTTTCGGATGAGCAAAAACGTGCGCGCTACGACGCCATGCGTTCTGGCAATCCCTTTGCCGGTGTTCCTACGGCTTCGCCCTATGGTGGCGGCTACGCCGGCAGCACGGGCTATGGCAATCCCTTTGAGGGCGGCTTTCCCTTTGGTGGCGCCTGGGGCCAGCAGCGTCGCGGCCAGGCTGCCTACAATCCCGAGAACGGCGCCAACGTGGTCGTCGATATCAAACTCGACGCCAAGGAGGCCAAGGGCGGTGCCCGCAAGACCGTCCGCTACACGCGCTTCGATACCTGTAGCAACTGCGGCGGCTCGGGCTCCGTTTCGTCTGAGCATGCCCATACCTGCCCGAGCTGCGGTGGCCGCGGCCACATCGACGTCGACCTGTCCTTCCTGTTTGGTGCGGGCACGTTCCAGTCGGTCTGCCCCGAGTGCGGCGGTTCCGGTAAGGTCGTGGCCGACCCCTGCCCCGATTGCGGTGGCAGCGGGCGAACCCGTGTGACCTCCGAGCAGACGATTGAGTTTCCTGCCGGCACGCACGATGGCGACGAGGTCCGCATTAGCGGCATGGGCCATGCTGGCACTAACGGTGCCGCGGGCGGCGACCTGGTCGGCCGCGCCCATGTTGAGGCCGAGCGCTTGGAAGGCAAAGCTCGTACTGGCTTTTACCTGATGGGCATTGTGGCGCCGTTTTTGGTGCTGTCGGCCATCTCGGGAGTGTTCTCGGCCTT
Source organism: Collinsella sp. CLA-AA-H302 (assembly GCF_040093305.1). NCBI lineage: Bacteria > Bacillati > Actinomycetota > Coriobacteriia > Coriobacteriales > Coriobacteriaceae > Collinsella > Collinsella sp. CLA-AA-H302. The sequence goes on from NZ_JBBNJW010000006.1 coordinate 121,304, forward strand.
TGCCGTGATGTGCTTTATTCCGTTTACCATGGGCCTGTTCATGGTGCTTTCGGACGGTGTGCTTCATCGCAGCCTGCTGTGGTGGAAGCGCGGTGCGATGCAGTTTGCCAACGGTTTTGCCAACGGCTTCATGTTCGCGCTCGTGTCGGTTTGGTTCGCGAGCTGCTCGCAACGGGCCATGCTTTCGCCGTATCAAATGCAATAACATCAAACCCTTTGTTTGCGGTCGGCCCAGCTTGGGTATAGGACGCACTGTGACAATAATGAAAGTCGGAAGGATTCGGTCGTGTCGGAAAATAGGGATTACTACGAGGTGCTTGGCGTCGACAGGGATGCCGACGCGCGGACGATTAAGCGTGCGTTTTTAAAGAAGGCCCGTACCGTACATCCGGATGTTTCGGACGATCCCGAGGCCGAGGCCAAGTTCAAGGAGCTCAACGAGGCCTATTCCGTTCTTTCCGATGAGCAGAAGCGTGCTAACTACGACCGTTACGGCACTGCCGACGGTCCTGGTGGTTCTGGCTATGTCGACATCAACGATATCTTTGGTGGCATGGGCATGGACGACCTGTTCTCGTCGTTCTTTGGCGGTGGCGCCGGTGGTGGCGCCCGCAGCCGTCGTGAGCGTCGTCGCGGACGTGACATGGCCATCTCCCTTTCGGTGACGCTCGAGGAGGCGGCGCTCGGTTGCAAAAAGACGATCAGCTATGATCGCCTTGCTCCTTGCGAGGACTGCAACGGTACCGGTAGGGCCGAGGGTGCACAGGAAAAGCAGTGCAGTCGCTGCCACGGTACGGGCTACGTCACGACGGTTCAGCGATCGTTTTTGGGCCAGGTTCAGTCTTCCTCGCCTTGCCCCGACTGCCATGGCGAGGGCACGGTTATCGACCATCCCTGCGAGACCTGCGACGGTCAGGGTCGCACGCCTTCGCACGAAAAGATCGACATCGATATTCCCGCCGGCGTTTCGACCGGTCGCCAGCTGCGTGTGAGCGGCTTTGGCGAGGCCGGCCTTCGCGGCGAGCCTTCGGGCGACCTGATTGTCAACGTGCGCGTCGCCGACCATGAGCGCTTTAAGCGCAACGGTGACGACCTGTACCTGGTGAGCGATATCTCGATTGCGCAGGCTGCGCTCGGCTGCGAGATCGAGGTCGAGGGCATTATGCCCGACGAGGTCGTTAAGGTGACGGTTCCCGCCGGCGCCCAGTACGGCGACACCGTGAGCGTCAATAATTACGGCATGCCGCGCATTGGCGGTGGCGGTTCGCGTGGCCGCCTGATCGTGCAACTGCGCGTGGTCGTTCCCACCAATCTTTCCAATAAGCAACGCGAGCTGCTCCGTGCTTTTGCCGATGAGATGGGCGATGACGTCGCTTCCGGTAAGAAGTCGGTGACCGACCGTATCAAGAGTGCCCTCGACGATATCCTCGATTAAGGAGCCCGCGTGCTCGCACCCCATATTTCCGTCGTCAACCTCGGCTGCCGTGTCAACCGGGTTGAGTCTGACCGTATCACTGCCGATCTTATGCGCCTGGGCTTTGCCATTGTGGAGCCCCAGGATGCCGATTTGATCGTCATTAACACCTGTGCCGTTACGGGCGAGGCTGAGGCCAAGACCCGTAAGGCCGTCCGTCATGCGCTGGCCCATCCAAATGAGCCCTATGTGCTCGTGACCGGTTGCGTGGTCAATTTGCATCCCGAGGAGCTGTTGGAGCTTTCGGATCGCGTGATCGCCGAGCCGTCCAAGATCGATGTCGCCGAACGTGTCTGCGAGGTGCTGGGCGTTGAGTCCGATAGCGTTCCCGCCTGCAGCGATGGCGAGGTGGTCGATGCGCTCGGTCGCTCTCGCCTGGGCGTGAAGATCCAGGACGGCTGCAACCATCGCTGCACCTATTGCATTGTGTGGAAGGCGCGCGGCCCCGAGCGCTCCGTGCCCGTCGAGTCCGTGCTTGAGCAAGTTCGCGAGGCCCGGGAGGCCGGCGTGCCCGAGGTGGTGCTGACCGGTGTGAACCTGGGTGCCTACGATGGCAAGAGCGCGACCGACGAGCATGTCGAAATCGATGAGCTGCTCGAGGCCATCATGGAGCGCACGACTATTGCGCATGTGCGCATTTCCTCGGTCGAGCCCATGGATATCTCTGAGCGCCTGCTTAAGGTTATGGCGCGCTATCCGCAGCGTATCGCCCCGTTTTTGCACCTGCCCGTGCAGTCCGGCTGTACGGCGACCCTTCATCGCATGGGTCGTCCCTATAGTGCGGAGGCCTTTGAGGACACGGTGCGTATGATTCGCGCCAACTTGCCCCAGGCGTCTCTTTCGTGCGATGTCATCGTCGGTTTTCCTGGTGAGACGGACGAGGAGTTCGAGGAGTCGCTGGCGCTGTGCCGCCGTGTGGGTTTCTCGCGTATGCACGTGTTCCGCTATAGCAAGCGTCCCGGTACCCTTGCTGCCGACATGCCCGACCAGGTGCCGCCCGAGGTTATGGCCGAGCGCAGCCGCCGTATGCGAGACACGGCGCAGGAGCTCGCTATTGCCGATGCTCGTCGTCGCGTGGGCACTGTCGAGCGTGCCGTGCTCGAGTATGGTGACAGCCTGACGCTCGGTTCGTTCCATCATGCCCGTCTTGACGATACCTGTGGACTTACAGCCCCGTGCCTGCTCGATGTTGCTATCATCGGAGTCGATGATTCCGGCTTGGTCCATGCGCGCAGGGAGGTCCATGGAAGCCTCGAAGATTAGACTTACCGTTCCCGAGGGAGTTGATCCCTCGCGTGTTTTGGGCGCCGGCGACGGCGTCCTTCGTGCGCTCGAGAGCTTGGTTCGCGCTCACGTGGTCGCCCGTGGCGATAGCATCTCCGTGAGCGGCGACCCGGACGAGGTCGAACTCGTGGCGCGTTTTTTTGAACACGCTTTTCGCGAGGCGGCTGCCGGTCGCACGCTGTCTGCCGACGACGTCTCGCGTTGCTTGGCTGTCTTGCGCGATGGAGAGCACGATGCCTCGTCGTTGCGCGATGACGTGCTGCTTTCGTATCGAGGCCGCGTCATTCGTCCTAAGACGCTCGGCCAAAAGCGCTATGTTGACGCCATCCGCTCGCATACCATCACGTTTGGCCTGGGCCCCGCCGGTACCGGTAAGACCTATCTAGCCATGGCGCTCGCCGTCGCCGCGCTCAAGCGCCATGAGGTGGGTCGCCTGGTCCTTACGCGGCCCGTTGTCGAGGCGGGTGAGAATTTGGGCTTTTTGCCCGGCACCCTCGAGGAAAAGATCGACCCTTACATGCGTCCGCTCTACGATGCCCTGTTTGACATGATGGACCGCGAGCGTACCGACGAGCTCATGGAGCGTGGCGTGATCGAGATTGCCCCGCTCGCCTACATGCGCGGCCGAACACTGAGCGACGCCTTTGTGGTACTCGACGAGGCGCAAAACACGACGCCTGAGCAGATGAAGATGTTCCTGACGCGCCTGGGCTTTAACTCCAAGTTTGTGATTACCGGTGATCTGAGCCAGCGCGACCTGGTGGGTCGCCGCGGCGGCCTGGCCGATGTCGAGAAGATATTGGGCCGTGTCGACGATGTGGCATTTTCGCACTTGGAGCGCGCCGATGTGGTGCGCCATGCCCTGGTGGGCAGGATCGTCGAGGCCTATGATGCGTATGATGACGTGCGTGAGCAGCGCTCGCGCGACCGAAAGGAGTCCCGTTGAGTGTATTGATCAGCAACGATGCCGAGCTCGATACGCTGCTCGACGCCCAGGAGGTGGAGCACATCTGCCAGTTCGTGCTTTCTGCCGAGGGCGTTGAGCGTGAAGTCGAGATTTCCCTTTCGTATGTCGACGAGGACGAGATGCACGAGCTCAACCACGAGTGGCGCGGTATCGATCGCACCACCGACGTTCTTTCGTTTGAGTGCGACTCTGCCTTTGACGAGGATATTCCCGCCGACGAGACGATCGAGCTCGGCGATATTATCTTGGCACCGCAGGTCATCGCTCGTCAGGCTCCCGGTTTTGGTAACAGCCCCGCCGACGAGTGCCGGCTGATGCTTGTGCACGGCATGCTGCACCTGCTGGGCTATGACCACATCGAGGACGATGAGGCCGAGGTCATGGAGGCCCGTGAGGATGCCATCCTGCGCGATCTGGCGCTCGAGCGCGGCGAGGACCCCAAGTTGGTCCACGTCGGTCCCATCACCAACCATGCCCACGACTAGGAGCCGTCTATGATTCCCGGATCGAACAAGGACCATCCGTCCTTTCTAAAGTCGTTCTCCTACGCCATGGAGGGCTTTGTCACCGCCGTTAAAACCGAGCGCAACATCAAGGTCATGCTCGCGGCGGGCGTGTGTACCGTCATTGCCGGCTGCATTGTCGGCCTCGACATTGCCGAGTGGGCCACGGTTATCATCTGCTGTGGCCTGGTGATTCACGGCGAGCTGTGCAATACCGCTATGGAGGCGATTGTCGACCTGGCGACCCAGGAACTTCATCCGCTGGCGAAGCGCGCCAAGGATATCGCCGCCGCTTCCGTGTACGTTCTTTCCATCACCGCCGCAATCGTGGGCCTGCTGGTCTTTGCCCACGCGCTTGGCTTTATTTAGAAAGGGATTCCCATGTCCGACAATATGCAGCCTACCGATGAGGTTCTGGACGAGGTCGAGGATGCCGATTCGATTGACGAGGTCGAGGAATTCGACCCGTTTGAGGGTATGAGCGACGAGGAGCTCGACGCCCTATGTGACGAAGACGAGACGTCTCTGGGCTTTGGCGATGTGGAGCCCGGGTTCCGCAGCGGCTTTGTGGCCCTGGTCGGTCGTCCCAACGCCGGTAAGTCCACGTTGCTCAACGCATGCTATGGCAAAAAGGTCGCCATCACCTCGCCGGTGGCCCAGACGACTCGCCGCCGCATGCGCGCCGTGGTTAACCGCTCCGGCTACCAGCTGGTCTTTGTCGATACTCCGGGCATTCATAAGCCCAAGGACGGTCTGGGCTCCGAGCTCAACAAAAGCGCCCTGTTCGAGCTCAACGACGTTGACGTTGTCGCGTTTTTGATTGATGCCACCAAGCCCATCGGCAGGGGAGACGCCTGGGTTGCCGAGCGCGTCAGAGGCGCCCGCTGCAAGAAGGTCTTGGTGCTCACCAAGGCCGACGAGGCCGACCCCGCGCAGGTCATGGAGCAGCTCAAGGCAGCGCATGAGCTTATGGAATACGACGACGAGATCGTGACCTCGTCGGTGAAGAACTTCAACGTCGACGCCTTCATCGAGACCGTTGCGCACTTTTTGCCCGAGGGCCCGCGTTGGTTCCCCGAAGACATGGGTACCGATGCTTCCGACGAGACGCTTGTTGCCGAGTTTGTGCGCGAGAAGGTCTTGCGCCGCACCCGCGACGAGATCCCGCACTCCGTGGGCGTGATCTGCGATGCGCTCGAGCAGACCAAGAAGGTGCTGCGCGTGCATGCCACCATTTACGTGGAGCGCGAGGGCCAAAAGGGCATCATCATCGGCAAGGGCGGCGAGATGATCAAGCATATCGGTATTGACGCCCGTCGCGATCTTGAGCGTATTTTTGGCACGCAGGTCTTTTTGGAGCTGGACGTGAAGGTCAAGGCCGGTTGGCGCGACGACGAGGCCCAGATCCGCCGCTTTGGGTATAACGCCGAAGACTAACCTTTCGAACGCATATGGCAGGTTCTCGCACATATCGCACAAAAGTGCTCGTCCTCGATAAGACCAAGCTCAAGGAAACCGATCTGATTTTGACGATGCTTGACGAGCGAGGCCGCCAGGTGCGTGCCGTGGCAAAGGGCGCGCGCAAGCCTGGCGGTCGCTTGGCGGCGCGCTGCGAGCTGTTCTGCACGGTGGATATGCTGCTCGCGCACGGACGCTCGCTCGACATCGTGTCTCAGGCCGAGTTGTTGGAGGCTCCCCTTGGCGCCGCCCCCGACTATGAGGTGACCTGTGCGGCGAGTGCGATCGCCGAGGTCGCGCGCGTATGTTCGTTTGAGGATGCAGAGGATCCTTTTACCTTTGCCATTTCCTCGCGCGCCTTGGAACTCGTGGGCGGCGGTCTCGATACGGCGCACATGGACCTCCTGGTAGCCGCCTTTGTCTTTAAACTGCTGTCGCATATTGGGTATCGTCCCGATTTTTCTGCCTGTGTGTCGTGCGGCGACCCCATGTTGTCGCATTTTTCGTCTCAGGCGGGCGGCTTGCTATGCGGGTCGTGCGCGTCGAGCGTTCCAGGTGCAGAGCTGGTGTCGACCGGTGAGGTCGCATGGCTGCGCGCCCTCATGTTCATGACCTTCGACGAACTTATGGATCAAAAGATCGACCCGCATACTTCGGCGTTTTTGCTCGGGCTTTCGCATGTCTGGGCGGCAACACATACCGATCAACGGCTCCGTGCGATGGAATTCATGTTGGGTCGGTGATGATGCGCAGGCGCATGCTGCTTGTGGTAACATACCGACCTGTTGGTACCTCGACCTTGGTTGCTCGCTCCACCGGCGACTTCCCAGTCCGAGGCGAATCGAGTCGCCCGCGGGCGACGTAAAACGAAAGGTGAAACAATGACTGTTTCCAAAGAGCGCAAGGCGGAACTGACTGCCCAGTTCGGTAACACCCCGGTCGACACCGGTAACCCCAAGGTTCAGGTTGCCATCCTGTCCGAGCGCATCAAGGAGCTGACCGAGCACATGAAGTCCCACCAGAAGGACTTCCACACCCGTCGTGGCCTGCTTATGCTCGTCGGCCGTCGTCGTCGTCTTCTCTCCTACATCAAGAAGAACGACATCGTCGAGTACCGTGAGCTCATCAAGGCTCTGGGCATCCGCGACAACATCCAGTAGGATTTGTACATGCTAAGAGCGTCCTGCGCAGCGGGGCGCTCTTTTTGTGTAAGGGCGTGAACAATCACGCTCTGAAGCGTGGCGGGGGCAGGGGGCCCGCGTCACATGAGAAGCCCGCAGGCAAGGGGCCTGTGGGGTAAAGGAGAACAATGACACTCGTATCCAAGACCTTTGAGCTGTACGGCAAGACCTACACCTTTGAGTCCGGCGAGCTTGCCAAGCAGGCCACCGGTGCCTGTCTGGTCAAGCAGGGCGACACCACGATGCTCGACACCGTGGTCGTCTCCAAGGAGCGCAAGAACTACGACTTCTTTCCGCTGACCGTCGACTTCAACGAGAAGATGTACGCTGCCGGCCGCATCCCGGGTGGCTACCTCAAGCGCGAGGGCCGTCCCAGCGAGAAGGCCACGCTCACGGCCCGCATGATCGACCGCCCGATCCGCCCGAGCTTCCCGGACGGCTTCCGCAACGAGGTGCACATCGTCGCTACCTCGCTCGTCGCCGATCAGGTCAACCCCTTCGACGTCATCAACGTCATGGGCGCCTCCCTGGCCATGACGCTTGGCGGCGTGCCCTTCGAGGGCCCGCTTGCCTGCGTGCGCATCGGCCGCAACGTGGAGACCGGCGAGTTTATCGTCAACCCCACCTATGAGGAGCGCGAGAACTCCGACCTGGACCTGGAGCTGGGCGGCTCTGCCGACTTCATCTCGATGGTCGAGGCCGGCGCCGAGGAGATCTCCGAGGACGACATGCTCGCCGCCATGAAGTTTGGCCAGGAGGCTCTCGCTGCCTTCTGCCAGGCCCAGGATGAGTTCGTCGCCGAGTGGGAGCAGGTCAACGGCGCCATCGTCAAGAAGGAGTACCCGCTCGACCAGCCCGTCGAGGAGGTCCAGGAGCGCATCTTCGCCCACTACGACGAGATGGCTGCTGCCCTGCGCGACGCCGACAAGCTCTCCCGCATCGGTAAGGTCGAGGCTCTGAAGGAGTCCATCCGCGCGGAGTTCACTGACGAGGAGCAGGCCGCTTGGGAGCGCGAGATCCCTGTCGCGCTCAAGAAGCTCGAGAAGAAGGCCATGCGTACCATGGTCGTTGAGACCGGCGAGCGCGTTGACGGCCGTGCCGCCGATGAGATTCGCCCCATCATGGTGAAGGACAACTACCTGCCGCTCGTTCACGGCTCCGGCCTGTTCCAGCGTGGCCAGACCCAGGTGCTTTCCGTCCTGTCGCTCGGCATGCTCAACGAGGGCCAGCGTCTGGATACCATCGAGCCCACCGAGGGCAAGCGCTACATGCACCACTACAACTTCCCGCCGTTCTGCACCGGCGAGACCGGCCGCATGGGCAGCCCCAAGCGCCGCGAGATCGGACACGGCAACCTGGCCGAGCGCGCCCTGCTTCCGGTGCTCCCCGACGAGAACGAGTTCCCCTACGCCATCCGCGTGGTCTCCGAGGTCATGGAGTCCAACGGCTCCTCTTCGATGGCTTCGACCTGCGGCTCCACGCTCGCCCTTATGGACGGCGGCGTGCCCATTAAGCGCCCGGTCTCCGGTATCGCCATGGGCCTGATCCAGGAGGAGGGCAAGACCGTGGTCCTGTCCGACATCCAGGGTCTCGAGGACTTCCTGGGCGACATGGACTTTAAGGTCACCGGTACCACCGAGGGCATCACCGCCCTGCAGATGGACAACAAGGCCACCGGTCTTACCTTCGACATCTTGGCCCGCGCCCTGCAGCAGGCCAAGGAGGGTCGCGCCTTCATCCTGCAGAAGATGCTCGATGTGATCCCCGAGCCGCGCCACACCACGCGCAGCACCGCTCCGCGCATCGTCTCCATCCAGGTTCCGACCGACAAGATCCGCGACGTTATCGGTTCTGGTGGTAAGGTCATCCGCGGCATCCAGGACGAGACCGGTGCCTCGGTCGACATCCAGGAGGACGGCACCGTCTTTGTCGGCGGCACCGGCGAGTCCGTCGACCAGGCTGTCGAGCGCATCAAGCTCATCATCAAGGTTCCCGAGCCGGGCGAGGAGTACACCGGTCGCGTTGTCTCCATCCAGCCCTTCGGTGCCTTCGTGAACCTTCTGCCCGGTAAGGACGGCCTGCTGCACATCTCCCGCGTCGCCAAGGGTCGCGTGGAGAAGGTCGAGGACGTCCTCAACGTCGGCGACGAGGTCAAGGTCGTCGTTATCGAGGTCGACGATCGCGGCAAGATCTCGCTCGATCGTCTTGACAAGCCCGAGGCCCCGGCTCGCGCCGAGGGTTCCTCCGAGGGCGACGGCGAGCACTTCCAGCGCCGTGAGCGTCCGCGTCGCGAGCGCACTGAGCGCAGCGACCGTCCGCGCCGTCCCGGCGACAACGGAGGCCGCAAGCCCCGCCGTCACCACGACGCCGAGTAAGCGCAGCACATAAGCAGCTCAACAAGGGCGACTCCTCGTGGGAGGGGTCGCCCTTTTGCTAGCACCCGGCTGGGCGGCATATGAAGTTTCCTGCTCTACAGTCCTGCGCAAGACGGAAAGCACATTAAGTGCTTTCCTTTGCGTGCGGAACTCGCGATAAACTTCATATGCCGCCCAGCCGGGTGCTAGCAAAAGGGCTGGTTAACGTTAATGTAAGTCCTCTTTTCTCTGCTGGCGTCTTATCGGTCGGCATTTCCTCTAGATAGAACTGGGCACCCATATAGCTGGTCAAATTCGATAGGCCTTCCGTGGGGCTGGCGCTGATGAAGTTTATCGCGAGTTCCGCACGAACAGGAGGCCACTTAATGTGGCCTCCGTCGTGAGCAGGACTGTAGAGCAGGAAACTTCATCAGCGCCAGCCCCACGGAAGGCCGGTGGGATAGACCGCCTCAGATGGGGCTTTGATGCATGGGTGGTCTGTTGGTGGGCAAATGGGTATCATACTGTGGTTATTGCATCGACTCTGTGATGCATGTTTGTACGTTCCCGGCGGTCGGTTTGCCAGAAGCGCCCCGTCGGTTGTTCCAGACCCGTTTCGAAGAAAGGAAACCACACTTACCTATGGCAGCTAAAAAATCATCTCCCTTGAAGATCATCCCGCTCGGCGGCCTTGATGGCATCGGCAAGAACATGACGGTTTTCGAGTGCGGCGACGACATGGTGCTCGTCGACGCCGGTCTCATGTTCCCGGATGACTCCCAGCCCGGTATCGATCTGGTGCTTCCCGACTACACCTACGTTCTGGAGAACGAGGAGAAGCTCCGCGGTATCATCGTTACCCACGGCCACGAGGACCACACCGGTTCGCTTCCGTACCTGCTGCAGGACCTCAACAACAAGGTGCCCATCTTCTCGAGCAAGCTGACGCTCGGTTTTATCGAGGGCAAGCTTTCTGAGTTCCGCATCCGCGCGCCTAAGTTCCGCGAGGTCAAGGGCGGCAGCCATGTCAACCTCGGCGGCATCTCGCTCGACTTCTTCTCGATGACGCACTCCATCCCCGGCGCTCTGGGCGTGTTCATCCGCACCAATCAGGGCACCGTTATGCACACCGGCGACTTTAAGCTCGACCAGACGCCCATCGACGGCGTCACGCCCGACTACGCCGCTATCAGCCGCTTTGCCAAGCAGGGCATCGACCTGCTGCTTTCCGACTCAACCAATGCCACGGTTCCCGGCTTTACCAAGTCCGAGGCCGAGGTTGGTCCCAACCTGCTGCACGCCATCAAGAACGCCCCGGGTCGCGTGTTCGTCGCATCGTTCTCGAGCCACATCCATCGTTTGCAGCAGATCTGCGATGCCGCCCGCAAGTGCGGCCGTAAGGTCGTTGTGACCGGTCGCTCCATGCTCACGAACACCCGCGTGGCGCGCGAGCTCGGTTATCTCAACATCGATGATGCCGATATCATCGATGCCTTCGATATCGATAACCTGCCTGACGACAAGATCGTCGTCATGTGCACTGGTTCGCAGGGCGAGCCGCTGTCGGCTTTGTCCCGCATGGCCAATGGCGAGCACAAGACGCTCTCCATTCACGAGGGCGATACCGTTATCCTCTCGGCAACTCCCGTTCCTGGCAACGAGAAGGCCGTCCAGCAGGTCGTCAACAGCCTGGCCAAGCTCGGCTGCGACGTGTGGGATAAGAACCGCGCTCTCGTCCACGTCTCGGGTCACGGTAGCCAGGAGGAGCTCAAGCTCCTGATGGCCATGGCCAAGCCTACGTACTTTATGCCGGTTCACGGTGAGGCCGTGCATCTGCGCGCCCATGCCCAGCTGGCCCGCAAGATGGGCATCAAGGACGATCATATCTTTATCCTCGATAACGGTGACACGCTCGAGATGCGCGGTGGTATCGTCAAGCGCGGTGCGCCCGTCGAGTCCGGTGTCGTTTACGTCGACGGCCTGCGTATCGGCGATACCGACCCCATCGTCCTGCGCGATCGCCAGAAGCTCGCCAACGACGGTATGGTCACGGCCGTTGCCATCGTCTCCCTCAAACATAAGAAGATCGAGGCCATCGAGTTCTCGGGCCGCGGCGTCTCGTTTGCCATCGACGACCAGTTCTCCGAGGATGCCTCCGCGTCCATTATGAAGACGATCGAGAAGGGTAAGTTCAGCTTTACCAGCAGCGGTTCCGATGCCATTCGCAAGGCCGTGCGCGATTCGCTCTCTAACTTTATCTGGAGCCGTACGCGCACCCGTCCGATGATCATCCCGGTCGTCATGGAGGTTTAATTTGGCGCGCGGATCTGCACAAAACGCCAAAGGCAATAAGGCCAATAACCAACCGGCATCTGCTAAGGGTGCCGGTTCCCATCTGCGTGCCAATAAGGGCCACGAGTCCGAGTTCGATGAGTTTGAGCCCTTGGTCGAGCCTTCGGCCAATCGCGATATCGCCGGTGTGGTCATCGCCGTTTTGGCGATCGCGTCCTTCATTGCCGTGATCTCTCCGGCAACAGCGCCCGTGACGGCTGCGGTTGCCGGTTTCTACCACCTGGGCTTTGGTCTGGGCGCCTACGTGCTGCCGATCGTCATCTTGCTGTTTGCCGCCACGCTCTTTTTGGGTGAGGACTCGCCGCTCAACGTGCGCTCTGTTGCGGGCGGCGCCTTGGTCTTTATCGCCGTCGTCTCCATTCTTTCGCTGATGGTGCCGGGCACGAGCGATTCGTGCGACCTTATGTTTACGCCGCAGAACCTTTCCGTGTCGGGCGGCTACATTGGCGCCTTTATCGCAAGTGCCTTGCAAAACGCCCTGGGTAAACCTATCGCCATGGTTGTCTTGCTGGGGCTTGTCGTCGTTGGTTTGGTCATTATCGGCTTTTCGGTGGGTGGCGTTTTGCGCTCCGCACGCGATCGCGCTGCCGATTTTGCCGAGCGTCGACGTGCCGATGTCAATGCGAGCCCGTGGGGCGATGAAGAGGCCCTGTCTGTTCCCGGCGTCGCTCGTCCGCACCTGAGCATTCTGCGCCAGAAGGGGACTGACGCCGCGGTGACCACGGTCATGGGTGGCGATGTCGACCCGGTTTTGGATGACGACGAGGACGATGACCCATTTGTCGACGTATCCGAGTCGGTTGAAGCCGAGCGCGCCAAGACCACGCTGCTGCCGCGCCGCCATGCCAAGAAGGGCAAGGCTGCGCCCAAGCTCAACACAAGCGAGCCCGACCCGTCTTGGTCCGATAGCGAGATTGAGCTCACCGAGGGTGACGACGAGGACGACGAGGCTCCGCTCGAGACCGCCAAGACAACCTTGCTGCCGCGTCGCCACGCCAAGCGCGGTCAGGTCACTGGACAGCTTTCGATGGAGGACGATCCGGACAAGGTTGACGAGTCCGAGCCGCCGTTTGTCGTGAATCCCGTCTCGGCCGCACCTCAGATTCCCGACTTCCTGAAGCATCCCAAGGTTGCCGGTGCGCCTGCCACGAGTGCTATCGAATCGGCTGCGGCTCGTGATGGGGGAGTGGACGACGGCGCCGCAGATAACGAGGGCGAAGAAGAGGACGGACTCAAGCTTCCGCCGCTCGAAATCCTGCATGCCAACCCGCAGTCGGCTTCCGCCGCGTCTTCGGACAAGGAGCTGGAGCAGACCGCTGAGTCACTGCAATCCACCTTGCTTGAGTTTGGCCGCAGTGCCCGCGTGGTCGGCTGGATCGCCGGCCCCACGGTGACGACCTTTAAACTGCAGCCCGGTGAGGGCGAGCGTGTGAGCAAAATTTCGAGCCTCGAGGACGATATCGCGCTTTCGCTCGCTGCCCAGTCGGTGCGTATCTTTGCCCCGATCCCCGGCACCTCGCTCGTGGGCATCGAGATTCCCAACCGCAAGCGCCAGAACGTCAATCTGGGCGACGTGCTGCCCTATGTGAAGGGCGGTCCGCTCGAGCTCGCCATCGGCCGCGACGCCGAGGGCACGCCGGTTGTCGCCGACCTCGCCAAGATGCCTCACCTGTTGATTGCCGGTACGACCGGTTCTGGTAAGTCGGTGATGATCAATTCCATCATCACGACATTGCTCATGCGCGCCCTTCCCGAGGACGTTCGCCTGATCATGGTCGACCCCAAGCGCGTCGAGCTTGCGGGCTATAACGGTCTGCCGCATCTCTATGTGCCCGTGGTGACCGAGCCCAAGCAGGCCGCGAGCGCTCTGCAATGGGCTGTGTCCGAGATGGAGCGTCGCCTGAAGGTCTTCGAGCGTCTCAACGTGCGTAAGATCTCGACCTACAACGAAAAGCAGGCTGCTGGCGAGTTTGAGCATTACGACAATCCGCCGCAAAAGATGCCCTACCTTGTCATTATCATTGACGAGCTCTCTGACCTGATGATGGTCGCCGGTAAGGATGTCGAGGCCTCGATCGTGCGTATTGCACAGCTGGGCCGTGCCGCCGGTATTCATCTTATCGTTGCCACGCAGCGCCCCAGCTCCAACGTGGTGACGGGCCTCATCAAGGCCAACATCACCAACCGCATCGCCTTTAACGTCGCTACGGGCATCGATTCGCGCGTCATCATCGACCAGATGGGCGCCGAGAAGCTCACCGGTTTGGGCGACATGTTGTTCTCCAAGGTCGACTGGGGTAAGCCTCGCCGTATCCAGGGCTGCTTTGTCTCGGACGACGAAATCAACGAGATTGTCGAGTTCGTCAAGTCGCAAAGCGAGCCCGACTACCACGAGGAGATCCTGTCTGCCGTGGCGCCCGCTTCCATGTCCATGGCGGGTGGCGGCGGCATTGTCCGCACCGGAGTAGCCGAGCCGCAAGACGATGATCCACTCATTTGGGAAGCCGCCCATATTGTGGTGGAATCGCAGCTTGGCTCCACATCTGGCCTGCAACGTCGTCTGAAGGTTGGCTATGCGCGTGCCGGGCGTATTATGGACATGCTGGAAGAAAAGGGTGTCGTCGGCCCGCCCGACGGTTCCAAGCCGCGCGAGGTCCTGTTGGACGAGGAGGGGCTTGCCGCGCTGGAATCTGTCGACGCCGAGATGGCACGTGAAGATCGTGAGTTTGGAGGATTCTGATGGCTGCACGCTTTGGTGACATGCTGCTCGAGCAGCGTCGCCGAATGGGCCTTTCCATTCAGCAGGTCGCCAACACCATCAAAATCAGGCCGCAGATCATCGAGTTTTTCGAGACCGGTAACTTTGCTTCGATGCCGCCGCGCGGCTATGCGCAGGGCATGATTTCGAGCTATGCTCGTTTTTTGGGCCTCAATCCGCGCGAGGTCGTCAATGCCTACTTTGACGACCTGATGGCATACGAACGCGAGACGTCGCAGCAGGGCGGTCGTTTCCAGGACGCCGCCGGCTACGTCAATTCGCGTTCCTCTGTCGATAACGGGCGCTTCCTGATGGTTCAGGGCGGTCGTTCGACCCGTTATGGACAGCGTCCTCAGCAGGCCGGTTATATTACCGAGACGGGTTCGGGCGAGGAGATTCGCTCACAGCGTGACCGGTTCCGCAGTACGCCGATGCCCGAGGACCGTGCGCTTCCCGCTGCCCGCGGCGTGGCGCGTGACCCTCGTGCCGGCTACGGCGACGGCGGCTATTCCGATCGCGGTTACCGTGGTGTCTCCACCGGACGCTCTCGCGGTGGCTATGCGGACGCCGATACCACGCAGGTGACGCCGCGTCTTCGCTCTCAACCACAGCCGTATGGCCAGCGCTCTTCGGCTCCGCGTGCGGGCCAGCGTGGCTATCAAGGCCGCGGTGAACTTGCGCCCCGCTCGGGTCAGCGTAGCCTTCAGGGCCAGGGTGGCTATCGCGGCCGTTCCGACAGCAATCGTGGTCGTATGCCTCAGGGAGGCGGCCGCAGCAGTTCCAGTCGTGGACGCGGCGGTTCCCGTGCTCCTCAAAACAACGGGCTCGATCCGCGTATCGTCTACGCCGGCATCGGTGCCGTGGCGTTGCTGCTGATCGTGCTCATCGTGGTACTTCTGCGCGGCTGCGCATCTTCGACGCCCGAGGCCACGCCCGAGACGCCCGCTGTTACCAAGACGACGACCAAGAAGTCTTCTAAGAAGACCGAAACGGTCGACGAGGACGAAGACACCGATGAGCCGACTGACGAGTCGACTGATTCGGACGCCGCCAAGACGACGGCCAAGAAGGAAGAGAACGAGGTCACAAAGGTTAAGGTCTCCGTTGCCAAGGGAAAGACCGCGTGGATTGAGGTCAAGGTCGACGGAAAGTCGGTCTATGGCGCTCAGGCGACTGGCCCCTTTGAGCAGGAGTACACGCCCGAGTCCTCGATCGAGATCACCACGTCTAAGCCTTCCGATGTCACCGTTACCAAGAACGGCGAAAAGGTCCGTTACGATACCAAGACCTCGGGCGTGGCGCGCGTGACGATCACCGTTCCCAAGAAGGAGACGACTGATTCCGAGAATGGTGAAAGTTCTGATGGTGCCGACACCACCGACGGCACCGATGCCCAGTCCACGGATGGCGCCGATACCGCAACTGACGGCCAGGCGCCCACCGATTCTACCGACTATTCGTACGATAGCTACTAAGCCGCTCGTACGCGAAAGGAAACATCATGGCTAAAGATTCCAGCTTCGACGTCGTGTCCGAGGTCAACATGCAAGAGGTCGACAACGCCTTCCAGCAGACCACGCGCGAGATTTCCCAGCGCTATGACCTGAAGGATTCCGGCGCCACGATCGAGCTTTCGAAGGGCGACAAGCTCTTTACGATCAACGCCCCGGCCGACTTTGTCTCCAAGCAGATCATCGATGTCCTGAGCTCCAAGCTCATCAAGCGCGGCATCGACCTCAAGGCTGTCTCGTGGGATGCTCCGCAGGCGGCATCGGGCGGCACCGTGCGCGTGCTCGGCCATATCGTCGAGGGTATCGACCAGGCGACCGCCAAGAAGATCAATAAGGACATCAAGGACCAAAAGCTCAAGGTCAAGGTGACCATCGAGGCCGAGAAGCTGCGTGTTTCCTCTGCTTCGAAGGACGCGTTGCAGACCGTGATCCAGTTCCTGCGCGACCAGGACTACGGCCAGCCGCTGCAGTTCACCAACTACCGCTAATATCATTCGAAAGGACTGCTCTCCAACATGGATACACCGTTGGGCTCCGTGCTCTACATCACCCTCGGGTGCGCTAAGAACGAGGTTGACACCGACCGCATGCGTTCTCTTTTGACCGCCGCGGGCTACGAGGAGGCATTCGACCCACAGGATGCCGATATCGCCATCGTCAATACATGCTCGTTCCTCGCCTCCGCAACGTCCGAGAGCATCGAGACCACGCTCGAGTTCGCCAACGAGGTTCAGGACGGCGTTCGTTCTTGTCCCATCGTCATGTGCGGCTGTGTGCCGTCGCGCTATGGCGACGACCTGCCTGACGAGCTGCCCGAGGTCGCTGCCTTTGTGAAGGCCGACGAGGAGGACGGCATCGTGGCGGTCATCGATGGCGTGCTGGGTGTCGAGCGTGAGATCGCTGCCTATATTCCGCAAGTCAAGCGCACTGTCGAGGGCGCCGTTGCTTACGTCAAGATTTCCGATGGCTGCAACCGCTTCTGCAGCTTCTGCATGATCCCGTATATCCGCGGTCGTTATCACTCGCGCAATGCCGAGAGCATTATCTCCGAGGTACGCGACCTGGTTGCCGGCGGTGTGCGCGAGATCGTGCTGATCGGCCAGGACACGGGTATTTGGGGCACCGACTTTGCCGACGAAGACGTCATCGATGGCTCGCCGCGCAATCTGGCGCAGCTGCTGCATGCCGTCGCCGAGTCCGTGCGCCCGCACAACGTCTGGGTCCGCGTGCTCTATCTGCAGCCCGAGGGCATGACCGACGAGCTTATCGATACGATTCGCGATACGCCCGAGGTGCTGCCTTATATCGATATCCCCGTGCAGCACTGCGACGCGCGCATCCTCAAGGCTATGCGTCGCTCCGGTTCGCGCCAGGAGCTCGAGGACCTGTTCCGCGATCTGCGTGAGCGTATCCCCGGCATCGTGATCCGTTCCACGGCCATGGTCGGCTTCCCGACCGAGACCGACGACGAGTTCCGCGACCTTATCGACTTTATGGACACCGTCGGCTTTGACTACACGAGCGTCTTTGCCTACTCGCAGGAGGAGGGCAGCCTGGCCGCTAAGATGGAGGGTCAGGTCGATGAGGAGGTCAAGCTCGAGCGCGCCCAGGAGGCCATGGACCTGGCCGAGTCGCTCGGTTTTGCCGCCACCGCCGCACATGTGGGCGAGCGCGCCCAGGTGATCGTCGACGGCATCGAGGAGACCGAGGACGGCGCCGAGCTGATCGGCCATGCTTGGTTCCAGGCGCCTGATTCCGATGGCGCGGTGCACTTGGACGCCAGCGAGGCGTCCGTGGGCGATATTCTGACGGTCGAGTTTACCGATAGCTTCTGCTATGAGCTTATCGGCCATGTTGTGGAGTAGGAGAGCATCGTGACAAACGAGAGCAATAAGGAACTGACGAGTGTTTGGACGCCCGCCAACATCGTGACGTGTGTGCGCATCGTCTTTATCCCGGTGTTCATGATCGTGTCGGCGCTTTCTCACACGAGTGTTGCCGGTACAGATTGGAGCACCTTCGACGGCCCGCTCGCCGCCGCAGCCTTCATCCTGTATGTCATCCTGTCGTGCACCGATAAAGTTGACGGCTATCTGGCGCGCTCGCGCAACGAGATTACCGACTTCGGTAAATTCTTGGACCCCATCGCCGACAAGCTACTCGTGTTCTCGGCCTTGCTGATGTTCTTGGACTTTGGCGCTGTGTCGGTTTGGTCCGTGTTCATCATCTTGTTCCGCGAGCTGTTGGTAAGCGCCCTGCGCATGGTTGCGAGTGCCGCCGGCGTGGTCGTTGCCGCCGATAAGCTTGGCAAGTACAAGACGGCGACCACGATGGTCTCCATCTGCGGTTACCTGTGCGTCTTTGCGATGGCCGGCTTGCACCTTGGCCCGCTGGCGCTGACGCTCGGCATCTACTCGGTGTCGCGCTTCCTGTACGCCGTTGCCGTTGTCCTGACCGTTATCTCGGGCGCCCAGTACTTCTGGAACTGCCGCAAGATCGTCTTTTCGGTCTAGGTTCAGGTGGGTATGACGGACTCTTTTGAGCAGATTTCCGCACATAACGAGGAGCTGGCGCGTCATATTGTCGAGCGCGCGAGCGCTCGGGGCGTGACGGTTTCGACGGCTGAGTCGCTGACAGCAGGTATGATCGCCTCGACGATTGCCGATATCCCGGGCGCCTCGGCGGTGCTGCGTGGCGGTGCGGTGACCTACTGCGATGAGATCAAGCATCGCGTTTTAGGTGTTGATCAGGAGACGCTCGACCGCTATACCGCGGTGTCGCATCAGACCGCGCGCGAGATGGCGGCGCGTTCGCTGGAGCTGTACCAGAGCGATATTGCAGTGAGCGCAACGGGTTATGCCGGCCCCGGCGGCGGCACTGAGGACGATCCGGCTGGCACTTTCTATATTGGCTGGGCGTATCGCTCGGCTGATGGGGAAGTGCCGGTCGTGGACTCTGTGCGCTGCCACTATGAGGGCGACCGTTCGTGTGTTCGTGCCCATGCGGTCGCGGAGGCATTGGGACGCATTGCCCTTGTGCTTAACTCTATGGAATAGACGTGTTTTAAGGGGCCTTCGGGCCCCTTAATTGTGGAGATAGGGACCCCTGACGAATTTTGCGTTTGCGCTGGTCATAGGTGTATTTTTGCCTTTCTTGTTCTTATTTGCCCCTTTGTGGTCAAGCATTTGGTCAGTGTTTGGTCGGCGTTTGGTTGGGTTTTGGAAAGACTGCCTGCATATGATTGGCCTGAACGGTTGACCACGAACAGCCGTTCGTTTATTATCGATGCAGGTTGTTAAGAGGAGGGCTATTCATGGCCAAGAATTCAGGTCCCGTACGTACCGTTCATGCTCGCACGACGGGTAAAGAGCGCGATGAGATGATCGCCACCACCAAGGCCGAGATCGAGAAGAAGTTCGGTCAAGGCTCCATCATGAGGTATGGTGACGGCGGCCCCGAGCTTGAGGTTGAGGCCATCCCCACGGGCGCTCTGGCACTCGATGCCGCTCTGGGTATCGGCGGTGTGCCGCGCGGCCGTATCGTCGAGATTTACGGTCCTGAGTCCTCCGGTAAGACGACGCTTTCGCTCGAGATCCTGGCCGAAGCCCAGGCAATGGGTGGTGTGGTGGCATTTATCGATGCCGAGCACGCGCTCGATCCCACGTATGCCGCGCGCATTGGCGTGGATATCGACGAGGTACTGATTTCCCAGCCTGATACGGGTGAGCAGGCGCTCGAGATTGTTGACATGCTCGTGCGTTCCGGCGCCATCGATGCCATCGTCGTCGACTCCGTCGCCGCGCTGACCCCGCGTGCCGAGATCGAGGGAGAGATCGGCGATACCACGGTCGGTTTGCAAGCTCGTCTGATGAGTCAGGCGCTCCGCAAGCTCGCCGGCTCGCTGTCCAAGTCCAACACGACATGCATCTTCATTAACCAGCTGCGAGAGAAGATCGGCGTCATGTTCGGCAACCCCGAGACCACGACGGGCGGCCGCGCCCTTAAGTTCTTCTCTTCGGTGCGTATCGACATTCGCCGCATCGACAGCATTAAGCTTAAGGATGAGGTTATCGGTAACCGCGTGCGTGCCAAGGTCGTCAAGAACAAGGTGGCAGCTCCGTTCCGTTCTGCTGAGTTCGACATCATGTACGGTACGGGCATCTCTAAGGAGGGCTCGATTCTGGACATGGCTGTCGAGTGCGGCATTTGCAAGAAGATGGGCTCCTGGTTTGCCTATGGCGAGGACAAGCTCGGCAACGGTCGCGAGGCCGCCAAGGCGTTCCTGCGCGAACACCCCGATTGCGCCGACGAGATTGAGCATAAGGTCCGCCTTGCCTGCGGGCTTGAGTTTGATGACGATGCTCCGTCCGAGGTCGAGCTGACCGATCAGCCTGCGCCTGAGGAGTTTGACGAGCTTTACGCCATCGATGGTTCCGCCATGCTCGATGATGACGACGAGTAGCGGTTACGCTCATGTCGTATACGGTGACCGAGGCCACGGTCGTCTTTCCCGATAAGAAGGCGGCCTCCTCGTTCTCGAGCGGGTATGCGTCCAAAAAGCCTTGCGCACATATCGATTGTGAGCTTGAGGGCGGTTTTGAGCGGTCCATTTGGATTCCCGTGCGGGTCGCGCGCCTGTATGTCAAAAATCGCCCCGATCTTCCCTGTGATTGGGATAACTTTCGTGAAGCGGTGCAGCTCATCGAGCGTAAATGTGCACTTACCATGGTGACTGAGATGCTATCGCGACGCGACCATGCGACGGGTGAGGTCTGTGACAAGTTGGCACGCTACGGCTTTCGCCAGCCCGCAATTGATTTCGCCGTCCAGCGTGCCACAGAGTATCGCTTTTTAGACGAGAACCGCTTTTGCTCGTACTTTATCGAGGAACGCAAACGACGCGGCTGGGGACAGCGCAAGATTGAGACCGAGCTTAAGCGCCGTCATGTCGTACTCGATGACATTCCCGGTTATCCCGAGGATTATTTTGCCGTCGAAGACGATTTGGCGCGTGCGTCAGCCCTGCTCGCCAAGCGGCGTGTTCCAGAGACGCGCGGATTCGAAAAACTGGTTCGGTTTTTGATGGGCAAGGGCTTCTCGTATCACATCGCTGCCGATGCCGTTAAGGCACGTCTTAATGCCGAACGCGAGGAATGTGCGGTTTAGGCGTATGCGTTTTGTGGCCCTGCCGTTCACCGCGTTTTAGCCGCCGTGCTGGGGCCATTTATTTGACAGTTGTTGTGGTTCAACGTACGATAAACACTGTCATTTGCTTTGTGATATGTGCTCATCTGTGATGAGTTTGTTTATATGTTTATCTGTATCCGACCCGCATAAGCTGCGCCCATATTACTCAAATGTCGCGAGCCGTTCGTAAGGACGGTTCGCTTTGTTGTGTAACGAATCCATAAAAAGGAGTGAGCATGCCTATCATCGCAGCGCTCGTTGGCATCGTTTTGGGTGCCATCGCCGCCATTGCCTACATGCGCACCGCCAAGCAGGGTAGTCTTCACGAGGCCGACGAAAAAATCCAGTCGGCACACGCACAGGCTGAGTCCCTGATCGGTGATGCTAAGCGTCAGGCCGAGACCCTCAAAAAAGAGGCTCTGCTCGAGGCTAAAGAGGAGATCATCAAGAACAAGCAGGCCGCCGAGGCCGAGGACAAGCAGCGTAAGAACGAGATTCGTACGCTCGAGAACCGCGTGATGCAGCGCGAGGAATCCCTTGATCGCCGCAACGACGCTCTCGACAAGCGCGAGCATCAGCTGTCCAGCCAGGCCGGTCAGGTCGAGAAGCGCTCCCGTGAGCTCGAGGAGCTCTGTGCAAAGCAGACCTCCGAGCTCGAGCGTATCGCCGACCTTACCCGCGAGGACGCCCACAAGGAGCTCCTCGATAAGGTTCGCGGCGAGGTCACCCACGAGGCCGCCACGATCATTCGCGAGTCCGAGCAGCAGGTTCGCGCCGAGTGCCACAAGACCGCCCAGGAGATTCTGTCTCTGGCGATTCAGCGCTGCGCTGCCGACCACACTGCCGAGGTCACCGTTACCTCCGTGCACATTCCCTCTGATGACCTCAAGGGCCGTATCATCGGTCGCGAGGGTCGCAACATCCGGACCTTCGAGCAGGTTTCCGGCGTCAACCTCGTGATCGACGACACGCCCGAGACCGTCGTTCTTTCGAGCTTCGACCCGGTCCGTCGTGAGACCGCCCGTGTCGCCCTCGAGAACCTCATCGCCGACGGCCGCATTCACCCTGCCCGTATCGAGGAGATGTATCACAAGGCCGCCGACCTGGTTCAGCAGCGCGTGCGCGAGGCTGGCGAGCAGGCTGCCTTCGATACCGGCATCCACGATCTGCACCCCGAGATCGTCAAGACCCTTGGTGCCCTGCGCTACCGTACCTCGTTTGGTCAGAACGTGCTTCAGCATTCCCTCGAGGTCTCTGATCTGTGCGGCGTGATGGCTTCCGAGCTTGGCCTGGACGTTGTGACCGCCAAGCGCGCCGGCCTGCTTCATGACCTGGGCAAGGCAATCGACCACGACGTCGAGGGCCCGCATGCCGTCATCGGCGCCGAGCTTGCCCGCCGTTATGGCGAGAAGCCCGTTATCGTCCACGCTATTGAGGCTCACCATGCCGATGTCGACCCCAACACGGTGCTCGATGTCCTGGTGCAGGCCGCCGATGCTGTCTCTGCCTCTCGCCCCGGTGCCCGTCGCGAGTCTGCCGAGAACTACATCAAGCGTCTTGAGAAGCTCGAGGAGATCGCCAACTCCCATGACGGCGTCGAACGTACCTATGCCATGCAGGCCGGTCGCGAGGTCCACGTCATGGTCCAGCCGGACAAGATCTCCGATGCCCAGTCCACGGTCCTGGCTCACGATATCGCCCATCAGATCGAGGAAGAGATGGAGTATCCCGGTCAGGTGCGCGTCGTCGTGATTCGCGAGAGCCGCGCTGTCGATATCGCTAAATAACATGAGCGACGCGAACGAGCTCATCTCATTTATCGCGTCGATGTCGGGGGAGGGCAACCTTCGCGTCGAGGAGAACCTTGGCGAGGGGTATGTCCGCCTCCGCGTTTCGGAGGCCGAGCGGCGCCAGGCTAAGCACGACATTCAGCATGTCGAGGATATCGTCATCGAAATGCTCCGTAATGCTCGCGATGCCGGCGCCGACAAGGTCTATCTCGCCACGACCAAGGAAGATGGCGTCCGCACGCTTGTCTTTCTGGATAACGGTTCGGGCGTTCCGCAGGATATGCAAGAGCGAATCTTCGATGCCCGCGTTACCTCCAAGCTCGAGAGCATGAAGATGGACCGTTGGGGCGTTCATGGTCGTGGCATGGCATTGTTTTCGATCAAGCAGAACACCGACGAGGCCCGTGTGGTCACGTCCGGCGTCGATCTTGGTTCAGCCTTCAAGGTAAGCGTTGCGGCCGACCGTCTCAGTGAGCGTGCCGATCAGTCCAGCTGGCCCCAGGCCGTCAAGGATGAGGACGGACGTTATGTCTGCGCTCGCGGTCCACATAATATTATTCGCGCTGCTTGTGAGTTTGCGCTCGAGGAGTTGCGTGGTTGCGATGTCTATCTTGGTTCTCCGTCTGAGATTGCCGCGACCCTTTATGCTCAGGCGTCAAGTCGGCTCGATACGTCTCGTCTCCTGTTCATTGATGACGAGAGCGAGCTTCCGGTTGTCGATCGTTTAGGCCTTGCTTCTGATGCCGAGGACTTTATCCGTATTTGTTCGGGTTTGGGTCTTGAGATGTCCGAGCGCACGGCCCATCGCATTTTGGCAGGGCAGATTAAGCCCGTTCGCGGTGTGACCGCGCGTCTGCTGCGCGAGCGTGATTCGTCCTCGCATGCGCCGGCTCCTGTCGATCTCGCGAAGGATCGTCGCGGGCTACGTATTGCCAAGGATGACATGGCACAGTTTTCGCGCGCTGTGGAACGCGACTTTAATGACCTTGCCGCCCGGTACTATCTCAACCTTTGCGGCGACCCAAAGATTCGTGTTTCGCGTGATCGAATCACCGTGACCTTTGATCTTGCCAAAGAGGAATAGTGCCTTTACCGAGTCCACTCGGTACGATACAGTTATTGCAGTTAAAACGTACTTTTAAATGCAGGAGTTTCTTCATGGATTGCCTGAAGGTATCAAGCAAATCATCGCCCGCGTCCGTTGCCGGCGCCATCGCCGGCATGGTCAAGGATGGTGTACCCGTCAACATCCAGTGTGTCGGCGCCGGTGCCGTCAACCAGGCCATTAAGGCCGTTGCCATCGCGCGCGGTTTTTTGATTCCAACCGGTTTTGATATTTCCTGCGCGCCCGTGTTCTCCGACATCCTCATTAACGGGGAGTCGCGCACGGCCATCCGCCTTTCTATCTACGTTCACCAGATCAATCGAGCTGCTATGGATAACGTCGTCATGGATGATGTTAAGCCTGTGGCATAGCTTCTGCTTGCCTCGTTCCACTCCCCATCGTTAGGACTTATGCACATGGACCAGCGTTCCGTACGCGATATTCTTGCCGGTAAAACCTACTTTATCCGCACCTTTGGCTGCCAGATGAATCAGCACGACTCCGAGCGTGTGAGCGGTCTGCTTGATTCGTATGGCTGCCTCATGGCGCTCGATCCCGCGCATGCCGATATCGTTGTCTTCATGACGTGCTGCGTGCGCGAGGCCGCCGATACTCGCCTGTACGGTCAGTGCAATTCCTGCAAAAGCCTGCCGCCTTCGCCTTCGGGCAAGCGCGTGGTTGCCGTTGGCGGTTGCATCGCGCAGCGCGATGGCGAGGGCCTGCTCACCAATGTCGATAACGTCAATGTCATCTTTGGCACGCATTCCATTGCACATGTGGCCGAGCTCATTGCCGAGGCGTTCCTTGATGGTAAGCGTCATATCCGCACCAATGAGCATGAGGATACGGATGCCATGAGCATGCCGTGGCATCGCGAGACTCAGTATCACGCCTGGGTGCCCATCATGACGGGCTGCAATAATTTCTGCACCTATTGCATCGTGCCGTACGTGCGCGGTCGCGAAAAGAGCCGCCCCTTCGAGGAGATTGTCGACGAGGTGACCGGTTTGGTGCGCCAGGGCGTGCGTGAGATTACGCTGCTGGGCCAAAACGTTAACTCATATGGTCGCGATCTGTTTGGCAAGCCGCGTTTTGCCGATCTGCTGCGTGCCGTGGGCGATACGGGCGTGGAGCGTATCTTCTTTACGTCTTCGCATCCCAAGGACCTGTTGCCCGAGACCATCGACGCCATGGCCGAGACGCCTGCCGTTATGCCGCAGCTGCACTTGGCCGTCCAGTCCGGTTCGACGCGGATCCTCAAAGAGATGAATCGCCGTTATACACGCGAGGACTATCTGGGCCTTGTCGATCGCATTCGCAACCGCATGCCCGATATTGCGCTCTCGACCGACATTATCGTTGGCTTCCCGGGCGAGACTGAAGAAGACTTTGAGCAGACGCTCTCACTTGCCGAGACGGTCCGCTATGCTCAGGCCTATACCTTCATCTATTCCAAGCGCGCCGGTACCCCGGCCGCCGAGATTGACGATCCTACGCCGCATGAGGTTATTCTCGAGCGTTTCAATCGCCTGGTTAAGGTTATCGAGACCACGGCACACGAGTATAACCAGGGCGAGCTTCATACTGTGGTTCCCGCGCTCATTGAGGGAACGAGTAAAAAGAACGATGCGGTCCTGCTGGGCAAGAGTCCCAAGAATCAGACCGTGCATGCGCCTATCCCCGAGGGTTACAGCATCGATCAGCTTGTTGGCAAGATCGTTGATGTTGACGTTGACGTTGCCAAGACTTGGTATTTGTCCGGCTCCGTTGTGGGCGAGCCGCGCTAATGGTTTCTCCCGGGGCAGGTCTTTCCGCCGTTGCGATCGTCGGTCCGACGGCGGTTGGTAAGAGCGATGTTGCCGACCGTTTGGCAGCCCGTCTTTCGTCCGAAGTGCTGTCGTGCGACGCGATGCAAATCTATCGCGGCATGGACATCGGTACCGCAAAGATGGCGCCCGATGAGTGTACGGCGCCGCTGCGTCTCGTCGACATTGTAGAGCCGGGTGTGGCATATTCTGCTGCGCTTTATCAGGCTGACGCTCGCGCGCATGTTGAACGTCTCCTTGGTTCGGGTTGCCTGCCGGTTTTTTGCGGAGGTACGGGGCTATATCTCAAGGCAGCCCTCGATGAGATGGACTTTCCCTCGGGTGAACTTGAGGACGATCGCCGTGCGGGCTATCAGGAGCTTGCCGAGCGTATTGGTGAGGAAGAACTGCATGCCCTGCTTGCCGAGCGCGATCCAGAATCAGCTGCTGTTATTCATCCCCATAACGTGCGGCGTGTGATTCGCGCGCTTGAGATGCATGATGATGGTATCTCCTATGCACAGCAAAAAAGTCAGTTTAGTGTTCCGCGCGAGTATTATCATGCGCTGTGGTTTGGCCTGACCCGTAATCGCGAGGTGCTCTACGAGCGCATTAACCTGCGCGTCGATCTGATGTTTGAGCAGGGTCTTGTCGATGAGGTCCGCGGTCTTATGGACCAGGGGCTGGGAGATGCCCTGACGTCGATGCAGGCAATTGGCTATAAAGAGATCATCGATGCTTTCAATGGCGTGATGAGCATGGATGAGGCTCGCGAACTCATTAAGATGCGTTCGCGTCGTTATGCCAAGCGTCAGCTTTCGTGGTTTAAGCGCGATGACCGCATCGTGTGGTTTGATATGGATGAATGTACGATCGATGAGGTCGTTGAGAATATCCTGCATCGTATTGAGGCTGCCTAATGGCCCGTTTCCCCCTTGTTCCCACGGCACCCGAGCCCGAGCGTGCCATTTTGGTTGGTGTTGAATGGCGCGACAATGCATGGCCGCTCGATCGCTCGCTCGATGAGCTGGAGCGCCTTGCCCACACGGCTGGTGCCCAGTGCGTGGCTCGCTTGTCTCAGCGTTTGGTTAAGCCGTATCCCAAATCGTTTATCGGTTCCGGTAAGGTAGAGGAGCTTTGCGGCCTGGTACATCGCATGGATGCCGATGTCGTTATTTTTGACGACGACCTGACGCCCTCGCAGCAATCCTATTTGGAGAAAGCCGTGGGCGAGCCGGTAAAGATTATCGATCGTACAGCATTGATCCTGGATATCTTTGGCCTGCATGCTCAGACGCGTGAGGGACGCCTGCAGGTGCAGCTGGCACAGCTTCAATATCTGTTACCTCGTCTGCGTGGCATGTGGAGCCATCTCGCCAAGGAGCAGACGCGCGGCGGCATCGGCTCACGTTTTGGTCAGGGCGAAAGTCAGCTCGAGGTCGACCGTCGCCTCATTCGTAATAAGATCGCTGCGCTTCGTCGTGAGCTCAAGCAGGTTGAACAGCGTCGCGATGTTCAATCCAAGAGTCGCATTGAGTCACCGGCGTTTCGCGTCGCGTTAGCCGGTTATACCAATGCCGGTAAATCGACGTTGCTCAATCGTCTGACCGGCTCTACGGTACTTTCGCAGGACAAGCTGTTTGCTACGCTCGACCCGACGACGCGTTCGTATCGTCTGCCCGGTGGTCGCGGCATGACGATTACCGATACCGTCGGCTTTATTCAAAAGCTGCCCCATGGTCTGGTCGATGCCTTTAAATCGACGCTGTCCGAGGTTTTGGGTGCCGATCTAATTCTCAAAGTCGTAGATGCGTCTGACGAGGACTATGAGCGGCAGCTGGAGGCTGTCGACCGCGTGCTTGATGAGATCGGCGCCGGAGAGCGTTTAACGCTGACCGTATTCAATAAAATCGATCTTCTCGATAGCGTTGATCGATTGAGTTTCCGTCGTCGCTATCCAGAAGCCGTTCTGTTCTCGGCCCAAACGGGCGAGGGGCTCGACGATCTCGTCGATCGCATTGCTCGCGAGGCAGCTGCCACCGATGTGTTGCTCTCCGCTGATATCCCGTATCGCGAGGGCGCTCTCATCACGCTGGTGCATGAGCAGGGAACCCTTCTGCATGAGGAATATCTCGAGGACGGCGTTCGCATTGTGGCGAAGTTGCCGGCTCGTATTGCACCGCGGCTCGAGCGTTATCGCACCGAGTAGACGAGCTCCAAAATGCCCAGAATGATGGGCTGATGCAGCAGATAAAAGGGGAGAGCGTGACGTCCAAGGCTGGCGAGCGCCGGCAGGGGGTTGGCGTAGGCCCAGCTAGGGACGGTCTTATCGATTCCCTGCGCTATGTGTGCGGCGAAGTATCCTGCAAGATACATAAAGATAAACGGGATGATGGGGTAGTAATCACCTGAGATAAACCCAGGGCTCGGAAATCCCAGCCACGCCAGGTAGGGGACAGGGTAGATCGTTTTGGGGATGCTCCAGGTGATTGCGAACAACATAAGGCATAGGGGCATGCCCCATCTCGCCGTTATCTTCTTAAGGACGGGATCGGTCAACGCCACGATGCCGGTGCATGCGGCCATGCAGTAGATGATGCCAAAATTAACCGAATCGTCGACTGAGACAAGTGTTGTTGCCAACCAGACAACGAGTGCTGCTAAGGCGTATTTGGCGGCACGTTTGATATTGTTGCGCGAAAGGGTGCACATCCAACCGGCGATAAACAAAAATACCCAGCTGATGCTGGCGCGCCAGATGTCTTGAAAGGCTGACTGGGTAAACCAGGGCATATCCCAGCCGTACAGGTAGGCGAGATCATAGCAAGCGTGAAAACCTGCCATAGAAATCATCGTAAACCCGCGGACGGTATCAAATATGGTTATGCGTTTTTGCATTACGAGAACCGGCGCATCAAGCCGACGACTTTGCCCAGGATAACGGGATTCGTTGCATAGATAGGTTCCATGGTGTCGTTCTCGGGCTGCAAGCGCACACGCCCCTGCTCCTTGTAGAACGTCTTGACGGTCGCCGAACCATCAATCATGGCCACGACAATTTCGCCGTTCATGGCACTCTTTTGTTCACGGACGATGATGTAATCGCCATTGAAGATGCCGACATTGATCATTGAGCTCCCATGCACCTCAAGGATAAAGGAACCCTGATCAGTGGCGATTTCGGTCGGGATAGTAAACGTGTCTTCGATATTCTGCTCGGCCAGAATGGGAATCCCAGCCGCGACGCGACCAACGAGCGGTAGCGAGACCGTTCCGCGAGGTGCGGTGGGCTCGTCAGATTTAGAAATTGAGACAGAGGAACCATCCTCGTTAAAGAGTTCCAGGGCACGCGGCTTGGTGGCATCGCGCTTGAGCAGCCCGCGCGCCTCCAGGGCAGAGAGATGGGCGTGCACGGTGCTTGGGGAGGAAAGGCCCACGGCAGAAGCCATCTCGCGCACGCTGGGCGGATAACCCTTCTCCTGCTGATATTCCTTGATGAAGTCGTAAATTTGCTGCTGACGCTTGGTAATTTTGCGAGCCATCAGGGCATCCTCTCTACCCATGTCAAACAAATGTTCGAATTTTGCTTGACAGGAACAACTGTTCGAAGATAATAATAACCGAACATTCGTTCTCGCGCTAGACATTTTTGTCCGCGCGGCTTGATAAAACTGTTCTCAGCAAAACACGCGAGAGGAGAACATGATGAACGCAACGAATATGGTCCAGGGAAACCTCGCCCTTAAGCTCGAGACGCCTGCAGAACCCACTTTTACGGTTGTTCAGGGTGGCCGCTCCGGCATTCAACCTTTGACCGTAAAGCCTGCTCGCAATCAGCAGGCTGTAGTCGCGCCGGCCCGCGTTGCCCTGAAGGTTCCGACGATTGTCGCCGTCGCCGTTGCGCTTACGCTCTTCTTTGTCCTCGCTACTTCGGTCTTTAGCTCTCGTCACGCCGCGTATGCCGAGTCCGTTTCCAACATTACTTACGAGACCATTCGCGTTCAGACTGGCGATTCTCTTTGGTCGCTTGCCGAGGAATATCCAATCGAAGGCCTTTCCACGCAAGAGACTTCCGACATGATCCGTAACGTCAATCATCTGGAGCATGGTTCGCTCGCCGCCGGTGCGCATCTTAAGGTTCCTGCTCGTTCGTAATCATTATCGCGCTGCGCATGGTACCCTTGTTATCGTTTAAGAGGAGGTACCATGCGCTGTCCCAAATGCGGCAAGGCACATACCCGCGTCGTTGATTCTCGTATGCAGGAGTCAAATAACACCATTAAGCGCCGTCGCGAATGTTGCTCGTGTAACTATCGCTTTACAACGTTCGAGCGATGCGAAGACCCAATCGAGGTCATTAAGTCAGACGGAACCAAGCAGCGGTTCGATCGCAATAAGCTGCTCGTCGGCTTGATGCGCGCCACCATCAAGCGCGATATCGACACTAAGAAGCTCAATGAGATTATCGACGACATCGAGGTCGAGCTGCGCTCTCGCACACTGACGGCCGTCACGTCCCATGAGTTGGGTGACATGGTGCTCAAGCGCTTGGCCAAGATTGACAAGGTGGCGTACATCCGCTTTGCCTCGGTCTACCGCGATTTCAAAGACGTCGATGAGTTTCTGCAAGAGCTCGACAAGCTAAGGTGATTCCATGTCCAACATTACCGTCAACATAAAGCGTCTCGATCCCACCGTTGAGCTTCCCAAATACGCCCATCCCACTGATGCCGGCTTGGATTTGCGCTCCAACGAGGACTGCGTCCTGAAGCCCTTCGAACGCCGTCTGGTCTCTACGGGGCTGGCCATCGCCCTGCCCGATGGCTACGCCGGCTTCGTCCAGCCCCGCAGCGGCTTGGCCATCAAGCAGGGCCTGTCTATAGTCAATACGCCGGGCCTCATCGACGCTCACTACCGAGGAGAACTCAAGGTTATCCTCATCAACCTGGATCCCTCCATTAACATTCAAATCAATAAAGGTGACCGCATAGCCCAACTCGTCATCCAAGAAGTCCCCACGGTCAACCTCATAGAAGTAGAAGAACTAGACGAAACCGACCGAGGAGCCGGCGGTTTCGGTTCTAGCGGCGTATTGTAATGTCCGCTCACCCGTGGGAGGCCCCTATATATCATTCCATGCTCAAACATTCTCGCTGCGCTGCGAAACTGCGCGTGGAACGATATATAGGGGTCTCCCACGGGTGAGCTACGTTTACTTGCTAGCGGCTACGCCGGGTTCGCCCCAGTTAGAGCCTGCGAAGGTGGAAACAAATAATCTAATAACAGTTAGTTGATACGACAAAGGAACTGTTCCTTTGTCGTATCAACTAACCAGTAAGAATAATTTTGTTACAAGCAAGAAGCCTCCCGTTCGGGGCTCACCCATATCGTTCCACGCGCAGTTTCGCAGCGAGCGCAGCGAAGCGAGAATGTTTGAGCATGGAATGATATGGGTGAGCCCCGAACGGGCGGGATTAGTGCGCCCTGCGCAGCGAGAATGTTTGAGCATGGAATGATATATGGGCGGCTCCCGCCGAGCAGCGGACTATCGCCTAGCGGATATGCGCTGGCTTGCCGCCCCAGTAGAAGCGGCAGAAGGCTCGTTTGCGCTTTTGGGGTTTGCCTACGAACTCTATGGTGGCGATGGCGATGTCTTCGGCTGCGTGTGGGCGGCGTAGTACTTCGCCGTTGATGAGCAGTGCCTTGAGCGACTCAGGATGATCGTGGAGATGACGCAGCGTCACGATGAGCTCTCGTGCCGTGGTGACGTGCATGCTGGCTCCCATGCCGGTGAGCATCGTGGTGTTGGCCTTTTCCTGGCCGTATGATTTGCCCAGCAGGATCATCGGCAGATGTGCGCATAGGCACTCGGTGACGGTGAGTCCGCCCGATTTGAGGATTGCCAGGTCGCACCCGTGCATGAGGGCCGCCATGTCGTCGACATAGTCCAACACCGTGACGTTCTCGAGCTTCATGGCATCGAAGAGCGTCTTCAGCCGGGTGGCATACTCCACGTCTTTGCCGGGCAAAAAGACAAAGTGCATGTCTTCGAAGCTGCGCAGGAAGGGGAGTGTGTGGTCCATCGCCGCGCGAAAGCGGACGTAAGGCTGAGGCAAGCTGGCACCGGCCATTACCAGCACGACGGTCTTGTCGGTGGGGAGGTTGAACTTGGTTAGCTCTTCCTCTCGATCGTAATCCGAATCGAATCCCGCTCGGATGGGGATACCCGTAATGTGGATCTTTGCTTCGGGAACCTTACGGGGGCGGAGCGTCTCGGCCATAAACTCGTTTGCCACGCAGAACAGGTCGGTGTCCTTGTGGGGCCAAAAGCCTTCGACTTCATAGTCTGTTGGTACGCAGATGACCGGATAATCGATACCCGTAATTACGCGGGCGCCCACGGCAACATTGGCTGCTGTGATGTGCGTTGCGACCACGGCTATGGGCCTGCGGCTACGAATATATTCGTTGAAGGCGGGGAACATGATTCGCGACCATGCCGTGCCGCCACCCCAGAGAAGATGTCCCGTAAGCGTATATCGCCAGGTCAGGTCGTAAATGGGGCGCGTGGCTCCCGTAAAAGAAGCCGCGGTCTTATTGCCGTCGAATTTAATACGTCCAAAATCAAGGATATCGAGCACTTCAATCTCAACATCCTCGGGGATGCCATTGGTGCCGCGGATGAGGTCGAATGCCTGCGCAATCGCATTTGCGGCGGCCTTGTGGCCCGAGCCGACGGAGGCGTGCACGATGGTCACGAGAGGTTTTTGCTGGGCCAAGAGCGTGGTTTGCTCCGATTGGGGAGTGCTGTGCGTGAGCAGGGGAGCATCGTCACTCGTCTGCGCCTGGTCCATCGATAACTCCCCTTCAGCTTTGTAACACGGATTTATCATTGTAGTGCATGAGTGTCATGTTCACGTAAATTTGGGTATGAGCGCAAAGAACGCCAATCTTTCGACAGGAGGTCTCTTCATGACTACCGATCAGCCGATCGATGTTGCGATTATCGGTGGCGGCCCCGCGGGCTATGCTGCCGCCATTTACGCTGCGCGTGCCAACCTAACGACGACCGTGATTGAACAGGGCATGTCGGGAGGGCAGATTGCCACAACCAATGAGGTCGAGAACTATCCGGGTATTCCGCTCTTGAGTGGCGCCGAACTCGGCGAGCGTTTTCAGCAGCATGCAGAGGGCCTGGGAGCACAGGTTACATGGAGCATGGTTACGGGTATCGATTACGATGCCGATGCAGCGTTGTTTACGGTGCATCACGATATGGGCGATACGCTGGCCTCGAGCGTTATCGCTTGCATGGGTGCCATGCCGCGTCCGGCAGGTTTCGCAGGCGAGGATACGTATCGCGGTCGTGGTGTTTCATATTGCGCAACATGTGACGGCATGTTTTTCCGCGGCAAGCAGGTTTTTGTAATCGGCGGTGGCAATTCGGCATGCGAAGAGGCGCTGTTTCTGTCAGACATTGCCAGCAGTGTGACCATCGTGCTACGCCGCGACCAGTTTCGTGCGCCTGATGGTGTTGTTCAGAAGGTGCTCGAAAAAGACAATATTACAGTTAGGTACCAAACTAGTATTGTGGAGCTCTCGGGCGAAGCTATGCCAACGACGATCACCTTTAAGGACAATGCATCCGGTGAGACTCATACCGAGTCATTTGAGCCCGGCTCGTTTGGCATCTTTGTCTTTACCGGGACGCAACCCCATACCGAGCTTGTTGAGCATCTAGTCGATCTGGCGCCTGATGGCGGCATTCTGACTGATGAATCCATGGCGACCCGCACGCCAGGTCTATTTGCCGCTGGCGATATCCGTTCCAAGCGCTTACGCCAGGTTGTGACCGCCGTTTCTGATGGAGCCATAGCGGCAACCAGCGCATACGCATTTCTCCGTGGATAAGTACGATAATATATCTTATGTAAGGTTGCTATCTTTAAACAAAGTGGTTGGACGATGCATCAATGTGTTGTCCAACCACTTTTACTTGCCGGCTATGTGGTATGCAAAACTAGATAACCTAGAATACAATATAGAAAATGAACGGAGGACCTTTATGAACCACGTTAAACACGTTATTCCGATGTCCGATTCGTCGGTAAGCATTAAGCCCGAGGATATTCAGCCCACGGTGCTGCCCGATGCATTCATTCAGTCCGATATCGTGCGTAAACTCAATACGTTGAGTCTGCCGCGCTATAACCAGTTGCCCAATGTGACACTCTACCGCGACCAGGTCATTGAGTATGTTGCGCTGTGGATGGAGCCGCTGTCCATTTGCGTTGAGCACCCTGTCATTACGCCATCGATGATCAATAACTACGTGAAGGTCGGCCTGGTGCCTGCTCCGGTCAAAAAGCAATATGGCCGCGAGCAGATTGCCCGCCTGATCGCTATCTGCCTCTTTAAGCAGGTGCTACCTATTGCTGCGGTGCAGGCACTCTTTAACATTCAGCGTTTGAGCTACGATGCCCCGACGGCCTTCGATTATGTGGTCGATCAGCTCGAGGCATCGATTCGTTCGGCGTTTTCCGTCGAGCAGGCGCCGGTTCCCGATACGGCGCATCAGGTAACGCGTGAGTCGCTGCTTGTGCGCAGTGCGGTTTCATCCTTCGTTTCGAAAGCGTACCTGATGAGCTATCTAAAGTTTAATGGGTTTAATAGCTAGCCGACGTATAAAACGGGCGGAACAAAGGGCTATCTGCCACTTTGTCCCGCCCGTATTTTTGCTTGGTTGGACGTTATTGGCCCGAAGCCACGCCCATGCCGTAGCCGATAATGAGCCCATACATTTCGGCATAGTATGAATCTAGCCCGTTACAGGGCATGATGATAGTCTTGGAGCCTGGCCAGCGCTCCACAATTCGGCTGGCAAGTGCTTGGGCGCCTGCCTCATTCTCGACATGGTCGATAACGACCTCGCCGCCCGTAAAACCTTCGGCTTCCATGGTGTCGATGATCTTGTTGAGCATCTTCTTTTCGCCACGCGTGTGCCCGACGAGCTCGATTTTACCGGCCTCGCTCGCCGTGCCCAAAATGCGAATATTGAGCTTGTTGGCAATGACGCCGGCTGCCTTAGGAATGCGTCCTGCCTTTGCAAGGTTCTCGTAATTACACAGGCTAAAGAGAATCTTGCTGTTTTGCTCGAGACTGTCGAAGTAAGCGCAGGCGTCCTCAAAGGAAACGTCCGGGTTACTTGCAAGATAACGATCAAACAGCAAGAAGATCAGATCCATCTTGCCGCCTGCTGCCCGCGAATTGACCAGGTGAATCTGACGATTGGGCTCCTCGGCAAGTACCATATCGCGTGCCGTAGCGGCAGCGTTATAGCTTCCAGAGACACCCTCCGAGATTGGCATGCAGATCGTCTTGTCGGCGAGCTTAAAGAGCTCAGCCCACTCCCCCACGCTTGGGCAGGCGCTCGATGATGCGCTGGCTTCCGACTGAATGGCAACATTAAGCTCGTGAACATCGAGCAAAAGGTCGTCGACAAATTCGCGCTCCCCTACTCGAATTTTGAGAGGAGCGAATGCAAAGGTGGTACGGGGTGCAGTCGGTTGCCAATCGCGAAGATTGCAGCTCGAATCTGAGATAAGTGCCCAGCTCATTGAGGGTCCTTTCTAGTTGTTCCCCAACAATTATAGCCATCTTTTTGATTGATTGGACGGCTATCTAGTTTTGAATACTAGATAGCCGTCCTGATTTTATGGCAAACGGTAGGGAAAAAAAGAATGGGCCTCGTGACTCAAGATCGCGAGGCCCACGTTCGTTCGCTGCAGTAATAAATTAGTAGCGCACGAAAATGTAATTGTTGTTCATGCCGGCGGCAACGGAGCTGATGATGACGCCCGTTTTGTAGTCGGAAGCATGGATCATCTGACCATTACCGATATAAATGCCGGTATGGTAGGAGTTAACCACAACATCGCCGGGTTGCGGATCGGACACACGGGTCCAACCCATGAAGTCGACCGTGGTGCCCAGACGGCAGTAGCGTCCCGTGAGGCAATAGCTTACAAAACCGGAGCAGTCAAAGCTGTTCGGTCCAATGCCGCCCCAAGAATACGCATAGCCGAGCTTGCTGTAGGCGCGCGAAACAACGGAGCCACCATCAACAGACTGACTCGGTGCTGAAGGCGTGGGAGCCGGAGCGGGCGTGGGGGCAGGCTGCGGTGCGGGAGCCGGCGTGTTGCCGCCCTGGTTGTTGTTATTGTTGGTCTGGCCGCCATTGTTGGTGTTCTCGGTCGTACCGGCGGTGTCGTTGCTCACCGTGGCCTTTTCGGCGGTGCTAGCATTAATGCCAGCCTGCAGCGCAGCGTTGGCCTCGGCCTCGGCAGCGAGCTCGGCCTGCAGCTGCGAATCCAGGGAGTTTACGACGTTCTGGGCTTCAGCCTGCTGGGCATTAAGCTCGTCGACCTTCTTTTGCGTGGTGGCGACGTTCTTCTCCTGCTCGGCCTGCTTATCGGTGAGCTGCTGCTTAAGCTCCTTGACCTCTTGAATGGTCTGAGCTTGCTTATCGGAAACTTTGCCGTAGTAGAACAGACGGTTGAGCATATCGCTCAGATCATCGACACCCGTCAAAACCTGAAGCAGGCTCAGACCGCCGGTTTTGTACTCGCCGGCGACATAGGTCGAGAGCTTGGCCTGACCATCGGCGATCTCCTGCTGCTTTTGCGTGATCTCGCCGGCAGTCTGATCGAGCGCCTGCGTCTGCGTGGCAAGCTCATCGTAAATCTGCTGGGTTTGGGTGCCGATCTGCTCGAGTTTCGTACGAGCAGCGGCAAGGTCGGATGCGGTATCGGCGTAGGCAGGAGCCGCGAGGCCCAAGCCCAAAACACAAGCGAGGGTTGCCGTAGCAGCGCAGCGTGCCATGTTTTTGTGCGTGTTTGCTGTGCGCATGTAGCTTCCTTTCCAGTAACTAAGGGTAACGGCTAGCCTACCGTCACCAGGCTAAAGAGCTCCACATCGTCATCAGACGGCGTGAGCTTCTCGCGCGGGTTGAGAAACGCAAGCTCAAGTATACAACCGTAACCGATAAGCTTTGCGCCCATATCTCGCACCAGTTTACCTGTTGCCTCGACGGTTCCGCCCGTCGCGACCAAGTCGTCCAGAATCAACACGGTATCTTTAGAGCTGATAGCGTCGGCATGGATCTCAATTGAATCGGTGCCGTACTCGAGCTCGTAGCTCTGGCTTACGGTCTCGCGCGGCAGCTTGCCCGGTTTACGTGCGGGAACAAAGCCGGCGCCAAGGGCTACAGCCACCGGTACGCCAACCATAAAGCCGCGAGCCTCGGGACCCACGACCTTGGTGATCCCCATGCCGGCAAAGTGCTCGGCGAGGGCATCGGTCATGGCTTTGAGCGCCTCGGGATTGCCAAAGAGCGGCGTGATGTCTTTAAAGACGACTCCGGGCTCGGGATAGTCGGGGATGTCGACGATTTGAGATTCGAAGTCGTACATTGCATGACCTTTCAATGAGTTGCCGAAATATCAGCAGCGGTTATTTGCCCGCGGTGACGGTGCCGGAGTGCGAAGGGGCGACGACCTTGAGCGGCTTTACGAGAGAATCCTCGTGCGAAGCAGGCGCGGCAGTTTCTTCGTTTTTGGCCTTGGTGGACTCGGAGCGAGCGATTTCCTCATCGAGTGCATCGATGTCG
The DNA here is from genome assembly GCF_040093305.1 of Collinsella sp. CLA-AA-H302. NCBI lineage: Bacteria > Bacillati > Actinomycetota > Coriobacteriia > Coriobacteriales > Coriobacteriaceae > Collinsella > Collinsella sp. CLA-AA-H302. The sequence goes on from NZ_JBBNJW010000006.1 coordinate 158,701, forward strand.
GCGTCCTCGACCACGGCGTTGAGCGACTCAAAAACGCGGTTTTTGAGCAGCGCGGTGTGCACGCCCTCCGTCAGGTCGTGAAGCTTCTTAAACGCACGCTCGAGCTTGGCGTCGCGCTCGTCATCGGAGGTATCCATGCCGAGCATGCTCACGAGCACCTGCTCAAACATCGAGGACTCGCGGTTGGCGGAAGACACGTACTGACGCAGGTTGCGCGGCTCGATATGGAAGCGTGACAGCTCGGAGCAGTAACGGATGATCGGAAAATCGCGACCATCGACGAGCTCACGATTCTGCGGACTCTTGATGATGCGAATAAGGTCGTTCTCGGCGAGCGAGCGGATAAACGAAATCTCGACGCCCAACATATCGGGAATGGTCTCGATGGGATGCAGCTTTTGTTTAGTCTCCTTGGGCTCCGTCTTGAGCGGAACATCGGACAGTAAGCCCACCTCGTAGGCGAGCGTTGACAGGTCCGTAGCGTTTTCCAAGCGCTGCTTAATCACGTTGAGCGGCATGTAGCGGGTCTTCTGCAGGTGCAGAATGACCTCCAGGCGATCAACGTCCTCCTTGGAGTACTGACGGTATCCCTTAGGCGTACGATGAGGGGTAATGAGCCCCTCATCCTCTAGAAATCTAATTTTTGAGTTCGAAAGATCGGGGTATGCGCCTCGAAGAAGGTTGACGACTTGGCCGATACTCAAATAGTTGCGTTCGGCCATGCCCTACTCACCGGTTTCGATGCGCTCCGGCGTGCTCTCGTGGTAGATGAGCGTAAACGTACCGATCTGGACGGAAGAACCGTCGTGCAGCGGGGCCGCGTTGACGATGGCACCGTCGACCCAGGTGCCATTGAGCGAACCCAGATCCTCGATGCGAGCGCCGAGGCCCTCGCGAATAATGCGCGCGTGGCTACGCGAAACGGTCATGTCATTGAGGAAGATGCCGTTCGCAGGATCGCGGCCGATGGTGGTCACGTCGTCCTCGAGCTCAAAGGCGGCACCAGTCTGCGGACCCTTGACGATGGACAGAACGGGGGCGGTGATGCGCACGTTGGCCATGAGGTCGGGAACGGTGACGTCGCTTGAAGGTACGCGGAATACGCAGGTAGCGTCAGCAGTCTTATCATTGTGAGGCATATTGTTAACCATGTTGTCCATGACAACCCCTAACTTATCGCGGACGTGCCGCAAATAATGAACCGTACGTAATCATACCCCAACGAATCAGTCTTCGATTTCAGGGTTCAGAAAGTCGATGTCCTCGTCCTCGGGATGCGTGAGAGCCTGTTTAATGGCCGCTCCGCCCTTAATGGAGTAGATGACAGCCGTGAGCATGGAGAAGATCACGCCGCCGTACACAAAGAAGATGCCGAGGGGCACCGAGCTTCCGTTGAGGCCCGGGAAGGCCGCGAGGGTCGAAGGTAAAAGGTGCAGGCCGTCAACAACGGGGAACCCGAGCAGCATGAGCGAGAATCCGGTCATGAGCAGCGCTGTGGCAATCTTTCCGGGGAAGACGACATCGATGGGGCGACGGTGATAATGACGCACGATAAGCGTGCCGATGCCTAGATAGATGTCGCGGCCAATAATGAGCACGCAGACCCAGATGGGCAGCTCTCCGCGAACCACCAGTCCCAGCACGCCGGTGAACAGCAGCGCACGGTCGCAGATGGGATCCATGACCTTGCCGAGCCACGAGACCGTCTTAGTCATACGGGCGATCTGACCGTCCATCCAGTCGGTGGAGGCGGCAACGGCGTAGATAACGATGGCGATGATGCGGTTGTTGTCCGTCACAAACAGGTACAGGAAGACGAGCGTGAGGATCAGGCGCGTAAAGGTGATGAAATTGGAGATCGTAAAGATCTTATTCGACGGGTAATCGGAAGTGCCGATAAGCTCCTTTTTGATCTTCTTCTTGATGCCCACAGGACTCCCCCGCTGGTAAACGACAAAACTTTCGATACTATACCCGTTCTGGCGATGTCTATCCAGCGTAAGCATAGAGAGTCCAGACATATGGAGGATGCTACTGGGTTGTGCGGGATTCTGCATTTGTGTACATCAGCCTCCAAATATGACATTTTTCGGCATCTTTGATGGCTGATGTACACGTTTTGATTCGGTGATTACATCGATCGGGAAAGTTGTTGCCTTAAGCAAATTAATCATGATGTGCGGGTCGAGAAGGGTTGGCGCCAAAAGAACCCAACGGCCGTTACGGCTTCGTTAGAAACGCGCCCCACCATGGATGGTGAACCCGAAAGGTAAGGCGCGTGGGCACGGTGGCTCGGCCCGCGCGCCCGGAAGAGAAAGGATAAACCCATGGGTTATATGCTCGAGACACGTGGGCTCACCAAGCGCTTCGGCCGCGGCGACCAGGCGCAAGACGCCGTGGCCGACGTGAGCCTTCATATCCGCGAGGGCGAGGTGTACGGGCTGCTCGGTCCCAACGGCGCCGGCAAGTCGACAACGCTCAAGATGATCTGCGGGATGCTGCGGCCGACGGCCGGGGAGATTCTCTTTGCCGGGCACGCCTGGCGCCGCGAGGACCTCTACGCAATCGGCAGCCTCATCGAGGAGGCGCCGCTCTACCCCAACCTCACCGCGCGCGAGAACCTGCGCGTGCGCACCACGCTGCTGGGCCTTCCCGAGAGCCGCATAGATGAAGTGCTCGCCGCCGTTGACCTCGCGGACACCGGGAAGAAGCGCGCCGGGCGCTTCTCGATGGGCATGCGGCAGCGCCTTGGGCTCGCGCTGGCGCTGATCGCCCGGCCACGCCTGCTCGTGCTCGACGAGCCTACCAACGGCCTCGACCCCATCGGCATCGAGGAGCTGCGCGACCAGATCCGCGGCTTCGCGGCGGCGGGTACGACGGTAATCGTCTCGAGCCACATCCTCTCCGAGGTGCAGCAGATGGCGGACACCATCGGCATCATCTGCGGGGGGCGCCTCGCCTACGAGGATGCGCTTCGTCCCGGGCAGGACCTCGAGGAACTCTTCATGAGCTTCTGCCGGGAAGGGCGACAAGCAAGCGGGGAGGTGGCGGCATGACGGGCGAGAAAGACGGCCTGCTCGCGGCCCTGCGCGCCGAGGCCCTGAAGTCGCGCCACGCGGCACCGGTTCGCCTGGCCGTGCTCATGGCGCTTCCGATGCCGCTGCTCGGCGCGATGCCCTACCGGGGCGTGCAGATCTTCAGCGCGTGGAACTACTGGTACGCGCTCTTCCTGCCCGTGTGTCTCTCGCTCGTGGTGGCGTGCGTCGCGCGGGCGGACGCTCGCACGCGGATGCGGGGGCTTCTGGGCCTGGGCTTCCCGCTCGGGCGCGCCTGGTGGGCCAAGGCGCTCTGGTGCCTCGCGCTCTGCACGCTCTCGAACCTTGTGGTCTTCGGCATCTACCTCGCGGGATCGGCGTTCACCTCGCAGGGCCTCACGGCCGCGGGCACGCTCACGATGCTCCTCTGCGCGCTCGTCAACACGGTGACCGTGGCGTGGATGATCCCCGCAGGGCTCTTCCTCACGGCGCGGCTCGGCATGCTCGCGGGCATCTTCTGCCCGCTCGCCGCGCAACTCGTAGGTGGGTTCGCCTGGTCGTTGGTGCCGCTGCCGCAGCTCTTTCCGCCGTCGGCGAACATGGTCATCCCCACGAGCTTCATCCCCGTGCTGCCGAGCGGCGAGCCACTCGCGGCGGACATGGCGCTCGGCGAGGCGCTCGCGTCGGACGGCATGCTCACGCTGGCGGGCCTTGCGGTCTGCGCGCTCGCGTTCGCCGCGCTCACGGCGGCGGGCGCGGCCTGGTTCGCGCGCTCCGAGGAGAGGTGATGGCCATGACACGACTCTCCGACCCGATGCCGCGCATGACTCTCCCGCGGGCCCTGCTCTCCGAGGCCCTGCGCCTGGTGCGCTCCCCGCTCTCGGCGGTGCATCTCGTCTGCGGCTTGGCAGCCGGTCTTGCCTGCGGCGAGTACTTCTCCGTAACCCGATGGGACCCGGCGCTGGGCGCGGACGCCTACGCCCAGTTCCTCGGCGCTCTCATGCCGCTCATGTCCGCCATCGTCTGCGGGCTCGCTGTGGACGAGGAGCGCGCTGCCGGGCGCCTCGCCAACCTCACGGCGGTCCCCTCGCGCGGGCGCGCCGTCGCGGCGAAGCTGCTCGCCCTTGCGGCGCTCGGCGCGGGCGCGCTGGCCGTGGCGCTCGGCGTGTTCGGGGCCGTGCTCGCCGTCGCCGGGCGCCTGCCGCTCGGGCCCACTCCGCTTGCGGCCGCCTGGGCGGGCATCGTGCTGGGCAGCCTGCCCCTCTACGCGCTGGGGCTCGGCGTGGCCCTGCGCCTCGGCCGCAACGCCGTCATCGGCGCCGGCGCGGCGGGGATGCTCCTCGCGTTCTTCTCGGTGGGCGGACTTGCGCACGGTCTCATGACCGGCGAGCTCACTGGTGCCCTGGCGACGCCCCTGAGCTGGGTGCCGCTCGCCTGGCCCGCGCGCCTGGGGTCGCTCGGGGTGGAGGCCTTCATCGACGCCGTACGCGCGGCGGGCCCACTCCTCACGACTGCGCTCGCTGGCCTCGTGCTCACCCTGGCAGCCGACGCCGTCCTTCTCGCCTGGTTCTGCCGCTTCGAGGACGGGAGGGCAGATGCGTAGGAGGCCGCTCGCCGCCATGCTCGCCCTCCTCTCCGCAGCGCTCCTTCTGGGCGGGAATGCCCTGCTCGACGCCGGCTGGGGGTCGGCATTGCGCTCGATTGCCGACCGCGTGCTGCCCAACCCTGAGATCGCTATGTGGGCGCCCGCGCCCGAGCCCGGCAGCCACGCGAGCTCCTACGCCGACGCCACCGGGGGCGGGGACAAACTATGTCTACCTGGTGGACGCTGCGGACGACAGGGGCAATGTCTGAGAGCTCCAGCTCATCTTCTTCGGGCGGGAGTCGGACGGCGAGGGCTGGCTCGGGATCGAGGCGCGCGGCGGCTCAGGCGTGCGCTACCGCGCGTGCGACGCGGCTGAGGCGCCCGCAGCTGCGCGCAGGGCTCTGGACCGCTGAGTGCGGCGCTAGTACAATTCCGACGAGAGTTTCAGGAGGTCAACATGGCGAGGATACTGGCAGTGGATGATGAACGGGCGATTCTCGACGCGCTCGCGCGCGTCCTCGGCCGCGACGGCCATGAGGTCGTCAGGGCGGCGGACCCGACGGCGGTCCCGGGGATGGACCTCTCGCGCTTCGACCTCGTGCTCTGCGACGTCATGATGCCGGCTCTTGACGGCTTCGAGCTCGTGCGGCAGATCCGCCCGGACTTCGACGGGCCCATCGTCTTCCTGACCGCGCGCGTGGCCGAGGAGGATGCCGTGGCCGCCTACGGCCTGGGCGCCGACGACTACGTCCGCAAGCCCTTCGGGGCCGCGGAACTGCGTGCCAAGGTCGCGGCCCATCTACGCCGTGAGCGCCGGCCGCGCTCGCACGCCCTCTCCTTCGGGGAGGTGCGGATCGACCTCGGGGCGCGCGACCTCGCCGTGGGCGGCGAGACCGTGCCGCTCACGCCCACCGAGTACGCCATCTGCGAGTACCTCGCGCGCCACCCCGGGCAGGTCATGAGCCGCGCGCAGATACGCGAGGCGGTGCTCGGCTGGGAGAGCGACGCCGACGATGCGGCCATATCCATGCAGGTCAGCCGCGCCCGGAGGAAACTCTCCGAGGCCGGCGCCGATCCGATCGCGACCGTCTGGGGGATGGGGTACAAGTGGCAGCTCTGAGGATCGGGGCGCGAGGTCGCGGGGGCATGCCGCTCTCCTTCGTCATCGCGCGCTACTTCGCCTACGCGTTCGCGGCGGTCGCCACGGCGTGGCTTGCCTCGTTCATGGTGCTCTCCGCGGCGATCAACGCGGGCTTCGTCTACGAGGCAAGCTGGGGGCCGGCCAATGCGCGCGATGTCGCGGAGGGCCTGGCACGCGACGGCGTCTGCGGGCAGCAGGACGTGCCGACGGCCTACCGCTACCTCATCCTGAACAAGGACGGAAACGTGATGATGACAGACCTCGAGGGTACGCGGCTCGAGGATGCGACGGAAATGGCCAGTACGGCACTCGCCGCGGATCCGGGCACAGTGGAGATCGAGGGCGGGGGCTCAGGCCTCACCTACGCTGCGTTCCCGCTCAAGGGCGGCGGGGCCTGCGCACTCGTCAGCGAGTACCTGCCGCAGTGGGTCTCGCGCGATCTCGCCAGCCTGCTTCCCAACCCGCAGAACCTCATGCTCGTCGGCGCCGCTGTGGGAAGCGCGCTCGCGCTCGCGCTCGTGGCGCGCCGTGCGAGCCGCGTGATCTCGCGCAAGATGGCGCCGCTCGCGGAGGCGGCGGGGCGCGTTGGCGCGGGGGAGCTCGACTTCGCGGTCGGCAGCACCAACGTGCGTGAGGTGAACGACGTCCTCGCCGCGATGGACGCCATGCGGGCCTCCCTCGCCGAGTCGCTCGAGGCCCGCTGGGCCGCGGAGCGGGGGCAGCGCGAGCAGGTGGCGTCGCTCGCCCACGATCTCAAGACGCCGCTTACCGTGCTGCGCGCCAACGCCGACTTCGTGGCGGAGGAGCTGGAAGACGAGAATGACAGCGACCTCTCGGCCGCCGCGCGCGACATAGCCGGCGGTGTCGAAAGGCTCGACGGCTACGTGCGCCTGCTCATCGAGGCCTCGCGCGGGTCCGGCGGGGCGGAGAGGGCCCCCATGCGGCCGGCCGAGCTCTGCGAACAGGTCCTCGCCGAGGCCGCCCAGATCGCCCGGGCGCGAGGCGTGACGCTCGACGCGGCCACGGGCCCCGCTGTCGCGGACGCGCCCGAGGCCCCGCTCGACCGAACCGCCCTGGCGCGAGCCGCCGCGAACCTCGTGGCCAACGCCGCCGAGCACGCGCGCTCGCGTGTGGCGGTCTCCTGCGACGTCGCGGGCGGACACCTCGTCATCGAGGTGGCCGACGACGGACCGGGCTTCTCTCCCGCCGCCCTTGAACGCGGCTGCGAGCGCCTCTTCACAGACGACTCCTCCCGCTCCTCGCGTGACGGAGGTCGCCACTACGGGCTCGGCCTCCACGTCGCCTCCGAGGCCGCGAGCGCCCACGGGGGCTCCGTCTCGCTCGCCAACGGCCCCTCGGGCGGTGCGGTGGCCACCATCGCGGTCCCCCTGTGCGGGATCTGACGAATTCCTCGATGTCTACCTCGACTGCGATATGTCGCTCGCCGAGGCCGCGACGAGATGGTGTTGCGTCTGCCCCGTTTGGTGCTTCTGGCTCAAATTTGATCTGATGTAAGGCCCATGCAATCCTGCATGGGCCGTTCTTTTGGCAATTGCTCGACCGATTCGTGGCTTGAAACACAAATTATCGAGTTAAGGAGACATGGGGTCACACAGCGGCTTTCAGAGCGCCCGCCGCACTCCCCCGCCATTACCCTGCGGCGTCCTCGTATAGAGCCCATCCTGCTTGGCGTTTCGTTGCAACAGCCCACTTGTCCACCGATCAAGTGAACTACTGGAATAAATACAGCGACACGCTTGTCCGTTATAGTCGCTATATCTGTGTTAATCGCCGCGATAAATACAGCCTGTACTCGGCTGCATACCAGCTACGCGTATGTAGATTCATATCGCGTTAATAAATCGGCTCAAGCGCGTGCAAAACGCGCAAGTAGCCGCAAAAGGCGATTATCGCGTAGGTAGATTTTTGGCACCCTGTTGCTTACTGAAAATAAAGCAATTGCTTAAAACAAAAAAGGTCAGGCACTAAGTACCTGACCTGCAAACTTCTGGTCGGGACGACTGGATTCGAACCAGCGACCCCTTGACCCCCAGACCCCTATTTTTGGCTCTACCTGTGGTTTTTTTTATAGCACGCGCAATTAGCGCATGTAAGCTGTATCCGCATATGTAAATTAACGCAGGTAAACACAGGTTTCTATATCTCGTTATAATTCGACTTACAAACTCATGGCGCAGACGTTGATTCTCTGGTGACTCCGGAGCGCCCAGAATCGACAGCACTCGGGTTTTCGCAGGCAGAAATGTCTATCTGGAATCAAAAAGTGTTTTGGGGAGAATCATGGCAAACGGAAAAGACTGCAATAAGAACTTACGCATATGTGGAAACGGCTCCGTCAGGAAGAACAAGGGGAAGTGGCAGGCCATCGTCACCCTCGTCGACGAGGGGTCGGGTGAGCGCACACAGAGGACAAGGAACACGGGCATCGCGTGCTTTGCCGAGGGCACCCGCGGCAAGAAGGCCGCCCTCGATGCGCTCGCGGATTTCAGGCATGAGATCGAGGCGGAACTCGCCGAAATCGAGGAACTGAGGGCAGCCGTCGAGGAACGGCAGGCGAAACTCGAGGCGGACGATTACGCGCTTCTCCCCTTGAGCGCCGCGCTCGAAAAGTTCATCGACTTTTGCCTGCAGATGAACCGGATAACCCCGACCACGCGAGATGACTACCACTTCAGCGCCCTTCATATCGAACGTGATGAGCTGGGAGCGATCCCAGTGAACGAGGTGACGACCGATGACATCAACGCATGGTCCACGCGCAGGATCGCGCTCGGGACTGCCCCCGACACGCTCAACAAGGCGTTTAAATTGGGAAAGCGCCTCTACACCGTCCTCGTCAAGCGTAGCAACGACACTATCGGGAAGAACCCGTTCGACGGTGCGCTTGCACCCCGTATCATGGGAAAACCGCGCAACGCGCTCAGGTCCGACCTCGTACCGAAGCTCAACTCCATCTGCTCCATGATGCCCGATTCCCGTTTCAAACGCGCGGTCGTGCTCGCCCTGCACACTGGTATGCGCATCGGGGAGGTCTGCGGCCTGCGGTGGTGCGACGTGGACCTCGAAGCGGGGTCGATCTCGGTCAGGCACTCGGTGGCATACGCGAAGGGGATGGGCTCCTTCATCAAGGACACCAAGACCCATGACTGCAGGTCGATTCCCATCGACCCCGTGGGTCTGCTTCCCTTCCTGAAGGAGATATATGACTTAGACCTCGGTAAGATACGTTTGCGCGGGCTTACCGGCTCGGTGGAAATCGGGGATTGCTACATCCTCTCGGAGCCGGGCGCGACCTTCGCGACAACCAGCTATATCCGCAGGGCGTTCAAGACGTTCTCCGAGACCAACGCCCTCATGGGCACGAACGACGAGCTGATCACCTTCCACGGCCTTCGCCATACCTTCGCAACGCAGTGGATTCGGCAAGGCGGCGACATCAAGGCACTTCAATCGATCTTGGGACACAAGGACGCCATGGTCACCCTCAACGTCTACGCCGACATTGAGCCGATTTCCAAGATTCACAACATGCTCCGCGTCTCGCCATGCCTGTGGCGCGGCTACCTCGGACTTCGAGTCGATCCGGGTCCGATGTTCCAGCAGCGTATCCAGGGGGCTATCGAGACGCTCCAGGCATTCGGGTACGGCATCACTGAACCGGACGACCGCAATATCGTCATCCGCGACGTGAAGACAATCAGCCGGCTCTACCCCACCGAGTATGCGGCGGTACTGGGCGCGATACCGACCGAGGCGACGGTACTTTGATATAAAGACCGCCGGCGGTGACGGTTCTGAACACTGTCTGGTAAGGCGCATCCCCCGATTAGCGGGGAATGCGCCTTGCTTTGTGTGCGTTTAGGAAATAGCCGAATTTCCTTCGGATGCAATGCCGTACCTTTTGCCAAAATCCGCATATCTTCGACACGCTTCGCCCGGATACATTCCTTGCAGAAGGCGTAGAACGATGCTTGCCGAGAATTCGCCTCGATACTTCTCGGCCGCGTACCGAACAGTTTCGTAGCCCGCCTGTATTGATGCGGTCGCCGCAAACGGCTTTCGGCATCTTGCCAGGTTCAACGCTTCCGCCGTCTTTGAAACGCACTGGTTCGCGATATCAAACGGTCGCATGGGATCGTCGTCTCGATAGAACCAAATCTGTGTCTGATCAGAATCTTCTTTAGGCGAGTAATGGTCATATCCGACCCTTCGCTTGCGACCGTCCTCGATACGGAGCAACTCTACTTCCGTCAGCTTCTGTTTTCTACAGCTCGCAGAGAACCGTCCTTCTCGGCAATCGATAATTCTGGCGTCGACGATCTCCCCAGTCACGTTAGGGTAGAAGCCCAGTAACAGCCAGTCAACGTCCTTAGATACGCGTTTCAGCAGATCGAACGTTTCAGGAGGCAAGACGGCCTGCCCTTTCTCGACTCTCCTTGTGCCTCGTTCGTCATTGATGAAATACCCGCTGAAGTCAGAGTGTATTTCGATTAGGAAACCTGTCTCGACTTTTGAAGCTCTCGCGCTCGACAGGTTTCGTCGATAGGTGTCCAGCTTGCATGCATGCCCGCTACCTGTGCCGTAGAGCCTCGCTTCGAGCGATCTTGCAAGGTCTCCGGGCTTCGCATCAAAAGCGTGCTGCATGTAATTTGCTGCGGCTTTTCCAACTGTATCGAACATCGCTGCATCCCGGTCTGGCCCATCATCCATCTCCAGCACCTCTAACCTCCGTTTGTTCATCAAGCCCGAGGTCTCCAAATCCTTCGATTCATCCTTTTTTCCGCCCTTGATATTCTGGTCGATCCGGAAGTGCTCAATTCCCACGATTGCGTCCCGCTTAGCAATGCTGACCCTGATATCGGGGCTCTCTGCGCTCGAGTCAACATCGCCCTCGACTTTTCGAGCCACCTTGGCTCGCTGTCCACCAGACGAAAGACATAGCGACAAGACATCCTCGAAAATCTTCGCTTCGTGAACTTTTTTATCCCTGACCTTGCCTTGCGCCATGCGAACACCTCTCCGGTAACATCGATGATCTTAACGCTAGATAACTGTTCGTCGAGTTCGTCGACACCGTCGCAATCTAGCTCGGTATGAATTAGCGGTCTTCTAGAATCGGGTTAACAAAGCAGTTAATTGAATCTCTCATTCAGCTGCTTAACAAGTTCAACCAGCTTTTGATATACCCCTAATAACAAAGCGCTTGACTCAAGAGCGCCTTTGAAGGGCGCTTTTTCTGTTTGGCTGCACGTATAGACGCATAACTCTGCAGTTGTGCAGTCCTGTAGGTGTGTAGGTCGGTAGGTATGCAGCGCTGTAGCCGTATGAGCATGTAGCCATATAGTTCAATGACTGGGATTCGGCATCCCCCATATGCCGCTGCGGCATTGTGATCTCACCAGTAGAAATCGCGTCTATCCTCTGCAGCATCAGCCAATCCAATCCGAAGGGAGCCGCACATGAACGTAGCGGAAATTCCTTTCGGGGGGGGGTATCTCCCAGATTTACCCGCCGCCCGAAGGGGCAGTCGACAGTAGAGTACGTATTGATCATCGCGATTATGGTCCTGGTGGTGCTGATCGCGGGGCCGTGGGTCTCGTCTGCGATCAGGAACCAATTCAACCTTGTGGCGGGGGCAATAGGGTCGGGCACGACCGGCGAGAACTTCTACGAGCCGCAGGACATCCCCGACCCTCAGAACGGCACGGCGTTCGCCGTGTACTCCGAGGACGACCACAGCCTCATGTTCTACAAGAGGCGCGGGGTTCCCAAGGTGGGAGACATGTTCAACTGCCGCAGGGTGACCGAGGTGTACACGGGATTTGAGACAGAAATCTATAACCTTGTTGAAACCGCTTCCGACCCCTATGGTTCTTCAACCACTCCTTGGGTTAGACGTCAATGGGAAATCGAAAGGGTCGATGTTGTAGATAGCGGCATTTCGCCTAAGAGCATCAGCGTTTGGTTTTCAAACATGATCAATCTTGAAACCATCGATGCCTCGAAGCTCGATACATCTAATTGCCGCCAAATGCTCGACGCATTCTTCAGGGCTAGGAAATTGAAGGCGCTTAATCTCTCGTCTTGGGATGTCTCAAAATGCTACAACTTCAGCTGCATGTTTCAAGATTGCTGGTCACTTGAAAACATCAATATTCACGGTTGGTCTGCGCGTCCGGATAAAAACGGAGTATTCGGAATGTTTCACGGCTGTAGCTCCCTGCAATGTATCGACCTTTCCGGTTTTGATATGTCCTTAGTCGGCACCGCCAACAAAATGTTCGGTTATTGCCGATCGCTGTCCAAAGTCACTCTCGGTTCTAATTGGAAGTGGGTCATCTGTGACGATGACACGGGAACAAACTCCTATCTGCCAGCCCCTTCTTCAAAATATATCGATGGGGCAGACGGCAAGTGGTACAGCGTTTCGACTAGCGAGGGATATGCACCGCAAAATATTCCCAACTACGCCGCCGATACCTACGTCGCGTCGAAAAGCTTGTTGGTGAAATAACCAGCGCCATCAAGAAGCGCCTCGCCGAATAAATGCTCCTCGCCTACCTAAAGCCTGCTTTCAGGTAAATGTGGTCGCTTGCCACTGCGGCATTGTCTGGCCAGTCAGCGAGGCCATGTCTATCCTCTGTAGCATCAGCCAATCCAATCCGAAGGGAGCCGCACATGAACGTAGCGGAATTTCCTTTCGGGGGGGGGTATCTCTCAGATTTACCCGCCGCCTGAAGGGACAGTCAACAGTAGAGTACGTCCTGGTCATCGCGATCGTAATCCTGGTGGTGTTGATCGCGGGGCCGTGGGTCTCGTCTGCGATCGGGAACCAGTTCAACCTCGTGGCGGGGTCAATCGGCAACGGGATCTCCAAGGGGAGCTGGGAATCGGGCGGCACCGGCGGCGGCAACGGGTCGCTGACCGACGCCGACATCGTCGACCCCGTACACGGGACCGCGTTCGCCGTGTACTCGGAAGACGACCACAGCCTCATGTTCTACAAGCGTAAGGGCATGCCAGAAGTCGGCTGTATGTTCAACAGCCGTAGGGTGACGGAAGTCTACCCCGATATCGAGAACTACGACTTCGCTATCCCAGGCGGCCGTGGGGATGGCAATGCACCTTGGTGGCCCCATAGGGCCGACATCCTTTCCGTGAAAGTCGTAGACAGCATCAAGCCCAAAAACATGACTGGTTGGTTCTACTGGTTCGTGAACGTCACGTCCATCGACCTCGGAACTATCGACACAAGCGAAGTCACAAGCCTTTTTGGAACGTTCGATAGGTGCTTTAAACTCCAGACCCTGGACGTGTCCATGATGGATACGTCAAAAGTCAAGAGCATGGGATGCGTCTTCTTCGGCGATGGCGAACTTACGGAACTCGACCTTTCGGGCTGGAATTTCTCGAATGTGTATGACTCCAGTTACATGTTCTTCGAATGCAAGAAGCTCGAGGTTCTCAACATGCCTCCCTCATCGAAGTTCGCATCGCAAATCAGTTTGTTCCATTACATGTTCTGGCGTTGCGAGGCTCTTAACCTCGATTGCTCGGGATGGAATGTACTGGTCTACGCCAATCATGACAGTTTCAACGAGGACGCTCCCGGTGTGATTCTTCCAAAGGTCTGGCAATAACTTAATGGGAGGGGCAAATACCTATCGAGTGGTCCAGTTTCCTCTTCTATTTAATTGGAGAGCAGCTTACTGACAATCTCAGCCATGGAATACCTCGCAGTATCGATATCGCCCTCGTAGGGGTCCATGTAGCCGTGGAGCCAGACTTCCAGATCACGTTCCTCGGCTTCGGTATCGCCGAAATCGATGAGTTCCTCAACGGACATGTCGGCACGGTTGCGCGAATCGTCCTTTCCCGCAAGTTCCCAGCCGAGCTGCAGGTCACACTTCTCGTGCAGGCCGAGGTCATCCATCCCGATCTCCCCGAAGTCGAGCGGGGATGACCACTTGTGGTACGGGAGGGCATCGTACTGGAGGGCTACGTTGAAGAACTCAATCGGGTCATAAATCTCACGGAGATCACAGTACTGGAAGAGGACGTCGCAGTCGATTTCGGGGTTATGCATGACCACCGCAGCGAGCAAGTTGGCTTCCTCGAAGGTGTAGTCCTCGCCGAGGGGAATCCACTCGAAGGGCGCGAAGCGACCAATGTACTCCCATGCGCAGAGTCGGAGGGACTCCGGTTTAACTCCCTCGCGCCCGGCCTCGCGTGCGAGCGCGTCCGTCAGCGCGGTGGGTGCCAGCGGCAGGTGGATCTCGGCGCCGGCGCTCGGGTCGTTTCGGTAGGTCTCGAAAGACGCACCCTCGAGGGCGGTCACCCAGATGACAATTGCGGATTGGTCGGTCTTCTCGTTCGGCTCCATTTGGCTTAACCTCTTCCTTGGAAGTTCTGTTCGGTAAAAGTCTATCGCTGTCGCATCTGGGCGTCTAGATCTCGGGGAGGGAAAGATGGGAAAATTGAGCCAGGGTGAGTTCCTCGAGCGCCTGCGGGAACACAACTCGCACTATACCGATGGCGAGTTCGAGGTACTCGGCGAATACACCGGCATCAGCATTCCCCTTCGCTGCCGCTGCCTAGTCTGCGGAAACATCTGGGACGGCAATCCCGACTCGATGCTGCGCCGGAACTCCCGATGCCCTAAGTGCGGACGGACGGCCGCGGGCAAGTCCTCAGGGAAATCGAGGACGTTGACGCATGAGGCGTTCGCCGGGCGTGCGGCCGTTGCCTGTCCAGATCTTGAGATTGTCGGCAGGTACGTGGGCGCCAACACGAGGCTGACCGTCCGCTGCCGCACCTGCGGCTACTCATGGGATGTGTTTCCGGCTACCGTGCTGCGCTCCTGCTCCTGCCCGTGCTGCACGAACAGGGTTGCCGTGGAGGGGGTCAACGACCTCGCGACCACGCACCCCGATATCGCAGCGGAGTGGGACTATGAACGCAACGGGGAATTGAAGCCAACCGACGTCGTGGCGGGTTCCTCCAAAAGGGTCTGGTGGCGATGCCCCGTGGGGCATGAGTGGCAGGCGATCATATATCGGAGGAAGGCGGGCGGCGGCAGCTGCCCCGTCTGCGGAAAGTAAAGGGGAGGGTCTTAGCCCTCCCCTTTTTCTATCTATAGGTTGTAGACCTCGACCATTGCCTTGCCGATGCGGTGCGGTACGCCCGTGACTAGGGCGTTGCCCATGCAGAAGGCTCGGTGCCCGTCGGTCATTCCGGTATCTGTCCAGCCCTTGGGGAATCCCTGTAGCTGGTCGAGTTCATCGGGCACTAGGCGGCGGAAGCGGCCGTCGGGGCACTCTATGACGTGCTTGAAGCGGCTCGCGCCGGTGCCGCCCTCGCCGGTGAGGATCGTGCGGCTCGGCTTCTCGATGGAGTCGGGAAAGCTCATGGCGCCCTCGGAGTAGGTGTAGGTGAAGCCCGTCTTCTTGTTGGTGCGCTCCTCGCGCTTGGCTCCCTTGAGGTATCGCCAGTCGGGCAGCTTCTCGTCGGCGATGTAGAACTGCTCGGGGACGTCCGATTCGTCCACCAGTACGTCACCCAGCACGCGGCGCTCGCCGCGGTAGTTCTCGGCGAAGTCGCAGGTGAGGACATGGCATCCCTGCATCACGCCCGCCGCCTTGAACTGCGAGACCTTCTGGCCGACGCCGAAGCGGGTCGAGTTCTCGTAGGGGTCGGGCAGGACATCGAGTTCGGCCATCTCGTCAGGGTAGACGGCGGGGAACGCCTTGGCCATGACGCCGCTGCGCATGCGCTCGGTCAGATCGGTATCGCCGGCATCCTTCTCGCAGAAAATGTAGACGCGCTTGCGGCGCTGCGGAAAGCCGTACTCGGCGGAGTTGACCACGCGCCACTCGACCGTGTAGCCGAGATCAGCGAGGCAGCTCAGGATGATGGCGAAGTCACGCCCGCGCTGGGTCGCGGGGGACTTGAGCAGGCGGTCGACGTTCTCGAACAGGCCGAATCGCGGCTTCTTCATCTCGAGGAAGTGGTAGATGTCCCACCAAAGGACACCCTTCTTGCCCTCGATGCCGTGGGCCTGGTTGAGGGGACGCGCCACGGAATAGTCTTGGCATGGAAAGCCGCCGACGACCATGTCGACGTCGGGAATCTCAATCTCCCCCGTCTCGGCCTTGTCCAATACCCTGTTGATGTCCTCGTTCACCACGGAGCCCTCGCCGAAGCGCTCGGTGTAGCATCGGGCAGCGAACTGCCTGGACTCGGTTCCGGGCGGCTCCCACTGGTTCGCCCAGATGGTGGTGAAGGGGCCGGCGGGCTCCATGTAGAACTGGGGATGGTTCGGGTCCGCGTAGCCCTCGAGACCCAAGCGGAACCCGCCGACGCCCGCGAAGAGCTCGGCGATCTTAATCTCAGACACGTTTCTCCAATCGCTGCTGTGTCCGTATTTGCGTGATCGATGATAACCGATCTCGCGGACAAGGTAAAGATCTGTTTGGAAAATGTCGGCTGTCACAGGATTGCCGCAGCGGCAAATCTTCTGGAATGTAATCGCCATTCGGTAAATTGGGAAGTGCCGTTTGTTTTCTGGAAAAGCCGAAGGCCATCGTGAAGCGGGCAAAAACGGCAAAGCTAGTGATGCCTGGATATTTTGGATATGAGCCATGGATAACAATTTGGTCAAACCCGAGTTCGCAAACTGGGAGCCATCGACCGCTGGACTTGTAAGCGAGAGCAGCAAGAACGATTTACATACAACTATTATTCGTGCTCCAAGTAAGTTAATAGAAGAATGCCAACGTGCATTTGATGCGGGATTGCTTTGCGCATCGTTGACCCTTGTCGTTACTATCCCTGACGTTTGCGGAAAATTGTCCGGTATTCCGTATCGTGATTGGTGTGAGAGATATCTAAATCTTCTAAATGACAGCAGTAAAAGAACCGCCGAACGCAAGACGAGAAAAACCGAAGCAGAATTGGATGAAGACTTTAGGAGAGTCACAGAGGAGCGAAGATTTACTGCGTCTGATCTATATCAACTCAGGAACGCAGTTCTTCATTCAGCCTCATCTGAAATTGAAGAGGGTGCCCCTGGATCTTCTTACTGCTCATTTCGCCGCATTGGCATTTGTGTCCAAAACGATACACATTCTCTGATTGCCATCTATGGATGTAGCAGCACAGGCGAAGATGTCCACACCAATTGTTCATTGGACTGTTTGGTTAACCTGACTGCCTTGATATGTCGAATGACGGAAGGGGTTCACGACTTCATTCTTGAGGATCCCAGGCGCGATCGAGAGTTCTCACTCAGCGACTGCTCTCGCATGCAGGGAATAGTAGATCTCAGGAAACCCTCTCGGTAATAAACCCCCCTCCTCTCTAAGCCATCTCTCTAGGCTGATAAATTTAATCGTCGATGTATTTGCTTCAATCTGGCATTATTCTGTATCGCTAAATATAAGGTACCGAGTCAAGGTATCTAGTAAGTTCCATTCCCTTAATCCAGACGTTTTGGCGATACATGCGGATGCCGTTGACTTCCACGGGCTTGTCGTTCGCGTCGGTGCCGGTGCCTCGGACGAACAGGACGCCGTCACGGCTCTTCGGCCAGTTGGGCGCCGTCATGGGTATCCCCGTCTTGGGCGTCACGCGCGGCGTGCCGTCCTTCTTCAGGACGGGGGCATCTGCTAGACCGTTGCTGAATACTAAATCGCGCATGCCGTCCCAGAGCGCCCTGGCGGCATCAAGGTAGGACCCGAGCCAGAAAGTCTTGAAGCCCATAAAGCGGCACTGGCACAACGGGCAGTCGCGGTACTGCTCCTCGAGCACGGCGACGACCATGGTTGAGTCGATGAAGGGTGCCGCGAATGCGGAGTCCTCGAACTCGACCGAGGGGTCGCACAGCTCGTCGAAGTCGATCGAGGGGTTCAGCTTCATATCCTCGGTCCTGCCGCCCGTGGGCGTCAGCGTCATCGTCTTGAAGACGAGTCCGGCCTTGGCGAAAAGCGGCACCTGCGAGATCTTGCCGGCATGCCCTGTGAAGAGCCTGACCACCACCTGCTCGGCGAGGGACTTGTTCTCGCGTCCCGATTTCGTCTTAATCGGCAGGTCGAACTGTGCTGCGAGGTCCTCTAGCGTCTTGCCGGCGCAGGTATCGGAGATACCGTGCAGGTGCGCCCTGAGCGCTCCCATCGAGGACAGCCCGCCCTGGTCGGGAATCATGCCCATATCGTCATCCAACCGCTCGCGAGCCATCTGGGTGACGAGGGACGCCTTCAGGCGGAACCTCGGCCTGTTCGGCCACTTGGGCGAGGTGTCGAGGTAGAGCAGCTGGGGGTTGACAAGCGTGGAGAGGTTCGGCATATCGGTATCGATATCGCCCTCGAGGGCGGTGCGGACGAAGTCCCGCACGACCGTCCAGTCCGCCTCCAGGCGGCACCGGTCGACCTCCCCCCACGTGTGGAGGTCGTAGCCCTTGAACTCGAAGCCGGCGTACTCGACCGCCACTCCCCTGCCGGGGCGGACGTAGAGGTAGTAGACGACTAGGAGCCGGGCGGCCTTGTGCCAGAAGGCCGAGGTGGTGAAACTCTCCGCCACGATGCCCTCGGGCGCCACGGCGGTGATGGACATGGGTTCCTTCGCCCGCCAGCCGCCTCGGGCGACCTCGATGAGCCCCGTCCCCTTGACCTCCCACGGCTGCCCGTCGATGAGGATATCGGGGCGGCGATCTGAATCCGCGGGGTAGCCCAGCACAGACTGCTCGATGACGGCACCTACCCTGCCCTTGTTGCGGGATGCCGACGAAGCGGTGAGTACGCCGGCGGTATCGACCTCGGCCACGGTGTGACCGACGATAGCGTTGAAACGGCTGTGAATGTCCTGCTCGGTGAAGCTGTGGTTGCCCTTGGCCATGCTTTTCCCTTCTATCCCCTGGGCTCAAGGATAGCGATCTTCACAAGTTGTGGGAGACTTCCATCTCGTGGGGTTCGGCTGACGTGTCGGAAAACAAGACGAAGGGAGAAGACATTATGGAAGAGGAAATGAAGAACAGAGTGTTCGATGTGTACCACGAGATGCGCGGGCTGGCTGCGTTGCTCGATGCCGCCGCTCATGGGGATATGGCCGAGCCGGAACAGATAGTCGAGTATGCGTCGGGGCAAATCGCGAGGCTCTCCGATGCGCTCGCGGCGGCTATCAGAGACCGCCAGCAGCCTTAATGCCTGACTGTGCTACTTGCACGGTCCTTCCGGTGCGCGATCCGCAGGCACGTCATTATCGGGGTCGTGTACGACATACCAGCTGTTTTGGTAATGGCAGATGTCACGGCAGGTGCCGTCCCCGACGACCACTCGCCAGGACTCGGACCGCTTGGTCCTGCCGAGTGCCCACGAGCGAGAGCTGTAGGACTCAATGCGTTCGAACGGGTAGACGGTGCCGTCGTACCACTTGATTCCCCACGGGACGTACTCGCCGTCGGGGCGGCACTCGACGAGGGCTGTGACTAAACGTATCGACTTCTCGCCCTGCTCCATGTGGTACTCCTTTGGAATCTATAACGAACGCGTGTTCTATTGTAGCGCAGAATGAGGATTTGCCGCTGCGGCATGGTGATTCCACTAATAGAAATCGCGTCTATCCTCTGCAGCATCAGCCAATCCAATCCGAAGGGAGCCGCACATGAACGTAGCGGAATTTCCTTTCGGGGGGGGGGTATCTCCGAGATTTACCCGCCTCCCGAAAGGGCAGTCGACTATCGAGTACGTCCTGATCATCGCGATC
>NZ_JBBNJW010000007.1:0-164528 GCF_040093305.1 Collinsella sp. CLA-AA-H302
GTCGTTGGGGACGTTCTTGTTTGACTAGTCGTTTAAGAACGTCCCCAACGACTACTTGCGCTAGAGCATAAGTCATACAATTAGTCAAGTTATGTCTGTTTAAACAAAATAGCGGCACGCAGGCGCATTGGGATTAACCTAAAAGCGGCGTTAATGAACAGAGTGTCTGTATATATCTGTGAAATTAATTGGGAAATCACGTTTTAGTAGGCAATGAGCTGTAAATCAGCAACGTAATCAATTTGTAACAAACTTAGACGTTTAAACAAATAATGCAACCGTTTGCGAATTTAGCTATAAATCCACAAGGCGAACAGGTATACTCCTTTATTGTCGTGTAGGAAATACGTAGACAAAAAGGAGGTTATGTGATGGTAAGTATTGTTCTTGCTAGCCATGGTGACTTGGCGGCTGGAATCAAGCAGACGGGCTCGATGGTCTTTGGCGATCAGCCGTCTGTTGCCGTGGTCTCGCTCGAGCCGAGCATGGGCCCCGACGACTTCCGTGCCAAGGTCGAGGAAGCAATCGCTTCCTTCGAGGACCAGGAGCAGGTGCTCTTCCTCGTTGATCTGTGGGGCGGCACGCCGTTCAACCAGATCAGCGGGCTCATCGAGGGCCACGATTCCTGGGCTATCGTCACCGGTGTCAACCTGCCTATGCTCATCGAGGCATATTCGCAGCGCTTTGACGCAAAGAACACTGCACATGCGATCGCAAAACATCTCGTGACTGAGGCTAAGGCTGGCGTGCGTGTCAAGCCCGAGTCTCTGGAGCCCGAGGAGAAGAAGCCGGCTGCGGCCGCCGCTGCTCCTGCAGGCGCCATCCCTCCGGGAACGGTCATCGGCGACGGGCACATCAAGATCGCCCACGTCCGTATCGACACCCGTCTGCTTCATGGTCAGGTGGCCACCACGTGGACCAAGCAGATCAACCCCAACCGCATCATCGTGGTTTCCGACGGCGTTGCTCACGACGAGCTCCGCAAGACCATGATCGAGCAGGCAGCCCCTCCGGGAGTTCATGCCAACGTCGTGCCCATCAAGAAGATGGCCGAGGTCGTCAAGGACACGCGCTTTGGTGACACCAAGGCCATGCTGCTCTTCGAGAACCCGCAGGATCTGCTCAGGGCCATCGAGGCCGGCGTCGACATCAAGGAAGCCAACATCGGTTCCATGGCCCACTCCAAGGGCAAGGTCGTTGTCACCAACGCCGTCGCCATGGGCGATGACGACGTCAAGACCCTCGAGGCTCTCAAGGCCAAGGGCGTCAAGTTCGAGGTCCGCAAGGTTCCTTCGGATTCCTCCGAGGATCTCGACGCCATGTTGAAGAAAGCTAAGGCCGAACTGGCCGCTCAAGCATAGTAAAGGAGGGTCCGATACATGTCTGCAATCACTATTCTGCTTGTTGCGATTGTCGCGTTGCTTGCCGGTATGGAAGGCATTCTGGATGAGTTCCAGTTCCATCAGCCGCTCGTGGCATGCACGCTTATCGGTCTCGTAACCGGTCACCTTCAGGAGGGCATCCTCCTGGGCGGTTCGCTCCAGATGATGGCCCTTGGCTGGGCTAACGTCGGCGCCGCCGTCGCGCCTGACGCCGCTCTGGCCTCGGTCGCTTCTTCGATCATCATGGTGCTCGCCCTCAACGGCGGCGCCACCGATTCGGCCAAGGCCGTTACCGCCGCTATCGCCGTCGCCGTCCCGCTGTCGGTCGCTGGCCTGTTCCTGACCATGATCTGCCGTACCCTGGCTACCGCTATCGCTCACGCTATGGACGGTTGCGCCGAGAAGGGCGACTTCGCCGGCATCGAGCGCTGGCAGTACGCTGCTATCCTCATGCAGGGCCTTCGTATCGCCATCCCGGCAGTACTTCTGTGCATCATCCCGGCCGAGGCTGTTACCAACGCGCTTAACGCTATGCCCGACTGGCTGTCCGGCGGCATGGCTGTCGGCGGCGGCATGGTCGCTTCCGTCGGTTACGCCATGGTCATCAACATGATGGCCACCAAGGAGACCTGGCCGTTCTTCATCCTCGGCTTTGTCCTTGCTGCCATCCCTCAGCTCACGCTGATCGCCCTTGGCCTCATCGGCATCTCCCTTGCCCTCATCTACCTTGGCCTTAAGGATCTGGCCAAGCAGGGTGGCGGCATGGGCGGTGGCTCCGGTGACCCGCTCGGCGACATTCTGAACGATTACGAGTAGGAGGGGAGTGATACATATGGCAGAGAACAAGATTCAGCTCACCAAGGCTGACCGTAAGAAGGTTTGCTTCCGTCATCAGTTCCTTCAGGGCTCGTGGAACTACGAGCGTATGCAGAACGGCGGCTGGTGCTTCGCAATGATCCCTGCGATCAAGAAGCTCTACACCAGCAAGGATGACCAGATTGCCGCTCTCAAGCGTCACCTGGAGTTCTATAACACCCACCCCTATGTTTCCGCCCCCGTCATTGGCGTTACCCTCGCTCTCGAGGAGGAGCGCGCCAACGGTGCTCCGATCGACGACGTCGCCATCCAGGGCGTCAAGGTCGGTATGATGGGCCCGCTCGCCGGCGTCGGCGACCCCGCCTTCTGGTTCACCCTTCGCCCGATCTTGGGCGCTCTGGGTGCTTCCCTGGCCCTGTCCGGCAGCATCGCCGGTCCGCTGCTGTTCTTCTTCGCGTGGAACATCATTCGTTACGCTTTCCTGTGGTACACGCAGGAGTTTGGCTACAAGGTCGGCTCCTCCATCGCCAAGGACCTCTCCGGCGGTCTGATGGGCAAGGTCACCGAGGGTGCTTCCATCCTGGGTATGTTCATCATCGGCGCCCTGGTCGAGCGCTGGGTGTCCATCTCCTTCACCCCGGTCGTCTCCAAGGTCACGCAGTCTGCTGGCGCCTTTATCGACTGGGCTAACCTGCCCTCCGGTGCTGAGGGTGTCAAGGAAGCACTGACGATGTATAACTCCATCGGCGGTACTGCCCTTGATCAGGTCAAGGTCACCACGCTTCAGGCCAACCTCGATCAGCTCATCCCCGGCCTTGCCGCCGTGTGCCTGACCCTACTGGTCTGCAAGCTCCTCAAGAAGAAGGTCAGCCCGATCGTCATCATCCTGGCCCTCTTCGCCGTCGGCATCATCGGTCGCGTCTGCGGCTTCATGTAAGCACGTTTCGGCTTAAGACCGAGAATTGCTAGGCAAGGGCTTTTGAGCGATTGATACGGACCGCACCCGGTGGGTACACTGGATGCGGTCCGATTGTTTTATTTGGAGGGCGAGGCGCGCATGGCGCAATCTCAGAACAGCACGGTCGATCTGGCAACGCCGGCAACCTGCCTGATGGGGCTTACCAGCCACGGCAACGTTATGGTGGGCAATAAGGCGTTCGAGTACTATAACGAGCGCAATCCCGAGGATTTTATTCAAATCCCGTGGGACGAGGTCGACTATATTGCCGCCGAGGTTTTGCGCGGCACCAAGAAGATTACGCGTTTTGCCATCTTCACCAAGAATAACGGTCACTTTACGTTTTCGACGCGCGACGATAAAGAGACGCTTCGCGCGGTCCGTAAGTACGTTGACGAGGATAAGCTCGTGCGTTCGCCCGACTTTATCGATGTGACGGCCAAGGGCGCCAAGAGCATCCCCTCCGTTATCAAAAACCTCTTCCACAAAGGCAACTAGCCCCACATAGTCATTGGGGACGTTCTTAAACGACTAGTCATTAAATAACGTCCCCAATGACCAATGATGCGCTGCATGGTAGTGACGCAAATCTGCTACACTAGTACAACATGCCTCCGTAGCTCAGGGGATAGAGCACCGCTCTCCTAAAGCGGGTGTCGACGGTTCGAATCCGCCCGGGGGCACCAGAGGAATATCGAGCCCGGTACCGCTATGGTGCCGGGCTCTTCTGGTCTAAGCGCAGGATTCGAACCGTCGACACCCGCGTCACCAATTTCCTCGCGGGGGGAATTTTCGAATCCGCCCGGGGACACCATAGATTGATCGAGCCCGGTACACCGCCACGGTGCCGGGCTCTTCCGGTTCATGCCATGTCAAAAACGAAGCGCTCGCTTGCCGGGGGAGCAAGCGGGCGCTTGTGAGCGAATATATTTGCGGCGAGAGCCGTAATGAGCGGTGGGGTGGCGACTAGTTGGCCGTACCGGAATCGTCGCCCGTGCCCGAGCCCGAACCCGAGCCCGAGCCAGAAAGTGCGACCGTCAGCGTAATCGTGCTGTCGGTGGACTGCTTGCCGGTGGGGGAGACGCCCGTAACGGTGGCGTTTTCGTTGCCACTCACGGGGTTGCCGTTCTGATCGCAGAACGCGATGTTGTAGAAGCCGGCGTTGTTGAGCGCGGTGACGGCGGCAGAGATGCTCTTGCCGTACAGGTTGCCCGGAACGCTGGCCTTGCCGGACTTCTTGGCAATGACGACGGTGATCGTGGCGCCGGGCTTCTGCTTGCCACTGGGGTTCCAGCTAATGACGGTGCCCTCGGTGACGGAGTCGTTCTCCTGGTAGCTCACATCGACGCCAAAACCGGCCATGTCGAGGGCGTTGCGTGCCTGAGCCTCGGTCATGTCGGTCAGGTCGGGGACGGACGTGGTATCCGGGCCGCTCGAGACCTTGTACGAGATGGTCGTGCCCTTCTCGACTTCCTTACCGGCTTCGGTGCCCTGCTCAAAGACCTGGCCCTCATCGGCCTCGTTGGCCTCCTCGGAGGCGTTGCCCTTCAGGCCAACGCTTGCCAGCGCGGCTTCTGCCTGGTCTTTGGTCAGGCCGAGCAGCTGGGGAACCTCGACCTTCTCGGAGGGCTTGGGGCCCTTGGAGATTACCAGGTTCACCTTGGTGCCCTTGGCCTTCTTGGTGTTGCCGTTGGGCGTCTGCTCGGCGACCTTGCCCTCGTCGACATCGTCGTTGTAGCTTTGGTCGATGGTGCCGACCTCGAGGCCGGCTTCCTTGATCTGCTCGACGGCAGTCTGCTGGTCCTTGCCCAGCACATCGGGCACGGTGACCTGCTCGCCGCCAAAGAGTCCTGTGGCAAAGGCCACCACGATACCGATGACGGCAACGGCTGCCACCACGGCGGCGATGATCTTGTTCTTGTTGGATTTGGGCTTTTCGACCTCGTAGGAGCCGGTGGAGCCCGAAACCGAGCTACGGGCGGTATTCTGGCCGCTCACGCCCGAGACGGGACGTACCATGGCGCGCGTCTGATCGGAAAGCTCACGGGTCTTGGTGGCGCCCAGCTCACCGGGGGCACCGATGATGCGCGTGGGCTCCGAGATGTTGACGGCACGGCCCGATAGGTAGCTGTTGAGCACCTGACGCAGCTCGTCGGCGGTCTGGAAGCGGTTTGCCGGATCCTTCTCCATGCACTTGAGGATGATGCGCTCAAGGTCGGCGTCGACACCGGAGTTGATCTGGCTCGGCGGAATAGGCAGCTCGTTGACCTGCTTGAGTGCGACCGAGATAGCGTCGTCACCGTCAAAGGGAACGCGGCCGGTGGCGCACTCGTACATCACGACGCCCAGCGAGTAGATATCCGAGGTGGGGCCGAGGTCCTGACCACGGGTCTGCTCGGGGCTGACGTAGTGGGCGGTTCCCAGCACGTTGTTGTCTTGCGTGAGGTGGCTGTTCTTGGCGCGCGCGATGCCAAAGTCCATCACCTTGATGTTGCCGTCGGGCAGCACCATGATGTTCTGCGGCTTGATGTCGCGGTGGATGATCTCGTGCTTGTGGGCGACCGAAAGCGCGGAGCTGATCTGCGAGCCGATCTGGGCGACCTTCTTGGGGTCGAGGGCACCGTGGCTCTTGATGCCGCTCTTAAGGTCGGTGCCGCGCAGGTACTCCATGACGATGTAATAGGTGTCGCCGTCCTTGCCCCAATCGTAGACGCCCACGATATAGGGGGAGGAGAGACCGGCTGCTGCCTGGGCCTCCTGCTTAAAGCGTGCGGCGAAGGTTGCGTCGCCAGCATACTGCGGCAGCATGATCTTGACGGCTACCGTGCGGTCGAGGACCTGGTCCTGCGCACGGAAGACGGTCGCCATGCCGCCTGTCCCCACCTTATCCTTGAGGAGGTATCTTCCCCCGAGGACCCTCTGTTCCATTCCTGCTCCTAACATAACTATTCGCTCAACGATGTGTGTAGTACCTACGATGTGGCCGCTGGGGCCGTGTGGCGCGTTGCCGCTAGCTCTTCGGCCGCGGCGCGCCTCGGGTGTCCGATTCGATCATGGGCATCACGCTCCCTGTGCGGCAAGCGCCGCGGTCAGGACGATACCGGCGATCTTGGCGGCCTTGACGTCATGCTTGTCGTAATCCTCCAAGGCCACCGAGATGGCGACCGTGGGTGAATCGTAAGGCGCAAAGCCAACGAACATCGAGTTGACGTTGGTGCCGCCGGTCTCGGCCGAGCCGGTCTTGCCGGCGACCTTGACGCCGGGGACCTGGGCATCGGTGCCGGTACCGGACTGGACGACGGCGAGCATGGCCTGCTTGACCTGGTCGGCCGTGGCGGAGCTGACGGCCTGACCCAGCGAGCGGGACTGCGTGGTCTTGACCACAGTTCCGTCCGGGGCGAGTACCTGGGCTACAAAGTACGGGTCCATGACCACGCCACTGTTAGCGATGGCGGCGGCAATCACGGCGTTTTGCATGACGGTGGTCTGCGGCCCGGGCGTGTGGTCCATGCCGACAGGCTGGCCGGCGCCGGCCCAGGCGGTCTCCCACTCGGTCATGAGCGACGGGTCGGCCATGATGGAGGCCGCGGAGGTCAGGTCCTGGCCTAGCTTTTGGCCGTAGCCAAAGGCGTTGGCAAACTGCACGAGCGTGTTTGCGCCAACTTCGTTTGCCACCTGGCCAAAGACGACGTTGGAAGACACGGCAAAGGCCTGCTGCAGGCTGATGGTGCCGTAGCTCTCGTTGGCATAGTTGGTGACCGGCGCGTTGCCGATGTCCATGGAGCCGGGCGCCTGGTAGGTGCTGGTAAGGCTGGCGGTGCCGGTCTCGAGTGCCGCGGAAAGCGTAACGACCTTAAACGTGGAGCCCGGCGTGTACAGCGCGTCCATGGCGCGATTGTACATAGAGCCGTCCTCGCCGCCGCCCGCCTGCAGCAGGGCGTCGATGTTGGTGTTGTCGTAGGTGGGCGAGCTGGCACATGCGAGCACCGCGCCGGTACGCGGGTCGATGACCACTACAGCGCCCTTAAAGCCCTTGAGCGCCTGCTCGGCCGCCGTCTGGATACGCGAGTCAATGGTGAGCTTGGCGGTGTTGCCCGGCTGGGTCTGGCCCGCGAGCGACGCGATGGCGTTGTTCCAGCTGGAGTAATCCTTGGAGCCGGTGAGCGTGTCGTTCATGACGCTCTCGATGGCGGTGGTGCCATACTGCTGGCTCACGTAGCCAACCACGTGCGCTGCCAGGTTGCCGTTGGGGTAGGAGCGTACGTAGGTGCCGTCCTCTTGCTGCAGCGACTCGGCCAGCGTCACGCCGTCGGACGTGATGATGGAACCGCGCTGGATGTACTTGGAGCGGGCGATGGTGTGGTTGTTGGTCGGCATGTCCTGATAGTCCTTGGCCTTAATGACCTGGACATAGGTGAGGTTGCCGATAAGGATGGCGAACAGCGCCGTAAAGGCGAGCACCGCACGGGTTAGACGGTTGGCGAGCGCCACGCGGCCGAGCACGCCGGATTCAGGCGTGTCGAGCAGTCGACGGCGCATGCGCGAGCCGACGGAATGACTGCCGCTACCGTAGGAAGACGAGGTAGCAAAGCGCGTGCCCGTCGGGGCGGCGGCAGATGCGACCTGATCATCGGTGATGGCGGCCATGGTGCCGGTGCCGGTAAGCTCGGCCTCGTGTCCGGTCGCTTCGTCACCGGCGCGCAGCAGGAGCGCGACGATGATAAAGCTCGCCAGCAGCGAGGAGCCGCCCTGGCTCATAAAGGGCATGGTGACGCCGGTCAGCGGGATCAGGCGGGTAACGCCGCCCACGATCAAAAAGGCCTGGAAGCTGATGGCGGCCGTAAGGCCCGTGGCACTAAAGGCGGCGAGATCGGATTTAGCGCGGGCAGCCGTGGTGAGGCCACGCACGGCAAAGAGCATAAACAGGATGAGCACGGCGCCGCCGCCCAAAAGGCCCATTTCCTCGCCGATGGCCGAGAAGATAAAGTCGGACTCGACGACAGGGATGTTGTTGGCCATGCCGTTGCCGATACCAACACCGACCAGACCGCCATCGGCAAGCGAGAAGAGCGACTGGACGATCTGGTAGCCCTGGCCCTGGGCGTCCTTAAACGGATCGACCCAAACCTGGAAACGCACCTGAACGTGAGACAGGAACTTGTAGGCGCCCACGGCTCCAACGGCCAAGAGCGCAAGGCCGATAACGACATACGAGAATCGTCCTGTGGCAACGTAGAGCATCAGCAAGAAGATGGTGTAGAACAGCACGGCCGAACCCAGGTCGCGTTCGAAGACGACGACGAGCAGGCACACACCCCACACGGCAAACAGCGGCAGCAGCAGTCGCAGGCGAGGGATCTTAAAGCCCAGGATCTTGCGGTTGGAGATGGAGAGCAACTCGCGGTTCTCGGCCAGGTACCCGGCCAGGAACAGCACGATAAAGACCTTGGCGAACTCGCCGGGCTGGATGGTAAAGCCCGCGATGCGAATCCACAGCTTGGAGCCCGAGATCGTGGTGCCGATAAAGATAGGCAGCATCAGCAGAATGATGCCGATAATGCCAAAGGTGTACTTGTAGCGCATGACTACGTCGAGGTTCTTAACCAACGCGAGCGTTCCCACCATCAGCGCCACCGAGACAAACAGGATGATGAGCTGTGAGATGGCGAGAGCGGGGGCGAGACGCGTCACGAACGTGATGCCGATGCCCGAAAGCACAAAGACAATGGGCAGGATAGCGGGGTCGGCACCGGGCGCCAAGATGCGCACGGCAATGTGGGCCGCGGCAAAGGCGGCAAAGAGGCCGATCGGTACGGCGAGCGTCTCAAAGGAGATGGCAGCGCCCGCGGTGAGGACGTACATCGCATACAGCAGGATGACGGGGAACGCCGAGGCGATGAGCAAGAGCAGCTCGGTGTTGCGGCGACTCATAAGCGGCACTCCCTTTCTAGTTCTTTTCGGAGGCTTCGGCCTCGGCGGACTGTTCGGCGGTTTTCTCGGAATCTGATTCGGAGGTCGATCCCTGATCGGTGTTGTCGCGAATCGTTTGCGCGTCGATCACCTGGCGGGTCTGCTCCTCGTCGATCTGGTGGCGGTACTTGGATATCGTGTCCTGCGCATCGTCGACACTTGTTTGCGGAATGCCCGCCTTGAGGCGGTTTTGCGTGTCTTCGGGCAGGTCGGACAGCTTAATGCTGGTTTCGCTCTCGAGCCAGTGGAGCTTGAGTCCGAGCGGCTTGCCGGGCAGGCCGCGCCAGACGGCGACATTGCCCTGGTAGGTACCCAGGTAGTACGAGCCGGTGACACCCGTGTAGGCCCAGATGCCAGCTGCCAGCACAAAGACGAGGGCCAGGATGGCGGCGATAGTAATGTTGCGGCGACGCACGCGTTGCGCCTCGCGCATAACGCCATCGTCAACCAGGTCAACGACTACTACGGTCACGTTGTCGTGGCCGCCGGCGGCAAGCGCCGCGTCCACTAGGTTGTCGACGCAGATTTGCGCGGTTGAGGACTGCGTGGCGATGTTCTCGATATCGCTATCGGGAATCATGCTCGAAAGGCCGTCGGAGCACAGGATCAGGCGGTCGCCTTCCTCGATATGCAGGGTGAAGTGGTCGGCATACATGGCGGGGTCCGAGCCCAGCGCACGGGTGATGACCGAGCGGTTGGGGTGGACGCGAGCCTCGTCTGCCGTAATCTCGCCGGCGTCCACGAGCTCCTCCACGTAGGAGTGGTCGCGGGTCACGCGGATGAGCGTGCCCTCGTGGAGCAGGTAGGCGCGAGAGTCACCCACGTGGGCGATGGCGAGCGTGTCGTTTTCGATATAGGCGCAAGTGGCTGTGCAGCCCATGCCGGGCTTGCCCAGGCCATTCAAGGCGGCCTCGATTACGGCGGCGTTGGCTGCCTCGACGGCTGCGGCCAGGCGTGCTGCGTCGGCGGACTGCGGGGCCGTCTTGGCAATAGTCTCGACGGCGATGGAAGAGGCTACCTCGCCGGCGGCGTGACCGCCCATGCCGTCGCATACGCAAAAGAGCGGCGACTGCACCAGGTAGGAATCCTCATTGTGCGGGCGTACGCAGCCAACGTCAGAGCGGGCGCCCCACATGAGTTGCGTGGTGGTGCCGGCATCATAGGTCGAGTCGGTCTCGATGCGCTCCTCGGTCAGGGGCTCAAAGCTCATGGTCGAGCCGGGGTCTTTGAGCTTGGCCTCAACGGCGGCAACGTCGATCTCGGCTGTGTCACCGGGAGAGACGGTGTCGGTCTCGGCGTTTGATTCGGAATCGCCGGTGTCCGGGGAGCCGGGCTCTTCGGACGCGCAGGCGGTCGACTCGTCGTCTTGCGGGCTGGCGTCTATAGGCTCGGGCGTCGCAAAGTGCGACGGCGCGGGTGTGCTTTGCGACTGGGCGGCGGGCTCGGCCACGGCATCGGACTCGCTTGCGGGCGCAGGCTGCGGGGCCTTGGGTGCAGGGCCGTCCTCGGGGGATGGCCCCGCCTCGGGCGCCGGCGTAGACGCGGGCGCAACCTCGGATGTCGGGGCTATGGGAAACGCCGGCGCGGCGGGTTCGGGTGCCGCAAACACCGCAGCGCTCTCGTTGATTGCCGCGGCGACGGGCTCTGCAAAGTGAGCCGGCGCCGGGGTTGCTTCGGGCGCTGTGGGCTGTTCCGCAGCATGTGCGCCGATGGGCGCCGCTACGGCATCCTCTTCGCCCTCGTTATCGGCGAGATCCGAAATATCATGCGTTACATGCGAAAGAGGCAGGGAGAACACGGTGTCCTCGGGCTCCACGGGTGTGGAGTCCGCCGGAGCGGCGTGGGCCGGTGCAGCTACGGCGGCAGCCGGTGCCTCGGTCATGGTTGCGGACTTGTTCTCCTCGTCGATCATCGACGGTTCACCTTCATGACCACGTCGCCAATCTGGACTTCGTCGCCCTCGCGCAGCGTTGCGGGCTCCACAAGCTGGCGGCCGTTGACGAGCGTGCCGTTAAGCGAGTTGAGGTCCTCGATGATGAGCGCCGGGCCCTGCAGCGAAAAGCGCGCATGCGAGGCCGAGACGAACGGTTCGTTGATGCAGATGTCCGAAGATGGCGAGCGACCGACGATGACGGGGCCGAGCATGTCTACGTGGATGCCGCGGATACCGCGCGGACCCTTGTCCACATCGATCGTCCAGATAGCCGAGTCGCGACGCTGCCCGCGCACAAGTCCCACGCCGGTCTTCATGACGGCGAACAGGAAGATATAGAGCAGGGCGACCAGGACGATGCGGCCTGCAAAAAGGACGATATCGATGTTCATAAGAGACTATCCCCTAAATTCAAAGGTGCTCAGGCCAAACGTCAGCAGATCGCCGTTGCGCAGCGGGCAGCGCGTAATGCGGCGGTTGTTGACGAGCGTGCCGTTGGTGGAATTGAGATCCTCGATCGACCAATCCGAGCCCGTAAAGGTGAGCTGGGCGTGGCGGCGCGACACGTTGGGGTCGCGCAGGGCAATGTCGGAAACTGAGCGCTCGCGACCGATGGTCACCTGTGCGGAGGTGATGCTATGGCTCTCGCCGCTCACGACGTCGACGAGCTGGGCGAGCGGGCGCTGCGGGGCGCGAGTGCTCGCCATGTTGGAGGCGATGCCGGCTGCGGCGCCTAGGCCCACGGCGGCACCGGTCGCGGCGGCTCCGCCCATGCCGGCAAGCGCGTCGCGCGAGACGGTCTGCGGCACCGGGATGGGTGCGGCGGCGGGGTCGGGGACACTAGGCGCGAAGGGGTCTGCTACGGCAAGCGGGTCGGGAGCGGCGGCGCGAGGCGTCGGCTGCTGCTGGGGCATGGCGGCGGGGTGCTGCTGCGGGGCAGCAAACTGCTGCTGGCCGGCGCGCGGGGCGCTGGCGGCACGGCTTGCCGCGGAGTTGTTCTGGCCCAGGCCGTTTTGATAGGCGCGCTCTTCTTCGTACAGGCGGCCGAGCGTGGGGGCATCGACGTTCTCGGCAAAGACCGAGAACTTGCCGGCGCGCAGCTGCGGATCGATCATAAAGCGCACGAGGGGCTCGCCGACAAAGACATAGCGCCGCTTTTCGGCCTGCGCCTTCACAAACTCGCGGACCTCGCGCGAAAGCTCGGGGTAGAACGGGGCGAGCATGGGATCGTCGTCGGCGGCGATCAGGATGGTATAGAGTGCCGGCGCCGTGTTGACGCCGTTGATCACCAGAGTCTGATCCTCCATGTCGCGAGCGGCCTGCTTGGCAAGCTTCTTAAAGGAGAACGGGGCACGGGTGGCACCGAAGATGCCGGCCACGTGGTCCTCGAAGATGTTCAGGAAGTTCACGAAAGATCACTCTCCGTATAGGTTCTTTGGTATCCGAGCAAATATAGGCATATCCCAACGATTATAGAGGATAGGGTTCCCGCAACTGCCGCCTTGGCGGCGACCGCGGCTGCAAGGCTGGCAATTTCCATATGGTGTGCAAGACAGGATGCCGCTGCGCAGCCGATGCCGGTGACAGCGATGGCGGCGATGGCGGCAAGGTTTGAGCCCTGATCGGCACGCTTGGCATGGGCATTGAGCAGCGCAGATGACGCCGCGGCAGTTGTCGCGACCAGCGCAAAGGCAGCCCAAAGGAGCGGGTCTCCCAGCGCTGCGGCAACGTTACTGAGTCCCAGCACGCCTCCGGCTGAAAGCGCGACCGTGGCCAGACGGGCAAAAAGTGCGCCCATGCCCGTTGCCGCGGCGGCGCTTGCCGGGCCGAGCCAAAATGACGCGACGCCGGCGGTGACCCCAGCTGCCAGGAAGGTATTGCCGGTCAGACAGCCAAGCGCGAGTGCACAGGTGAGCGCGGCGCTCGCGGCAGCCTCGGTGCGACCCCAGGCGATCCACCAACCGGACATGGCGGCGGCAAAGATCACCGCGACGGGCAACATCGACAGGATGCCCTGCGCCTGCATGGTGGCGTTGGCCATGAGCACCAAAAAGCCCACAGCCGAGATGGCCGAGCCAATCTGGGGGGCCAGGCCGGCCGCCGCTCCGATCGCGATAGCCGCAATGACCAGGCCGGGAAGCGCCGCGACCCCGGCCGCCTGCATCAGCAAAAAGCTAAAGGTGCCGCACGTTAGCGCCGAGATAGCGCGCATGGCGTAGTCGCGCGCATGGCTCCAGCGCGTGCCCGCCCAGCCGAGTGCGGGGTCGACCTCGATGGCTTCGTCCTCGTAGTACGACGGCTCGATATCGTCGAGCTCTTGCTCGTCATCCGAAAGCTCGCCAACCATTTGCTCCAGGCTGCGACGGCCCTCGCGCACGCTGCCCAGACCGGCAAGGAGTTGGTCGCAAAATGCCTCGATGCTGTTGGGGCGGTCCTGCGG
This sequence comes from Collinsella sp. CLA-AA-H302, assembly GCF_040093305.1. Classification (NCBI taxonomy): domain Bacteria; kingdom Bacillati; phylum Actinomycetota; class Coriobacteriia; order Coriobacteriales; family Coriobacteriaceae; genus Collinsella; species Collinsella sp. CLA-AA-H302. The sequence continues at coordinate 13,500 of NZ_JBBNJW010000007.1, forward strand.
CATGGGGGAGAGCGCGCTCATGAGCGCGGCCTCGGCTCCCGGGGGAAAGTGTGGTATCAGCTCGCTGGGATAGGTGGCACCGCCGATGATGCGGTCGAGCGAGTCGGCGGGCGTGGCCGCCATAAAGGGAGCGCTGCCGCACAGGCCCTCGTAGATCACACAGGCGAGGGCAAAGACATCGGCGCGCTCGTCGACCGTGCCGGTCTCGATATCGAGCTGCTCGGGCGGCATGTAGCCGATGGTGCCGCCGCGCGAGCCGCCAAAGCCACCGGCGGACGACAGTCGCGCCATGCCAAAGTCGGTGAGCTTTACATTGCCCGAGTGGTCGATGAGCACGTTGGCGGGCTTAATGTCCAGGTGGAGTACGCCATTGCTGTGGGCGAAGGTGAGCGCCTGACCCAGGGCATCGGCAATGGCCGCGGCCTCGTCAAAGGTGAGCGAGTGGCCGTCCACGCGATGCAAAAACTCGGCCAACGACATACCGTCGACATACTCCATGACCAAGTAGGCATAGGCGGTGTCGTGCGTAAAGTCGATGACCTGCACGATATTGGGATGTTGAAGCATGGCGGCGGTGTGCGCCTCGCGCAGAACATCCATGATGTCGCTGGCGGGCATGCCGGCGCCGTTGATAAGGGGGATGCGCTTAATGGCGACGCGGCGGCGCAGGTGCGTGTCGCGGCAGATCTCGATGGAGCCAAAACCGCCGGTCGCAAGTGTCTCGAGCGGCTGGTACCGCTTGAGCAGCTCGCGAGAGCTGGTGCCCTCCAAAGGAACGTCCGGCGAGAACCGGGCGGTATGTTGCGAGAAAAGCGGCATGGCCAACCCTCGTGCGTTTAAAGTTCGTTTGCGAGTGGCGGGCGCGGAGCCGAGCCGTTCGCGGTGGCATAGATGCTGCTAGTGTAGCACGCTCGAGCAGATGACGAGGTTAACGGGGCGAGGTGGCCCGATTGATTCGGCCCGTTTCGATTCGTCCGGAAAGCGTATCCCAGTTTTCAGCCAAATAATGGGATGCGCTTTCCAAATGGGGTGGGCTGCGGAAACTGCATCCCAGAATATTGCCCTGGAACGGGATACGCTTTCCGAACCGGCGCCCAAAAGGAAACCGCATCCCGCTTTGGGGAAGGGGCTGCGGACAAAAGCTGGACCGTGATCTGGCATGGGATTGGAGTTCGCCTGAATCGTTGATGCCGGCTGGTGTGGGAGCAGAGATAAACGAGCGGCTCGAGCGATATAATGTCACGCTATGGAGGCCATATGCTCTTTTCCCGCCGTTCTGTTACATCTGCCTGCGCCATTGCGCTTGTCGTAATGGCGGTCACCCCTTATCACCGGTTTTCATCTTCAATCGGCCTGGCATCAGGTGCAATGACCTGGCTCATTATCCTGGGCGCAAGCCTCGCGGCGTTTGTTCATGGTGCTGCGCTATGCAAGGGGGGAGAAATGAGACGGCCGAGGCATCTCGGCGCTATCGGTGTTTTCCTTGGTGTTATTGCAACGGTTCCCGAATGGGCCGACCTGGTTTTCTATGCTCGCGGCGATTCTATTCCATTCGTGTTTGCGCCGATCTGGTTGTTACATGGCGTCTCGTGTGCCTCGTGCTTTGCTGGGTCCTTGCTCCTCTCATATGTTATTTGGGACACGGCGGGCTCTCCTTTGACGCGGGAGGCGACGTGGGCTGACGAAAGAGAGCCTCGTCGCCCGCAGAACGCGATTTTTACAGAAACAATAGCCGTCCTGTCTTGCCTGCTGTTTTGCTGTCGAGTTTCATGGAGAACCGTTCCCGAGCCATGGGGGATGCCCTCTGTTTCGGCCGCGTCAATTGGCCTTGCGCTTTTAATTCCGTTGGTCTATCTCGCATTGGCTGTGGCCCCGCTGTTTTGCCGCCCTCGTGCCTTTGGCCATGAACGGCGCGACGTGTTTGCCTGTTCTGTGCTCGTGGCAGTTCCCATTGGCCTTGTTCCCGCTGTTGAGGTGGCATACTTCGCAAACGATGCCGCGATCATTGCGTCGCTGACGATGGGGTCCGCTATTGCTGCCTTCGTATGCACGTTGCTCAGGAAGAAGCGGAACAACGATTCGGATATCCCCCGCACGTCCGACCCATTCGATGCGGGGGCGTTTTCTCCCTCTCTGTCGCCTCGAGAAGAGCAGTTTGTTCGACTGCTGCTCAAAGGAAAAACGCCGGCGGAAATTGCCAGGGAGACGGATACGAAGCCATCGACGGTGCGAACAACGCTTCACCGAGCATACGGGAAGGCATCGGTTGCGGGTTCACGCGAGCTCGTGACGTTGTTTGCGGGTGAAGGTGATGCTGTAGGGCATGAGCTGCCGAAGCGGCATGCTGACGATATGTTGGCATCAGCTCGAACGCGCCGGCTGTTTCGATACCTGCTCACATTATTTTTTATCCTCCTTGCGGCGGGGCCCTTGGTAATGGCGGATAGCGATTGGGGGTCCGGTGTTTCGCGGGCTGTCGCCTTTTCCCTTGCAAGCTATGCATTGGGTCTCGGGCTGCTTCTGTCACTGCGTTGCTCGGGTGGAAAAGCGAATCGTGGGGACGACCTGGATAGAGCGGATGGGGCGATCGGGCTCGGAAGCCCGTGTGTGTGGGCGATACTGTCTGCTGTGGAATGGTCTTTTGTCTATATCGCGGCATGGAGGTGCATACGTGATCCGTTGATGGCTGCGCCGGTCCTGTTTTGCGGCATAGCGTCTATGGCTTCGCTCGCCGTTGAGCTGCGTCCGTTTAAGGTGCGTGCTCGTGCCCGGGCTATCGCGTCGTTGGTGTCAATGGGCATGGTTGCCTTAATCTATGCAGTCGCTAGGGGGCGAATCCATGGACTTGCGGTACTGACGGGGATGCTGCTCACGTATATAGTGCTGCGAAGCTGTCCGCAGCGCAAAATGCTTGGGGTATGGATGCTCTGCTTTGGGGCGATGGCTCCCGTTTGGGTTGTCTTGCTCAACATGGTGCAGGATCTGACAGTTTTCGAGCCGTTGTTCCTCGCGTCGTTGTTGGGGCATAGTTCGGCTGTCAATGTCGTCGTGGCAACGGTGATCGTCTGCTGGTCTGTGCCCATATTCGTCACGCACATCGCGCTCGCCCGCTCGGTTGAGGACGAGAAGGCCGTCTCGGAGTACCGCGCGAACGGGTCCACCGAAACGGCTCGCGTGCGTCAGCTGGCTCTGCTTACGTCTCGCTCCCTTTCTGATGTTCAGTCGCAAATTTTGCTGATGACGGCGGAGGGCGCAACGACAAAGGCTATTGCGGAGGATGTCGGTTACGCTGCATCTACGGTGCAAGCACTGCGGTCTGCTTCTTACCGCCAGTTGAAGATCAAGAATAAAGCGGAGCTTATTTCATTGTTATCGCAGGTAGATAACGTGTAAACGCCTGAGCGATCAACTCAATAGCGAGTGTTTACAGACATCATTCTCTATTCATGCAAAGGTTGCCGTGTGTCGACGCATTATTAACCGCTTGTGATTAGGGCCGGGCCGAGCGTTACTGCTCGGCCCGGCAAATGGGAGGGTGATGTTGCTTGAATAGAAATCTAATACGGCACGAGTTGTCCAAGATATCTGGAAACCCAATATTTGCGTTGGCCCTTATTTTGGCGACTGTAATTTCGATGGCAGCTGCCATCGAGGCGTGGTGGACGCTCGAGATTGAGCGCAAGCAGCTGTTATCTTTTGGCTACGGCATTGGTCTGCAGTCTCAGACATACCTCGGCCAAACGCGTGAAAGTAGCTTTGGTAACTGGATTGTTGTGAGCGCGAACGCGCCGTTGCTAGCGTCGGTGTTTTTCTATGCACTGCCGCTGCTTGCTATGCTGGCTGGGTCGTGGTCGTGCTTATCCGAGCGTTTGAGCGGTTACGAGGCACAAATCTGCACGCGTGTTTCTAGAAATGCATACGTGAACGTGAAGATGCTGTCTGCTTTCCTCTCTGCGTTTGCGGTCACGGCTATTCCGCTACTCGTGAACTTTCTGATTGTCTCCATGCTGTTTCCCGCGTATCTCCCCCGAGTCGACGAATCGACTTACGTCGGACTCTATCTGCATAGCTATTTTTCTGGTCTGTTTTATTCCCGGCCTCTGTTATACGTGCTGGTTTATACGCTGTTCGATGCGGTGGCGCTGGGGGTTCTATCCATGGCCGTGACCGGTCTGTCGGTTGTGTTTCGCAGCAGAATCAAGGCGATGGTCGTTCCATATCTGATTATGGTTGCATGGCATTTTGTTAACGACTGGATTTTTAGCGTCCTTTCATGCGTCGGCTTTAACTGCAACATTCTTAACAGCATCAGGTCGGAATCACTAAATAACTGGCCAGACATTCGAGCGGGGTTTGCTGAAATCATCTTGCTGTTCGTCTTTTCTTTGGTTTCCGCGAGATTCTTAAAAAGACGCGAGGTGGTCTGATGCTGTTTAGGCTGGTCGCCGCGGACCTGAGGACCGTTTTGAAGAAGAACATCATCGCTTTTATTGCGGTTGCGGCAGTGACCGTTGCAAACTTGGTGTACGCCTACGGACTGTCTTCTGTGTATGGGGTCAGGACGGATACCCTGGGGTTTGCGGATAATCTCGCGCTCGTGTTTGCCGGATCTGCTCCGTTTGAGCCTCGGCCCGGGGTCATGTTTGTGCCTCCGTTAGGGTGGCTATTCCTCATTCTGCTTATTCTCTATACAACACTCGATTATCCGACCGAATCGTTGCACGGGCTTGGTTTACAAGCGCTTGTTCGATGCCGGGCAAGAACCCTTTGGTGGGTCTCGCGTTTTATCTTAGTGGCGGCAGTAACGGCATTTTCACTGCTCGTGGTGGTTTGCTCTGTTGTGATTTGGAGCTTGGTGGTGAGCTCCTCGTTCAGCGCGATCATTCATGGTGAGTCGCTTCAGCTAGCTAATTTGGCGCCGTGGTTTCTCAAAGCTGCCGAGGCAGATGCGCTGCCGTTTTTCGTAGGACTCTTTCTTGCTTTCGAGGCGCTTGCGTTTGCGCAGGCAGCGGTTGGGTTTGTGCTTGGGCCGTCAGTCTCGTTTGTGGTTTTAATGAGCTACCTGATCTGCTCGGCATATGCACGACATTGGGCGCTATTGGGTAACGCCTTGATGCTGTTGCGCTGGGGCGGAATTGTCAAAGAGGGAATCGCGGCTGGCTCGAGTGGCTTGTTTTCAATTGTGATTATGTCGTTATGCCTATCGCTGGGCGGAGTGTGGTTTCGAAGGGCCGACCTTATAGAAAAGGGGGACAAGATATGAGCGTGATCGTTAGGGACGTATCGAAGCGCATGGGCAAAAACGTTGTCCTGCGCAACGTGTCCATCGAGGTTGACCCTGGGACCGTGGTTGGGCTTCAGGGGATAAACGGTTCGGGCAAGACCATGCTCATGCGAGCGGTCTGCGGATTGATCAAGCCTACCGAAGGCGAAATCTCTATCGATGGCCAAAGGCTTGGGGCGGACATCTCTTTCCCGCCGAGTCTGGGGATGTTGATCGAGGCACCTTCCTTTTTGGGATATCTGTCTGGCTACGATAATTTGGAGCTCATCGCTCAGATCAAGGGCGTTGCCACCCCCGAGGACATTCACTCTGCCCTGCGGCTCGTGGGGCTCGATGCAGACGAAAAAAAGAAGTTCCGAGCATACTCGCTTGGGATGAAGCAACGTCTGGGGATAGCTGCGGCAATTATGGAAAAGCCGAAGCTACTTGTTCTCGATGAGCCAACAAATGCCCTCGACGAGGCGGGCGTGGAAATGCTCAAGCGCGTTGTGGCGATGGCGGCATCAACGGGTCGCGAGGTTATTCTGTCCAGCCATGACGGAGAGGTGCTCGAGGAGCTGGCCGATCGGGTTTACTGCATGCGCGACGGTGCCGTTGTGAAAGTTCGGGAAAGGTCGTGAGCGCGATGAAGAAGACCCTGTGGACAAGAAGGTCGGTGCTTGCTCTTTTCGGCTGTGCTGCCACTGGCCTTGCGGGCATGAGGGCGAGCGTCGTTAACGGGAACCGGACGGTCATTCCTGAGAAATACTATGCGGAGGGCGAATGGCTCTCGATGGATGGGGCGTTTCTGGGGTCGAAGGATGTGGCGACTGACGGGTATTCGTTTTGCATAGACGGGGCGGAGCTGCTCACGCCGCGCGAGTATCTCAAGCGTGCGCATGATGATTATTCAAAATATGGCATCGTGGATACGAAAACGAAATTGAAGGACGCCGACATCACGTGTGTTATCGCCGTAAAGATGCGTGTCAGGAATAAGGACAATGTCGAAGGCGGAATCAAAACGTATGTTTGGCATTTGGTGCCGGAGTCTGCGCCAAACTATGACTTTGTGGTCAATACCGATCTGATAACGCAGGCGATGCCGGCTCTGGGCGGTTCTGCTGCGTTTGCTGTACAGGTTGGGGCGGAGAACGAGTTGCTCGTCCCATTCATGATGCAAAACACCAACGACTATTTCGAAGGTTACGAGACCGTCCGTTTTGAGAAGGCTTTTCCTGGGACTTATACGATGAAGATGACCGATCTGCCAGAGAGAAGGCTCTTAAGGTTTGAAGTGAAGTAACTCGAAGGTCCTGTTGGGGGAGCCTCATCCTACGCTGAAGCGGGATGAGATTCCCTTCGCAGTGGCGCTCGGTCTTAGCGCTTCTTCTTGTTCTTCTTCTGCCTACGCTGCTTGCCCTTGTTGTCTTGGGCTTTGTCGCCCTTGTCGCCCTGCTTGGCCTTGGCAGCGGCCTTCTTGGCCTTCATCTTCTTGCGTTTGGTCTCGATGCGGAGTTTTTTGTTGATGCGCGCCTTGAGGAAGGAGCCAAACTGCTCGGCATCACCACGCACAAAGGTGTCCTTGGGAATCGTCACGCCCTGGTCGGCGAACATGGCCACAAAGATGCGCTCGCCGTCGAGTACGTGGTCGAGTTTTTCAAACGGGAAGAACTGCGACTTGCCGCTCCTGCCCCAGACCATCAGGCCGTCCTCGTTGGCGGCGACGCGGCGGTAGCGGCCGCCCATGGACTCGTCGGCCTCGACGGCGTCGATAAAGTCGCGCGCGAGCGTATGGTGCAGGTTTTTGCTCCACCAGGCCAAAAAGGCGCCGAACACGATCAGGACGACGCCGAACTTGATCCAGCTGCCGCCGGCCACCAGCATGCCGATGCCGATGAGCACGGCAATCGCGGCGGCGGCGTACAGGGAGCCGCGGCGCCTGGGCGAGGCGACCAGGCGGGCGAAGTCGGTGACCAGGTCGTTTTCGTACTGGTACTCGTTGAGGTACAGGATGCCGTCATCGGCCGCGGCTTGCTTCTCGTGCGCGACCTCGACCTGGTCGGCTGCTTCGGAGGGAACGAGGTTGCTCTCTGCGTCTGCCATGCTCTTTAGACTCCTATCGCGGCGGGCTCGCCGTACGGGTTATTATGAATGCAGTATGCCGTGCGACCGCATGGCCGCCGCGGCAACAAGACTCAGTATACCCGGGGGAGCACCCATGGAATCGTTGTACCGAAAGTATCGCCCGCTCACCTTCGACTCCGTGGTGGGCCAGCAGCATATCGTCTCGACGCTCGAACACGCCATCACCGAGGGGCGCCTGTCTCACGCGTACCTATTCTGCGGACCGCGTGGCACGGGCAAGACCACCATGGCGCGCATTCTGGCCAAGGCGCTGCTGTGCCGCAATGCCGAGGCGGCGCGCGCCGAGGGTGCAAGCGGCTGCATGCCCGACGGTACTTGTGAGGAGTGCGAGCTCATTGCCGAGGGCAACCACCCCGATGTCTACGAGCTCGATGCCGCAAGCCGTACCGGCGTGGACAACGTGCGCGAGGAGATCATCAACTCCGTCAACTTTGCCCCGGTGCGCGGCAAGTACAAGATCTATATCATCGACGAGGTCCACATGCTCACGACGGCGGCGTTTAACGCGCTGCTCAAGACGCTCGAGGAGCCGCCGGCACATGTGATCTTTGTGCTGTGCACCACCGACCCGCAAAAGATTCTGGAGACCATCCTCTCGCGCTGCCAGCGCTTCGATTTCCACCGCATCGGCAACGAGGATATCGAGCGCCGCCTGGCATACGTGTGCGAGCAGGAGGGCTTCGATTACGACGACGAGGCACTGGCCATCGTGGCGCGCCATGCCAAGGGCGGTATGCGCGACGCGCTCTCCACGCTGGAGCAGCTGAGCGTCTTTGGCAACGGTTCTGTGCATGCGGACGACGCCCGCTCGCTTTTAGGCGAGGTTTCGGACCAGATTCTGGGCGAGTTTGCCCGCGCCATTGCCGAGCGCGATGTTGCCGAGCTCTATGGGCTGATTCGTGCACAGGTCGAGGAGGGCAATGACCTGCTGGAGCTGACGCGCGACCTGGTGGCGCACGTGCGCGACGTGTACGTTGCCTGTGTTGCCGGTGCCCGTGCCGAGCTGTTTGAGGGCGGAGCCGAGCAGGCCGAGGCGCTTGCTGCCGAGGCTGCTGCCTTTGGCGAGCATCCTGCCGACCGCCTGGCCCGTGTGCTGACCGTGCTCGACGATGCCGCGCTGGAGATGAGGGGCGCGAGCGACGTGCGCCTGGTGCTCGAGATTGCCTGCACGCGTCTGGCCCGTCCCGAGGCTGATATAACGATTGAGGCATTGGCCGAGCGCGTGGCACGCCTGGAGGCCATGGTTGCCAATGCCGCGGTGCCGGCGAGCGTGGCTGCTGCTGGTGCTGCGCCTGCGGCATCCGTACCCGCTGCTGCCCAGCAGCCGACGCTCATTTCGGGCGCCCGTGCTGCCGCTCCGGCGGCATCCGCTGCCCCCGCTGGTACGTCCGCGCGCCAGGGCGGTATGCCTTGGGACCGTGGTGCTGCCGCTCCGGCGACCCAGCCTGCGCCCGCGTCGACCCCCAAGCCCGCCGCCTCTCCGGCTCCCGCACCTGCCGCCGTGCCGGCACCTAAGCCCCAGCCCAACACTGCCGCTCAGGTTGCTGCCGCCGGTGCTGCCGAGACGCCCGCGGTCGAGGATGCCGGAGAGCTGCAGCGCAAATGGGCCGAGGTTGTCGAGCGTGTCAAGGCGCGTCAGGCTTCCTACGCAGGGCTTTTGCTCAACGCCCGCGCCACGGCCGACGACGGCTCCAAGCTCACCGTCTCGTTCCCTGCGGGCTCGACCTTTGCCATCAAGATGCTCGGCCGCGCCGATACGCAGTCGGTGGTCCTGCCGACGGTCTGCGCGGTCTTCGGTCGTCGTACCGTCGACTATGTTCTGGATGGGGGTGGCACGCCGGCTCCTCAACATGAGGAGCATTCTCCATCTGCACGGGCTGCGGCATCTGCGGACCCGCAGCCCGTGTCCTCGGCGGCCCCTGTATCCTCGAGCGCCAGCGCGCCGCAGCAGCAAGCGGCGCCGGTAGCGGCATCGACCCCGTCGGCGCCTAAGCCCGCGGCGCCCAAACCGGCTGCTCCGACACCCGCGCCCAAGCCCGTCTCGCCCGCGCCCAAGTCGTCTGACCTGGGCAAAGCCCCCTGGCTACGCTCCGACAACCCCGCCGGCGCTCCTGCCACGGGTAAGCTCCCGACCGAGCCCGCACCCCGTGCGCCCGAGCGCTCGGCTGCCCCGAAGGCTCAGCCTGTCGCGCAGTCCGCGCCGTGGGAATCCGAGCAGGTTCCCTACGACGATGCCATGGTCGGCGGTTTTGCTGCCGATGCCGGCAGGGACGATCTGCCCCCGTTCGACGTGCCGGGTGCGGCGTCCGCGCCAAAGTCCGCTGCAACTGCCCCCAAAGAGGAGGATGCTCCTGCAGCTCCCTGGGAGTCCAACCCCGGTGCGGGCAGCCCCTTCGGCCATCAGGGCGCAGCCCCGAGCATCCCGCAGACCGAGGACGAGGCCAAAGCCCTCATCCGCAGCGTCTTCGGCCAGTCCACCATCTTCAAACCGGTGGAGTAACTGTACAGGCGGGTATACTGCTCAAGAAGAGGGCTCAATGTCTGGGCGCGTCTGTATTTCGGACATGTGTAGCGTGGTGCCGCGTATCTCGCATTCGAGCAGGCAGATGCGTGACGGTCGGCCTAGGATGTTGAGGTCGATACGATACGTCGCATGGCTGTCCGTGTGCTCGACTTGCTCGGCGTTGACGGTTGCTCCGATCGTCAAATAGGTGCCTAGCTCGGCATCGACAATCTTGGAGTCTTTTATCTTGATCTTTAGCTCTTGGTAGAGGGACGGACTGTTGTAGTAAACGGTTCGGGTTCCGTCGGTGCGCTCATCGGTCGCTTCCCATTTGACGACGGGCTGGTCCGAGCCGGCTACCAACAGTTCTGCTCCAAAAGCTATGGCATGGGTGATGACAACCAGCAATGCCCAGCCGACAAAGAGATAGAGAACCAAATATGCAACGGGGTATTTTGAGCGGATGTTTTGGAGCGCGTCGGGGGCATTCATGGGGACACCTCCAAATTGTTATCTATGACAATCATATTATACCCTGCTGCCATACGTGCCGCCTCGAGCGGTGGCCCGGCATTTAGCCGTTTAGCCGTACACATAAATTGGCTGGTCCCGGCTCTGCTAGGGCAAGCTTAAGATATTATGCAAGTGTGAATTATTCAACCTTGCATAATTCTGGAGTGCATAATGTTTGTCGGACGCGAAGCAGAGCTTGCAAAACTCGAATCCCTTTATGAGCAGCGTTCATTTCAGATGGCCGTCGTGTACGGTCGTCGACGCGTGGGAAAGACAACGCTCATTAACGAGTTCTGCCGCGGTAAAAGGACGCTCTCGTTTACCGCGCTCGAGCAAAGCGATGCCGACAACCTTGCGGATTTTAATCGCGCTATCGCTGGCTTTTTCAATCTTCCCGCATCGATTGGCGGGTTCTCTTCCTGGACCGACGCGCTGTCCTTCGTCGCCGATCGAGCGCGCACCGAGCGGTTTGTCTTTGTGTTCGACGAGTTTCCCTATGCGGCGATGCGCAACGAGGCGCTGCCCTCGATTTTCCAGGTCGCCATCGACCGGGCCTTCAGGGAAACGAACGCCTTTCTTATTCTTTGCGGCAGCAATCAGGGTTTTATGGAAAGCAATGTGCTGGGACGCAAAAGCCCTCTGTTTGGCCGGCGCACGGCTCAAATCAAGGTGCGCGACCTTGGATTTAGGGATGCAGCCAAGATGCTTCCGGGCTTGAGCGCTCATGAGGCCTTTAAATTCTACGGTTGCTTTGGCGGTGTCCCGTACTATCTGCAACAGCTGGATCCGAGCGTGGGGCTCAAGGAGAATCTGGCCCGGCTTTACTTCGATCCCATGGGGTTTCTCTATGGCGAGCCCGAGGGCCTGATTCGTCAGGAGTTTCAGGAGCCGGCAATGTATAACTCGATTTTGCGGGCTGTGGCCGCCGGTGCAAACCGCGCAAAGCAGATCGCAGATCGCGTGGGCGTTGCCCAGACAACGTTGCCCCGCTATCTCAAGGCACTGGAATCGGTGGGGATTATCGAAAAGGTTGTTCCGTTTGGCGAGAGTATCGAGACCAGCAAGCGCGGAATCTACCGGCTTTCCGAGTCGTGCTATGCGTTTTGGTTCCGGTTCGTCATGCCATATTCGTCCGATATCGAGGCCGGTTTGGGCCGGGCGGTTGTCAATGCGCTTTCAGAAGAGCAGCTGAACGAATACCTAGGTCATCGGTTCGAGGCGTTGTGTGCCGAGTGGCTGGTTGATCAGGCAAAACAGGGCAAGTTGCCAATTCCGGCAACGGCAGTGTCATCGTGGTGGGGGACGAATCCCGCCAAACGGGCTCAGGATGATATCGATGTTTTAGCCGCCGATCGGGTGTCAAAGCGTCTGGTGATCGGAGAGTGCAAATATAGGGAGTCGTTTGATGAGTCGGCAGAGATTGACGACCTTGAAAGAAAACGAGGCCTGGTAAAGGGTTTCGCTGCCTCTCATTTCATGCTGTTCTGCAAGCATGACGTGAGTGCCGCGACGAAAAAGAAGCTTGCGGCACGCGAAGATTGGCGAATCGTCACGCTCAAGGACATGTATATCGACTGAGGTAGCGTGTCCGCCCCGCTTGCTTGCCCCGCGCCGTGGTACGATTTTTGAGTTTGAAAGTCCCGCCGTGCTCCGGCTGCCCTTGCAGCTCGGCGTGCGGCCGCACGTAAAGGAGCCATCATGGCCGGTATGAACATGCAGCAGATGATGAAGCAGGCTCGCAAGATGCAGGAGCAGCTTGCCGCCGCGCAGGAGAACCTCAAGTCCCAGACCGTCGACGCCTCTGCCGGCGGCGGCATGGTCAAGGTGACCGTTAACGGCGAGATGGAGCTCGTCAACCTCACTATTGACCCCGATGCCCTCGATCCCGAGGACGTCGATATGCTGCAGGACATGATCATGGCTGCCGTCAACGAGGCCGTCCGCGGCGTCAACGAGCTCGCCAACAAGCAGATGGGCGCCATCACCGGCGGCCTCAACATCCCGGGCATGCCGTTCTAAGACACGCATATATATGAGTGCGAATCACAGTCTGCAAAAACTGCTCGATGAGCTGGGCCGTCTGCCGGGCATTGGTCCCAAGTCGGCCCAGCGCATCGCCTATTACCTGCTCGAGGCCGATGCCGAGGAGGCCCGCCGCCTGGCCGAGGCCATTCTGGAGGTTAAGCAGGAGGTCCACTTTTGCAGCCGTTGCTTTAACTACGCCACGGCCGACGAGTGCTCCATCTGCCAGGATTCGATGCGCGACACTACTCGCATTTGCGTGGTGGGCGAGCCGCGCGACGTCCAGGCAATCGAGCGCACGGGCAGCTACCATGGCCTGTACCATGTGCTGGGCGGCGTGATCAGCCCCATGGACAAGATTGGTCCCGAGCAGCTGCACATCCGCGAGCTGCTGGCGCGTTTGGGCCACGAGGATATCCATGAGGTCATCATCGCCACCAACCCCAATATTGAGGGCGAGACCACGGCGAGCTACCTGGCCCGCACTATCAAGCCGCTGGGCGTTGAGGTGTCGCGTCTGGCGAGCGGCCTGCCCGTGGGCGGCGACCTGGAGTATGCCGACGAGCTTACGCTTGGGCGCGCCATTGAGGCCCGTCGCACGATTTAGGTGGCGAGCCTGCTCCTGCCGTATGTTTTCCTGGCGACGCACGGGGCAGTCATAATTTCCCCGTGCGACTATAAGTTTGTTGTGCAACAAAGATACTTTGTATCCGCTTATCGCATGGATGCTTCCACTCGCATCCTTAATTTGCTCATTCGTTGCGCAACCTTTTGGGTTCGCTGATACACTCAAATATGGATTCGAATGAATGCGCCGCTCCCGAGCGGCGTGTTTTTGTTGGAGGAGAACGCATGCGGCCCGGTGGCACTCAGACAAAGCGCGGCGCCGCGGTGCGCATGCGACGCCGACTGGGCTTGGCGCCGCGGGCGTACGCACTGCTGTCTTGCTCGCTGGTGCTGGTCATAGCTGGCGTTTCTGCCTATGGCATGACCGTGCCGTCCATGATGCAGGCACATGCCGCACGCGAACCGCGCGTGGGGCATGAGGTCAAAAGTGATCTGGGCACCACGACTGGATATGCTTGGGCAAGTGTGGTCGCGCATATTGTGTTTGGCACCGACGACGCGGACGGCGCCGAGGCCCCGGACAACGAAGTCACGCTTGCCAATGGCAAAACCATCGTGCTCACCAACACCAAGATCATCGATCGGTTGTCCAACAATAGCGTGGCGGCAACGGTGAATAAGGTCGAGCAGCAGAAGGAACAGGACGCCCAGCAGTCCGGAAAGCCCGGTAACTCGGATACTTCTGGCTCCGGCTCGGATTCGTCGAGTTCGGGCGGCGGTTCTGGATCGGGTTCCTCTGCCGGAGGGTCTGGAAACGGCGGCTCGACGGGCGGCAACACTGACAACGATGCGAACTCCGGTGGCCTTTCCGCTGCTGAGGAAGAGAGCATTCACAGTTGGCTTGTGACCAAGTACAACATGCTCGACGGCTATGTTTCTCGTGCCAATGACGTGGTCTCGACCTATAACTCTACGGGAGATCCCAGGCCGTGCGACAGCCTGGTCGGGGAGATGTTTGTCATTCGAGCCGAGTTCGGTCGTCAGACATTCTCGCCCCGGTCAAAGTGGTATCAGCAGTATGCCAATCTGTGGGGCTGTTACACCAACCTATGTCAATGGGTCGGCCATTACGGCGATGATGACGTTGCGCTCGGTAACTTCAACAATAACATGGCGGCGCTTGCCCTATGATGACCGATCTTGCATCCACCACACCACAATCGCTCGGTCGCGATCCCATGGTCGGCCTGCGCCTGGCGCGTGTCGACGGGTTTGAGCCGGCCATTGCGCTCGGTCAGGACGAACTGCCTGCCTATCTGCGTCGTTTTACGATGCTGTTTGCCGACGATGCCACCATGCGCCGTGGCGGTATCGGCCGCGTGACGCGTGCCGTCAACGCCCAAGGCGAGGCCGTGGCGCTCAAGCAGCTCATCTTGCCGACGCGCGATGAGTTTGACGACGATGCAACTCACGAGGCGCTGGTCGCCAAGTTCAAGGCGGCGTTTCGCGAGGAATATGAATGCCATCGCGCCCTTTCGGGCCTTAAGGGCTTTCCCCGCCTCTATGGCTGGGGCGAGGTCGACGGTGTGCCTGCAATTGTCATGGAATGGGTCGAGGGCGAGACGCTTGCCCGCTTGCGTTCGCGACTTGCCGTGGACGATGCCGGACGCCTGTCGCCGCTTGTGGCGGCGCGTCTGGGTCGCGACCTGTTCGATCTGCTCTGCCGTATGAGCCTGGTGGGGGAGGGCTTTGTCCATCGCGATATCTCGCCCGCTAATATTATGGTGCGTACGGCGCGCCTGCCGCTTGACCGGCAGCTTGCCGAGGGCACCTTTGACCTGTGCCTGATCGACTTTGGCTCGTCGCTGGCGCTTGAGCCTGCGTCGGCCGTGGCCGGTACCGGCGGCAAGGCGTCGTTTACGGAGCGTTATGCCACGCTGCGTCGCGCGACGGTTGCCTATGCCCCGCCCGAGATGCTCACCGACGATATTCCCGACCTGCGCGCTTTGCGTATGTCGCCGGCGATTGACGTCTATGCCGCGGCAAGCACGGTTTACGAGCTCATTGCCGGCATCGCGCCATACGAAGCCGCGCCGAGCACTTCGGGCACCTCGGGTTCGCGCAAAAAGACGCGCGACATCGCGAGCCCCTACCGTCTCAAGATGGACACGCGGCCCGACTATCCCATTGGTGCCCATGCGACCGGTTGTGATTTGACTCAGCTGCTTCGTCGTGAGCCCGATGTGGCGCTCGCCGCGGCCGAGCAGGCCCAGCAGCTGGGGCTTGAGCCGGATTCCGAGGAGCTACGCGATGCGCTGGCGTTTGTCGATGCCCAGCTGTTCGACGTGGTGATGGCCTGTCTGTCCAGCCATCAAAAAGATCGTCCCGAGCCGGCGGCGGTCGAGGCGGCGCTCTCGGCGTTTTGTGACCACTATGCGCAAAATGTCGGTCGTTCGCTCCGCGGCGAGCCGCTCACGCCGTGCCCCATGGATGCGTCCGGCCGCGCGGTTCGTCGCGCGCTGATGGTCGGCGCGACGGTCGTCTGTGGCGTGGTTTGGGCTGTGGTCGTGGTTTCGGCCGCGCTGCTGGCGTCGGGCGCTCGCGTGACGGCGACTTTGGGATCGCTCGTGTGGTCTGGGTCGCTACCGGGTGTTATTGCCGCACTGGCGCTGGCGCTGCCAGGCATGGCCGGCGTTGCCGCGGGGGCACTTGCGCGCGATCGGCGCTCGGGGTTCCTGCAGGGTGTGCTTGCGCTTTCTGCCTGCGAGGTTCCGGTACTGGTTGTGATTGCATGTAGCGTATTTTCCCAACGCGCCGTGATGGGCGGCCTTGTTGCCGCTCTGGTTGCAACCTATACGCTTACGTGGTTTTTGCTTGCGATGGGCTTTGCCTTTGAACTTCCCGTTTCGGCACCGCGACGCACAAAAGCCCAGATGGCGACTCCGCTTGCCGGTGGAGCCGCAGCTGCCCGTACTTTTGGCGGACCTGTCGAAGTATCGTCCGATTCTATTTCTACGACCAAGGAGGCCTAGGTCATGGCATCTCAAGTTGAGCTCACCCCATGCGGGGCCATGTTTGACATCTTTAAGCGCGCGGCGCATCTGAGCCATATCGAGCTGTGCGGCTTGGTGCTTTCGTCCCGTCCGCTCGCAGACGGCCGCAGCCCGCAGAGCCGGGCCGCCGATCGCTCTTGGGTTTCCCGCTTTATCGTTCGCGCACCGGTCGGCACACTTCAGCAGCGCTACTTTGCCGAATACGGTACCTCGGCTGCGCGTATTATGTCGCAACTGGCCCTGCGCCAGCGCAATCCCATGGACTCCACGGCTGTGATCAATATGGTGTGCGGCCCTGCAGGTGAACCGATGGTACGCGCGCTCGAAGAGTGTCACCAGGACACAAATCTCTATCGCAACGCGCTCGATCGCCTGTCCCAGGCGGCGGAACTCATGCCCGCCGAGCGCGCCGAGGCCGTGCTGGTGCTGTTTGTCGCCGTCGGTTGTTCGGCGGATGTGCGGTCCTCGGTGAACTATGCCATCGACTACGCGCACGCGACCTGTGGCGGAGGCACATCCACGCCGCGTTCGCTTGGCATGTCGCTGGCTGCGGGCGAACGCGAACCCGCCCCGGCGCACCCCTTGGGCTTGCTGCGCGTGCAAAACAGTTTTGTCGTGAGCGCCCCGCGCTGGATTCAGCCGAGTGAGCAGGGTGTTGAGATTGGCGCGCTGGCCACTGGTGAGGGCGATATTACCGACGTCGGCGACGATGTCTCGGCCCGCCATGCCCATATCTGGTGCGATGCTCAAAATATCTGGCACGTCGAGGACTTGTCGTCCACCAACGGAACCGTGGTGGTAAACGGGGCCACGCGCGTCTGCATTCAGGTCGAGCCCGGCCGTTCCGCCCAACTCAATCCCGGCGACGAGCTCAAGCTCGGCGAATCCACTACCTACGCCATCCTCTTCGGTGCCCTCTAGCCAGTCCCGCCAAATGGTCCCTCCGTCCCCAAGGGATCATTTTGCTCCCGGCAGTCACCCGAGGTAAACCTTTACCGCCCGCCTATATTTGCCGAAATTACACTTGACGGCGGGGTACAATAAACCCGCATGCGGATTTCCGTTGCGGGCGCTTCCCATCGCCGGGGCGTGCCCGGGAGCATCCGGCATGCGGCCTTTGCGGCGCTCGGTCATGTGCAAGACGGGCGGTCGGGTCTGTGGGGCGCATCAGTTGCCCCTCGCCTCGGCATGTCTTCTCTCCACGCCACGTACCTGCTGCTGAGCCTGCCTGCCAGATGATTGGAAGCAACAGCGTAAATCCCATCACGCCAATATCCCGGCAATCGCCGGGGCCTGTATACCTATATGAGAGGAGAGGGGTATATGGCGCGTAAGTTTAAGTCTATGGACGGCAACGAGGCGGCCGCATATGTTTCGTATGCGTACACCGAGGTAGCGGGAATCTATCCCATTACGCCGTCCAGCCCGATGGCCGACCATGTCGACCAGTGGGCGGCCCAGGGTCGCAAGAACATCTTCGGCACCCCGGTCAAGGTCGTCGAGATGGAGTCCGAGGCAGGTGCAGCCGGTACCGTTCACGGTTCGCTGGGTGCCGGTGCTCTGACCACCACCTACACGGCTTCTCAGGGTCTGCTCCTGATGATCCCGAACATGTACAAGATCGCGGGCGAGCAGCTCCCGGGCGTCTTCCACGTCTCCGCGCGTTGCGTCGCTTCCCACGCCCTGAACATTTTTGGCGATCACTCCGACGTCATGGCCTGTCGTCAGACCGGCTTCGCCATGCTCGCCGAGGGTAACGTCCAGGAGGTCATGGACCTCTCGCCGGTGGCTCACCTTGCCGCCATCGAGGGCAAGACCCCGTTCCTTAACTTCTTCGACGGCTTCCGCACCAGCCACGAGATCCAGAAGGTCGCCATGTGGGACTACAAGGATCTGGCCGAGATGTGCGACATGGACGCCGTCCAGGCTTTCCGCGATCACGCGCTCAACCCTGAGCACCCGCACACCCGCGGCAGCCACGAGAACGGCGATATCTTCTTCCAGAACCGTGAGGCCTGCAACAAGGTCTACGACGAGCTTCCCGCCGTCGTCGAGGGCTACATGAAGAAGATCAACGAGAAGCTCGGCACCGATTACGGCCTGTTCAACTACTACGGCGCTCCCGATGCCGACCGCGTCGTCGTGTGCATGGGCTCCTTCTGCGACGTGCTCGAGGAAGTCATCGACTACCTCAACGCTCACGGCGAGAAGGTCGGCCTGGTCAAGGTTCGTCTGTTCCGTCCGTTCTCCATCAAGCACTTCGTCGACGTTCTCCCCGAGACCGTCCAGAAGATCGCCGTCATGGACCGTACCAAGGAGCCGGGTTCTATCGGCGAGCCGCTCTACCAGGACGTCGTCTCCGCTCTCTACGAGGCCTGCAAGACGGGCATCAAGGTTGTCGGCGGCCGTTATGGCCTGGGCAGCAAGGACACGCCTCCCGCGTCCGCGTTCGCTGTCTTCGAGGAGCTTAAGAAGGACGAGCCCAAGCGCGAGTTTACCATCGGCATCGTCGATGACGTGACCAACCTGAGCCTGCCCGAGGCCGAGGATGCGCCCAACACCGCAGCCCCCGGTACCATCGAGTGCAAGTTCTGGGGTCTGGGTGGCGACGGTACCGTCGGCGCCAACAAGAACTCGATCAAGATCATCGGCGACCACACCGACAAGTACGTCCAGGCCTACTTCCAGTACGACTCCAAGAAGACCGGCGGTGTCACCGTCTCGCACCTGCGCTTTGGTGATTCCCCGATCCGTTCGCCGTACTACGTGACCAAGGCCGACTTTGTCGCCTGCCATAACCCCAGCTACATCGTTAAGGGCTTCAAGATGGTCCGCGACGTCAAGCCGGGCGGCACCTTCCTGGTCAACTGCCAGTGGAGCGACGAGGAGTTCGCCGAGCACATGCCCGCCGTGGCCAAGCGCTACATCGCGAACAACAACGTCAACGTCTACCTGATCGACGCTATCGACCTGGCGGCCAAGGTCGGCATGGGCAAGCGCACCAACACGGTGCTCCAGTCCGCCTTCTTCGCGCTGGCCAAGGTCCTGCCCGCCGAGGACGCCCTGCAGTACATGAAGGACGCGGCTACCAAGTCCTACATGAAGAAGGGCCAGGCCATCGTCGACGCCAACCACAAGGCCATCGATGCCGGCGCTACCGCCTTCCGTAAGTTCGAGGTTCCGGCCGACTGGGCTACCGCCGAGGATGCCGCTCCCGTCGAGCTCTCCGAGGAGACCAAGTCCGCTATCGCCCAGCAGGTCAAGAACCTGCTCGAGCCCATCGATCGCATGGACGGCGACAGCCTGCCTGTTTCTGCCTTCGTCGATTGTGCCGACGGCCAGTTTGAGCTGGGCGCCTCCGCATACGAGAAGCGCGGCGTCGCCGTGGTCGTTCCCCACTGGGACGAGACCAAGTGCATCCAGTGCAACCAGTGCGCCTACGTGTGCCCGCATGCCACCATCCGTCCGTTCGCGATGACCGAGGACGAGGCTGCCGCCGCGCCCGAGGCTACCCGCACGCTCGACGCCATGGGCCCCAAGGCCAAGGGTATGAAGTTCACCATGGCTGTGTCCCCGCTCGACTGCATGGGCTGCACCAACTGCGTCAAGGTCTGCCCCAAGGGCGCCCTCGAGATGGTTCCCACCGAGCAGGAGATGGACCAGCAGCCCGTTTGGGACTACATGGTCGAGAACGTCTCCGAGAAGAAGGAGCTCATCGCGGCCAACGTCAAGGGCAGCCAGTTTAAGCAGCCCTACCTGGAGTTCTCGGGCTCCTGCGCCGGCTGTGCCGAGACCGCCTATGCACGTCTGGTGACCCAGGTCGCCGGCGACCGCATGTTCATTTCCAACGCCACCGGCTGCTCCTCCATTTGGGGCAACCCCGCTGCCACCGCTCCTTATTGCAAGGACAAGGACGGTCACGGCCCGGCGTGGAACAACTCCCTGTTCGAGGACAATGCCGAGCACGGTCTGGGCATGGCCGTTGGCTATGAGGCCGTTCAGCACAAGCTGATCACCGCTACCCAGGACATCATCGCTGCCGATGGTCCGTCCGATGAGCTCAAGGTCGCCGGCCAGGCTTGGATCGACTCCGTCAACGACGCCGAGGCCTCCAAGACCGCTGCCGCTGCCTACGTTGCCGAGCTCGAGAAGTGCGGCTGCGACGCTTCCAAGGCAATCCTCGCCGACAAGGCTTACCTCACCAAGAAGTCCTTCTGGATCTTCGGCGGCGACGGCTGGGCCTACGACATCGGCTTCGGTGGCCTGGACCACGTCCTGGCTTCCGGCCACAACGTCAACGTCTTCGTCTTCGACACCGAGGTGTACTCCAACACCGGCGGTCAGGCCTCCAAGGCCTCGAACCTGGGCCAGGTCGCTCAGTTCGCCGCTGCCGGCAAGGTGACCAAGAAGAAGTCTCTGGCCGAGATTGCCATGAGCTACGGTTACGTCTACGTGGCACAGGTTGCCATGGGCGCCAACCCGGCTCAGACCCTCAAGGCTATCCACGAGGCCGAGGCCTACGACGGCCCGTCCCTCATCATCGGCTACAGCCCCTGCGAGATGCACTCCATCAAGAAGGGCGGCATGCAGAACTGCCAGGCCGAGATGAAGAAGGCTGTCGAGTGCGGTTACTGGAACCTCTTCCGCTTCAACCCCGAGGCTGCTGCCGGCAAGAAGTTCTCGCTCGATTCCAAGGAGCCCGCGGGCGGTTATCAGGAGTTCCTGATGAACGAGGCCCGTTACGCTTCGCTGACGCGTTCCTTCCCCGAGCGCGCCGAGGAGCTCTTCAAGGAGAACGAGCAGGCCGCTATGGACCGCTACGCTCACCTGCTGAAGCTCAAGACGGTGTACAACGAGGCCTAGGTCTCCCACCGCAGGATCTGAGGGCTGACCTTCGCGGACGTCCTCGGACATGAAAGAACCCCCGCTGCGCACTACGTGCGGCGGGGGTTCTTTCGTCCTGCGGAGTGTCCGCGAAGGTCAGCCCTCAGATCCTGCTACGACTACGTCCTCGGATCGTGTGGCTGAATGAAGGACGTGGCTGAGGGGGCCTTATGTCCCTTTCGCTGTTTCGCGGCTTTGCCGCGAAACCTCGCGCCACTTTGGGGATGGATGGAGGTTTTGGCTGTTGCCGCCTTCTATCCCCGTGCTTTGGGGTTGGGCGCCTTTTCGGAGCTCTTCTTTATTCCTTATGCTGGATGAAAAGCCCCATGTTTTTGCAGGGGTGCATACTCGTCTTATAAGTGCATAGAATCTCGTATAGTGCGAGTAAGATTTTGCGCTGTCCGTTTTGTGTTTAGCAAAGATATAGTTTGCATAATCCGGTCTAATCCCTGCTCTATTTAAATAAAGTTGCACGTAAATGGCGTAGATATGCGTGAGCTGGGGTTCTTTACGCTGAGCGGGTAAAAACGACCGTTCACCGTTCCACTATTTTCAAAATGAATAAAATGAGCGATAAAGAGAATATAAACCTTAATAAACTCGCGTATCGCACGGACGCGGGTTATTAATGGGTTGTAGGCCTTTTACAGAAAGGATTCCAGCAATGTCTAAGCCTCTTGGCAAGCCCGATCGTATTGTCGTCGCCCTTGGCGGCAACGCCCTCGGCAACAACCCCGTCGAGCAGATCGAGGCCGTGAGCAACACCGCCCACGCTCTCCTCGGTCTCATCGAGCAGGGCAACGAGATTATCATCACCCACGGCAACGGCCCGCAGGTCGGCATGATCCAGAATGCCTTCGCCGCCGCCCACGATGCCATCGGTACCCCCGAGATGCCGCTGCCCGAGTGCGGCGCCATGTCCCAGGGCTACATCGGTTATCACCTGCAGCAGGGCATCGGCCGCGAGATGCACAAGCGCTATAAGCGTTGGCACGCCGCCACCGTCGTCACCCAGATCGAGTGCGATCCCGACGATCCCGCGTTCAAGAACCCGACCAAGCCGATCGGCCCCTTCTACACCGAGGAGCAGGCCAAGGAGTTCATGGCCGAGGATCCCTCCAAGGTCTTCGTCGAGGATTCCGGCCGCGGCTGGCGTCGCGTCGTCGCCTCCCCCGACCCCAAGAAGATCGTCGAGGCTGACTCCATCCTCAACCTGCTCGACAACGAGTTCATCGTCATCGCCTGCGGTGGCGGCGGCATCCCCGTCGTCCGCGACTACGAGAACAAGGGCTGCTACAAGGGCGTTCCCGCCGTCATCGACAAGGACCTGGGCGGCGAGCTGCTGGCCGAGGACTGCGACGCCGACGTCCTGTTCCTGCTGACCGCCGTTGAGCATGTCGCCATCAACTTCGGCAAGCCCAACCAGGAGGAGCTCGAGGACCTCACCGCCGACGAGGCCGAGCGCCTGGCCGACGAGGGCCAGTTCGGCAAGGGTTCCATGGAGCCCAAGGTCCGCGCTGCCATCAAGTTCGCCCGTTCCCGCAAGGGCCGCACCTGCATCATCGGCGCCCTGGACAAGGCCGCCGAGACCATGGCCGGTCTCTCCGGTACCCGCATCCACGAGTAGTCTCTACTCTGTTGCATCTTTCGTGGGCGCCAGGCAAAGCGCCCACAAACTAGCCTCTCTTCATGAGCCCCGCAGTCCGCTCCGACTGTGGGGCTTTTGCTATTCACCTAGTCATTGGGGACGTTCTTAAACGACTAGTCAAACAAGAACGTTCTCAACGACTATTCATTTAAGTCTGTCCCCAATGAGTGCCAATGACTAGTAGTAGGCCCACATGGCTTCGACTTCGTTGAGGACCTCTACGACGCCCCAGCGGCGGGCGCTGCGGCTGGCCGAGTTGGGGTCGTAGACGCAATCTGGTTGGCATCGTCGATGCCGTAGAGCACGATATAGTGGCCTACGTTGGTAAACGTGCCGGGGCGCACTGCGGCGATGACGGGCGCACCCGAGCGAAGTGCTTGGGTAATCGATTCGCGATCGTTATAGAGCTGTGTTCCGTTGAGCCCCAGCTGCCACGCACCGCCTGTCATAAACGACCACTCGGTGGCACCAGTGGGGGCGTAGTTGCCGGCTTCGGCCAGTGCGCATATATCGACCGGCGTCTTATCGGTATGGCCGGTCTTAAAGATATAGACCATGGTGAGGCAAGTGGGACCGCAAGCGTTTTCGCGAATAGTGCCACCGGCATAGGGCAGCTCCGACCATGCGGGGTCAATTTGGTAGATGTGGGGCATGGTGCCGGCCTGCCACTGCGAGCGTGGGGTCGAGAACGCAAAGGAGTAACCGGGTGCGACGGGAGCTTTAAGCAGCTTGTCCTCGGCAGTGGGCTCGAGACCGGCTGATCCGTGAGAGATACAGGATCCCAAAAACACAAAGACGAGGCAGGCGGCGATGGAGCAAAACGCAAGGCGTAGGCGGCGGGCCGGAAGCGCGTGACTTGTGGTGTGCGACGCGGGGCGAGGGGCGGAATTGCCGCGATCGCGTTGAGGTCGCGAAAAGGAGCGCTTAACGTAGTAGTCGGTCTTACGGCGATCGTAGCGGCGTGGCTGCGATGTGTTGGTCTGGCGTTGGCGTGTGCTCGTACTCATGCGGTCTGACTGCTGCACGGTACGGCTTTGTTGCCGCGAAGAAGCCCCGAGCTGCTCTTGGGGGCGCTGCGGGTTGTCGTTGTCGGAGGTGCTTCTGGGCGTTGGCGTGGTGCGGCCGGCAAGGCGCACGCTTTGTGGCCGTTGGTCGCCGTCATTGTATCCATATGCCATTCGAATCACCTTGCCTCATGTGTAACTTGTCTATCCTACATAAAAAGAGGCGCGACACATGGGTATGTGCGCCAAAAGCCTGACAAATGGTATGAACGTTGCCGCGCCGCGCGCCAAGCGTCACGGCAACAGGTATTCAAAAGCAGACAAGATGAAAGCGTCCAAGACGAATGACGTCTTCCGCCGTTCGTCCCAAAAACGGCGCCGCTCGTTTTGCAGTTCTGCCTTCGGTCGAGCCACAAGCGGCGCTGCTGTGCCAAGGCCGTATCTTAAAGCCACGAAATAAAAGCGCGCGGCAAAACGGACCGCGCAAGGGGTGACGCCAAAGAGGCGTCAATAAGGAAAGGAGGGGAACAATGGCGGACAAGAACGCAGAAGTTGCAGTCGAAGGTAACGGCGGCATGAAGAAAACGCTTTCGCTCTGGAACTTCTTCACCATCGGTTTCGGTGCCATCATCGGAACTGGCTGGGTTCTGCAGGTCGGCGACTGGATGGTCGTGGGCGGCGGTCCCGTTCCCGCTATGATCGCATTCCTCTTGGGTGCAATCTTCCTCGTGCCCGTCGGAGCTGTTTTCGGTGAGCTCACGGCTGCTATCCCCATCTCGGGCGGCATCGTCGAGTATGTCGATCGTAGCTTTGGCCGTACGCTGAGCTACATCACCGGTTGGCTCCTGGCCCTGGGCAACGGCATCCTGTGCCCGTGGGAGGCCATCGCCATTTCGACCCTCGTGTCCGAGATGTTCGGCAGCCTGCCCGGTCTTGAGTGGCTGCGTGCCGTCAAGCTCTATACCATCCTGGGCGCCGACGTTTACCTGTTCCCGACGCTGATCGCGCTCGGCTTTGCAGCCTACGTCATCTTCCTCAATTTCCGCGGTGCCAGCTCGGCCGCCAAGCTCCAGGCCTTCCTGACTAAGGCTCTGCTCTGCGGCATGCTGCTCGCCATGGGTGTTTCGCTGTTCACCGGTTCGCCGGAACACGCCATGCCCGTGTTCTCCCAGGTCACCGGTGCTGGCGGCGGCAAGCCCGCTACCGAGGGCACCAGCCTGTTCGCCGGCATCGTGTCGGTCCTGGTTCTGACCCCGTTCTTCTACGCCGGCTTCGATACCATTCCTCAGCAGGCTGAGGAAGCAGCCGAGGGCCTCAACTGGAACAAGTTCGGTAAGATCATCTCCCTGGCCCTGCTGGCCGCCGGCGGCTTCTACATGGTCTGCATCTACTCGTTCGGCACCATCCTCGACTGGCATGAGTTCGTTAAGAGCCCGGTTCCCGCACTCGCCTGCCTCAAGGGCATCAACATGCTCCTGTACTTGGCCATGCTCGTCATCGCCACGCTTGGACCCATGGGCCCGATGAACTCCTTCTACGGCGCCACGAGCCGCATCATGCTCGCCATGGGCCGTAAGGGCCAGCTGCCCGAGAAGTTCGCCGAGGTCGATCCCAGCTCCGGCGCTCCCAAGCTCGCCTGCGCCGTTCTGGGCGTCATCACCGTCATCGGTCCGTTCCTGGGCAAGAACATGCTCATCCCTCTGACCAACGTGTCGGCTCTCGCCTTCATCTTCTCCTGCGGCATGGTCGCCCTCGCTTGCCTGCGCATGCGCTTCACCGAGCCCGACCTGCCTCGTCCCTACGAGGTGCCCGGCGGCAAGTTTGGCATCAGCCTCGCTGTCGCTGCCTGCGCCGTCATCATCGGCCTGCTCGTGGTCCCGTTCTCTCCCGCCTCCCTCAACATGGTGGAGTGGAGCATCGTGATCGGCTGGCTGGCCGTTGGCCTGGCCCTCATGGCCTTCACCAATTCCCGCAAAAAATAACGCCTAGCCGGGGCGGATCGGGTGCGCGGACCCCTCTCTTCCGCGCACCGAACCCGGCACCACTTGGGTAGCTTTGTGAGGCCATAACCCAACATGGCCTCGCCCACTATATGGATCCATAAGGAGGAACCATGTCCACTAAGTACGCAATCGTTGGCGGCAAGCTCATCGACGGTACCGGTGCCGAGCCGGTCGAGAACTCCCTCGTTCTCGTCGACGACAACGGCAAGATCGAGTATGCCGGTGCTATGCAAGACCTTCCCGAGGGCGTTGAGGTTATCGACGCCGCTGGCAAGACCGTCCTTCCCGGCCTGATCGACACCCACCTGCACTTCTCGGGCAACCTGACCGACGATGACACAGACTGGGTCATGCAGCCGCTCCTCGAGAAGCAGGCCGTCGCTGTCAAGCAGGCCTACGACTGCCTCACCCACGGCCTCACTACCGTCTGCGAGATCGGCCGCTTTGGTATCCAGATCCGTGACTGCATCGACAAGGGCGTCTTTAAGGGCCCGCGCGTTCTGGCCACCGGTCTGGGCTTCTGCCGCGTTGCCGGTCACGGCGACTCCCACCACTGCACCCAGGAGCTCAACAAGGAATCCCATCCCTGGGGCGACCAGGTCGATGGTCCTTGGGATCTGCGCAAGGCCGTCCGTCGTCGCCTGCGCGAGAACCCCGATGCCATCAAGATCTGGGCAACCGGTGGCGGCATCTGGCGTTGGGATTCCGGTCGCGACCAGCACTATTGCTCCGAGGAGATCCAGGCCGTGGTCGAAGAGGCAAAGATGGTCGGCATCCCCGTGTGGAGTCACTGCTACAACAACCACGCCGCCGCCTACGATTCCGTCCGCTTTGGCTGCGAGCAGCTGATTCACGGCTTCGATATCGATGAGCGCACCATGGACCTCATGGCCGAGCAGGGCACCTTCTTCACCCCGACGATCGCCTTCCTGCCCACCTGGTACGCCACCTATCCGCCCGTCTACGTCCCCGAGCTGCATGACAAGTACGAGGGCACCCTGGTCGAGAAGGAGCTGCAGCGCAACTACGACTGCCTGCGCGAGGCCAAGAAGCGCGGCGTCGTCATGACGATCGGCTCCGACTCCTTCTCCTTCGTCACCCCGTACGGCACCTGCTCCATCGAGGAGATGTACGAGTTCGTCGACAAGATCGGCTTCACTCCGGTCGAGACCATCACCTGCGCCACCCTCAACGGTGCCAAGATGTGCCACATCGAGGACGAGACCGGTTCCATCGAGGCCGGCAAGTGCGCCGACCTGCTGGTTGTCAACGGTGACGTCGCCGCCGACATCCACGTGCTCAACACCGACAACATGGACGTCATCATGAAGGACGGCTGGATCGTCGAGGCTGGCACTTTTGGTGAGGCTAACAAATACAGCGCCTAAGATACCGTTTGTCGATGGCTTGATGTAAAACACAGTTTTTGATTGCATAATGCAATGGAGAGGGTCGCTTGCGGCCCTCTTTATTGCTATGGGTGCTACGGACAAGAGGGGATGACGGTGGATTTAAACAGGCTGATTCTGGGCAAGAGCTACAACTCTACCAAGGTCTTTCGTACGGCCCAGCATGTGGTTCAGGCCATCCTGCTCGGTATTGTCGTTCCGGTGCTTATCCTGCTGCTTATCTGGGATTTAACCGATAATCCCAATCCCGTTCCGGGCGTTGTCGTTATTGCCGGCCTGGTCATGCTGTGCTTCTTTTTCTCGTATGTCTTTGTGGTCCCCGACGACCTCACATCGAGCGCAACCGACCGTACGCTCGCCATCGCATCAAAAATATTCGCCTACACGTCGCGCGGCCTTACGCCCGAAGCGGCCCTGGGCGCCTCTAAAATCATCCTGTCCGAGACCATCGCCTCTGCCATCTGCTTTACCGATGGCAAACAGGTGCTGGCAAGCTGGGGCGAGGACTCGGCAAAGTGCCCTGCCGGCACCCCGGTCGTGCTCAAGACCACGCTCAACGTGATCGAGTCCGGCGAACAGAGTGTATTTTCGCGCGACGCCTCCAATGAGACGGGCGGCTATTTTCCCCGTCTGCGCGCCGGCATTGTCGCGCCGCTGACCGTGCGCGGGCATTACGTGGGCACGCTCGAGCTGTATTACCCCCGCCTGAGCAGCATCGATATGCGCCAGACGGCGTTGGCCTCGGGCTTTGCCGATCTCATTTCCACGCAGCTCGCCAGCTTTGAGCTCGAGCGCCAGGACGAGCTCACGGCCCGCGTGGAGCTTCGCGCCCTGCAGTCGCAGGTCGACCCGCATTTTCTATTCAATACCATCAGCACCATCGTGTCGCTCGTTCGAACCGAGCCCGACAAGGCGCGATCGCTGCTGATCGATTTTTCCAATTATTACCGTCAGACGCTTTCTGACTCCGATACGCTCACCACGCTCGAGCACGAGGTGGAACAGGGCACTCGTTATATCAATCTTATGCAGGCCCGGTATGGCGACGGCCGTCTGCGCGTCTCGGTCGACATCGACTTTGAGGTGCGCGACAGCCTGGTACCGCCGTTTATCTTGCAGCCGCTGCTCGAAAACTGCATCAAGCATGCGCAGCGCGAGACCGAGCCGCTTTCTATTCGTGTTAGGGCTTTTGAGACCGATGACGGCTTGGAGATCATCGTCGAAGATGACGGCATCGGGATGAGCGAAGAAGTCTGCGCGCATCTGTTTGAGCAGCATCGCCGAGAGGAGCCCGAGAGCATTACCGCCGACGGCTCCGTCAAGCGAGGTTGCGGCCTGGCGCTCTTCAACGTGCTTCAGCGCATCCATTTCTTTTACGGAGAAGATTCCGGCATGCGCGTGAAGTCCCAGGAGGGCGTGGGAACGCAGGTCATCGTTGAGTTGAACGGCGAGCCGCATGAGCCGGCGCCGTTGACGGTGTAGTACGCGGTTGGATTGAGAGAAAAAGAGGGGAAGCGCATATGTCCGAAGGCTGGAACATCTTGGTGGTTGATGACGAGCCTCCGATTAGGGCTGAGCTACGCTATCTGTTGGAAAAGGATACGCGTGTGGGTCAGATTGCCGAGGCGGGCAATGTCACCGAAGCCGTGGAGTCGATTCTGTCGAACAAGCCCGACGTGCTGTTTTTAGACATTACCATGCCCGGCCGCTCGGGAATTGAGCTTGCCGAGACGCTGCAGAACCTAAAGACGCCGCCGGTCGTGGTGTTTGTGACGGCATTTGCCGAGTACGCGGCCGATGCCTATAACCTCGATGCTGTCGATTACATCGTCAAACCGGTCGAGGATGCCCGCTTGTCAAAGGCACTCGACAAGATCGAGACTGCCCTGGGCGCTCGCCGTGTCGTCCATGCTCCGCGCCAGCCTTTGCGCCTGACGGTGGATCGCGGGGGCAAAAAGGTGTTCATTCCCGTGGCGGATGTCTGCTACTTTGAGGCGCGTGCCGATTTTTGTAACGCCGTTTGCGCCGAGGGAACATACCTGATCAATGAGTCGATTTCCTCGCTCGAGCGGCGCTTGGCCTCCGAGGGTTTTATTCGTGTCCACCGCAGTTATCTGGTCAATTTGGAAGACGTACATAATGTCGAGATCGGCTCCACGGGCCTGATGGAGCTCAGGCTCGACCGCGTGAGCTCGACGGTGCCCGTGTCCCGCCGTCGCGCCGCCGAGGTCAAGGCGCACCTGGGGCTTGCGTAGGCGGGCTGCACACCATCGTTTACCGCCGCAGGTTTGGCATGACCGCACGGTGGGCATAATGGGTGACATCGAATGAAATCGAAAGGATCATTATGCCCGCGCTCATTACGCATCATCTGTTTGGCGAGGAAAGCATCGACCGTCTTCCGCAGGGCGTTATCACGTCCGACGAGGAGCGCATCGCCTTTATCCTGGGAAACCAAGGTCCCGACCCGTTTTTCTTCCACATGCTCACGCCGCGCATCTCCGACTGCACGCTGCTTGCTCAGGTTATGCACCGCTCGCGCATGTCGCGTCAGTTCTCGTGCCTGCGCGACGGCGTGTCGCACCTGCAGCCGCGCGATGCCAATCTGGGTCGCGCGTTTGCGCTGGGCCTGCTGTCGCACTATGTGCTCGACCGCAATGCCCACCCCTTTGTCTACGAGCAGCAGTTTGGCATTGTTGAGTCCGACCCCGAGCTCGAGGCTTCGGGCGGTCAAGTTCACGCCGTGCTCGAAAGCGACTTGGACGTGCTGATGCTGCAGCTCAAGCGCGATGGGGCAACGGTCGAGGATTATCCGCCGGCGGGCGAGATCGTCACGACCGACCGCATCAATCGTGTTGCCGGCGTGCTGATGAGCTACGTCGCCGGGCGCGTGTACGGTATCGACATCCCGGCGGGGGAGTACGCCGGCGCCGTAGCCGACATGCAGCTGCTCTACCGCACTATCGAGCCGGCCGGTTCGGCCAAGACGCGCGCGATTGCCCTGCTCGAGGGCTTGGTGCACGATTATTCGCTGCTCGACGGCCTTGCGCACCGCGTGACGACCGAGCTGCCAGAGCGTACCGGCAACCTGGGCCACTTGGCATGGAAGAACCCCTTTACCGACGAGGTCTCGAACGAGAGCTTCCCCGAGGTCTTTGACCGCGCGCTGCTCGATTACGAGTGCACGGTTGCCCGCTTTATCGAGACCGGCGATATGGAAGCCGTGACCAACCACGTCAATTACAGCGGTCGCGTGCTCGGCGCCGACGAAGAGTTCGACCGCGAGGAATAACAAGCCGACTCATAAGTTGCGGTGGAATAGTTCCTGAATGAAGCTCCCGGGGGGCTAAGCAGGAACTATTTCACCGCAACTGCGTTGATGGGATGGCGTTTCGCCCTGCGTGTCCGTATGACCGCTTCTGTCCCTTTGCCGAATCCTTACCGGTGCCTCTGTGCAATTGGGGTACGATGAACTAGCTGCATATCGGGAGAATACGAAGGGTCCCTGTCCATGAAATACACCAAGCTCGAGCGTAACTGGGTCATGTACGATGTGGGAAACTCGGCCCTCGTGCTGCTCAATACCTCGGTGGTGCCCATCTACTTTAACGCCATCAATACCGGTGCTTCCTCGGCAGACCTGGTGGTCGCTTGGGGCAACGCGCAGACGATTGCCTCGCTGGTCATTGCCATGCTCATGCCCATTCTGGGCGCGCTTGCCGATTACGCCGGCAACAAGATCAAGTTCTTCTTGGGCTTCTTCCTCACGGGCCTGGTCCTTTGCCTGGCGCAGGCTATCCCAATGTCCGCCATGGCATTTTTGACCGTGTACGTGCTGTGCACCATCGGCCTTAACTCTTCTATGACGTTCTACGACGCCATGCTGCCCGACATTACCACCGACGAGCGCATGGACGCCGTGTCCAGCTCGGGCTATGCTTGGGGCTATATCGGTTCCACCGTGCCGTTCATCATCTGCCTGGCGCTTATCATGGGTGGCCCCGCTCTTGGTGTCCCCACCATGCTGGCAACGCGTCTGTCGTTTGTCATCACTGGTGCCTGGTGGCTCATCTTTACCCTGCCGCTCATTCGCACCTATAAGCAAAAGTATGGTCGCGAGCGTGGCCCCGAGGACACCATCGGCCACATCGTGGGCGGCGTGTTCTCCGAGGTCGGACACACCATGCGTGAGATCGCCCATAACAAGACCGTGCTGGTCTACATGATCGCGTTCTTCTTCTACATCGACGGTGTGCACACGGTCATTTCCATGGCAACCAGCTACGGATCGGCTTTGGGTATCGACTCGACTCAACTGGTGCTGGCTCTGCTCGTTACGCAGTTTGTGGCCTTCCCGTCCGCCATCATCTACGGCAGGCTCGCCGGCCGCGTGGGCACACTCAATATGATCTTGGTGGCCGTCGCCGCCTATATGGGCATTGTGCTGTTCGCCGCGTTCTTCCTCAAGACCGCCTTTGAGTTTTGGGTGCTTGCCATTATGGTCGGCCTGTTCCAGGGCGGCGTGCAGGCGCTCAGCCGCAGCTACTTTGGCCGCATTATTCCCAAGGAAAAGTCCAACGAGTACTACGGCTTCTTTGATATCTTTGGCCGCTATGCAAGTGTTATGGGCACCTTCTTGGTGTCGGTCGTCACCTCGCTGACCGGCAACCCCTCGCTGGGCGTCCTGTCCATCGGCGTGCTGCTGGTGGTGGGCTTTGTGCTGCTGGTCCGTCTGTCCCGCATGTCTCAGACGGCAGAGCAGGCCGCATAAGAACTTGCCGGTAATTGCGTCCGCCGCGATACTCTTTTGGGGTTATCCGCAATAAACATTGCGACTTGCGAGCAATGATTTGCCCAAGTGGGTATGATGGAATCAGCTAGGTCGCGGGGCGTCGCCTGTGTTTGGCGGCGTCCCGTTTTTGTGTTGCAGGGAGGGTAAGGCATGAACGCCACGGTCGTGATTCCAACGTATTGGGCGGGCGATGACGCTCGCGCAAACGCCCCTGGCACCTATGACCATTCGACACGACTCAACGCCGACAATCCTGAACTCGACCGCTGCCTGGCCTCGCTTGAACAGGTGCGCGACATCCCGCGCATCATCCTTTTGGTGGTCTGTCCCGTTTCTGCCACAGCCGATGTGTCGCTGCGCGTGCACGAGATTGTCGACGCGCATCCCACGCTCAAGGTCACCGTTGTCACCAACACCCAGGCCTCGCGCATCGCAGACCGGGTTGCTCAGATCGCGCCCAAGGGTTCGGGCGAGTGCGTGAGCCTGCGAGGCTACGGTGCCATCCGCAACATGGGGCTGGCCTGCGCTGCGGTGCTGGGGCATGACGCGGTTATCTTTTTGGATGACGATGAGACTGTCATCGACGCCGACTTTATGAAGCGCGCGACCTATGCGTTGGGGCAGCAGACGCGTCAGGGCTTGCCGATTTTGGTCAAGAGCGGCTATTTCTACGATCGTGACGGCTCGCCGTTGGCTCCCACGGACAAGGCGGGCATCTGCCATCGTTGGTGGACCAAGCGCATCGAGTTCAACCGTTGGATGAAAAAGGCGCTCTCGGGCACCCGCATCTCGCGTTCCAACTACGTGTGCGGCGGCCTGATGGCCCTGCACGCCCGCGCCTTTACGCGTGTGGCCTTTGACCCGTTTATCACCCGCGGCGAGGACTTGGATTACCTCTTTAACATGCGCATGTTTGGCTACGACGTGTGGTTCGATAACGAGTGGACCGTGCGCCATCTGCCCCCGGAGTCCGAAAAGCGCTCACCGCGCTTTATGCAGGATGTATACCGTTGGTACTACGAACGGGCCAAGCTGACATTCGCCGCGCATCAAAAGGAGCTCATTCCCGTTACGGCGGCATCGCTCATGCCCTACCCGGGCCCGTGGATTTCGCGCGAGCTCGACGACCGCGTGCGCAAGACCGCTATGGTCCGCAGCGTGTTTACCCGCGAGCATGAGGGCTACCTGCGCATCTGGCGCCATGGTATCGACGAGGCAAAGGCCTATGCGCGCCAAAACGCTGCAAGCTATCTGCGTTTTCAGAGCTTTTGGCCCAAGATCATGGACGGGCTTTGGCGTGACGCACAACTGATCAGTATCCTGGAGGGGGCCGAATGATCGACCGCCGCGCCCAGCGCGATAGTTCAATATCAATCTTTCGCATCATTGCCGTTGCCTGCGCCATTTGCGTGCTGGTGTACTTTATTTTTGCCTTGGTGACCGGTATCGAGCCGATCGCCACGGTGATTGCCTGCGCGCTGCTGTGCATCTTTCTGTGCATCTTTATCTTTTTGACGCTCAATCCCGATTCGGTGCGCTCCCAGTACACCGAGGAGACGCTCTCGGTGGCCTCGGCCATGCTCGAGGACATTAAGGGCGGTCTGACGCAGGAGTCGGCGCGTTTGGTGTGCCAGCGCATTTTGCCCGAGACGCGCGCCATGACGGTGGCCATCACCGACGAGGGCAACGTGCTTGCCTGCGCGGGAGAGTTCGAGGAAAAACTACTGCCAGATTCTCCCATCCACACGCTTGCCACACGCTACGTTATCGAACATGGCATCGTGCAGTCGTTCAACCGTATGGTGGATGTCGTGGGCTCGGACGGCTCGCACAACCAAGTCCCCGCCGGCATTATCGCCCCCATCAAGGTGGGTGACCGCACCGTCGGCACGCTCAAGTTCTACTACAAGACCCCGCGCGCCGTCGACCGTACCCAGTACGCGCTTGCCTCGGGCTTTGCCGAGATCTTGTCCACACAGCTCGCCATCCACGAGCTCGAGGTGCAAAAGGAGCTCACGGCGCGCGCCGAGGTGCGTGCGCTGCAGGCGCAGATTAACCCGCACTTCCTGTTCAACACGCTGAACACCATTGCATCGTTTACGCGCACCGACCCGCTGCGGGCCCGCGAACTGCTTCGTGAGTTCTCATCGTTCTATCGCGCCACGCTCGACAACTCGGGATCGCTTATTCCGGTCGCGCGCGAGGTCGCACAGACCAAGCGCTACCTTACCTTTGAGAAGGCCCGCTTTGGCGAGGACCGCGTGCTTGCGACGTTCGATGTGTCCGAGGACGTGGAAGATACGCTGGTGCCGGCGTTCGTGATCCAGCCGATTGTCGAGAACGCCGTGCGTCATGGTATGGGCGATGACGGCGCCCTGAGGATCGACGTGACCGTTCACCAAGACGGCGAGGATGCAATCTTGATTGCCGTGGCCGATAATGGCGTGGGCATGGATGAGGGTACCGCCGCCAGACTGTTTGACGAGCGCTCTGCCCGTCCCGACGCCAGCTCTCCCCAGGGTGGCGGCGCCGGTGTGGCCATGCACAATATTTCGGAGCGCATCCATCGCTTTTTTGGGCCGCACTCCTATACGCGTGTCGAATCGGCGCCGGGCAAGGGCACCAAAGTGCTCCTTCATCTTGATTTGTCAGAGAGCATCTTTGACATTCAAGAGTAAAATAAAAGGCTACGGGCTCAACGTCATGCGACGGATGCCTGGCGTAGTTAGTTGACGAAAGGTTTTATCCCTATGCTGCGTGCGATGATTGTGGATGATGAGGCGCCGGCTCGCTCGGAGCTTCGCTTCTTGCTCGAGCAAACGGGCAAGATCGGCACGATCACGGAGGCGTCGAGCGTCCGCTCCGCCATCGAGATGCTTATGGAAAGTCGCGTGGATGTCGTGTTTCTCGATATCTCGATGCCTGGTGCCTCGGGTCTGCAACTTGCCGAGGCGCTGCATAAGCTCAAAAATCCGCCGGCGATCGTGTTTGTGACTGCGTATAGCGACCATGCGGTCGAGGCATTCGACGTCGATGCCGTCGATTATCTGATGAAGCCTGTCGAGGAAGCTCGCTTGGATCGCGCGATCGAGAAGGTCATGCAACGCGCCAAGCCGGTTACGGACAGCAAAGTGACCATCGAGCGTATCCCGGTGGAAAAGGGCGGCCGCAAGGTGCTCATTCCCGTGGATGACATCCGCTTTATCATGGCAAAGGACGATTACTCCTGCATCTATACCGTCGATGATCGCTTTTTGTCGACGACCTCGCTGGCGCAGTTTGAGGCCAAGCTCTGCGACTTTGGCTTCTTCCGTGTTCACCGCCGCTATATCGTCAACCTAGCGTGCGTCACGGACGTTGAGACGGTGCCCTCGGGCGCCATCCAGCTGGGCATTACGGGCGTCGACGAGCGCGTGCCGGTTTCGCGCCGCCGCGTCGTGCCGCTCAAGAAGGCTCTGAGTCTCTAGCACACTGGCCCCGCAGCCCTGTAGACCCATCGTCTGCGGAGCCGTGGGGCCTTTTTTGTATGTATCTGCCGAATCGTTTTTTGCGGAAGGGATCCCATGAACAGTGCAAGCGCCAAGCGTATCGACATCATCTCGGACACCCACGGCTATTTATCGCCTGCGCTCTTGGATGAGCTTGAGGGCGCAGACCTGATCATCCACGCCGGCGACCTCACGTCAGAGATGGACTACGAGCACCTGTGCACCATCGCCCCTGTGCGGGCCGTATTGGGGAACAACGATTACTACCGCGACTACGGCCCCGATGTAGATCGCCTGGCGCTCTTTACCTACGAAGGCCTTAAATTCGCCGTAGCCCACTACCGCGAAGACCTTCCGGTGGGATCCGTAGACGTAGCCATCAACGGCCACACCCACGTAACCAAAGAAGCCCAGGTGGGCCGCTGCTTAGTCCTCAACCCGGGCAGCGCCAGCTACCCCAGAGGCACCCGAGGCCCCACCATGGCCAGAATGCTCGTCAAAGACGGCAAGATACTGACCACTAAGTTTATTGACTTGGACTAACCGCAACAAAAACGGGGGGGCGCAGATCGCATCTCCCGTTTTTCTTTCAGCAAAAGGCAGAGCTTCGGCGACAACCTTAGACAACCCCGCCGAGGAGAACGGGGACCTCGAGCCGCGGAAGCGGCGAGGAGCAACAACGACTCGAACAAAGTGACGGCAGGGAGGGTCTCCGGGGCTGGGGGCGGGGGTTAAGTTTGTCGCGAGTTCCGCACGCAAAGGAAAGCACTTAATGTGCTTTCCGTCTTGCGCAGGACTGTAGAGCAGCAAACTTAACCCCCGCCCCCAGCCCCGGAGACCCTCCCGGATGGCCCCAAAAATTTTTTCAAAAAAGTTGTTGCGCGCCGGACAGACTTCTGTGTATACTAATCCCCGCAGCGCACGCGAGCGGAAACAAACGCGAACGTCTGCCTGGGGAGTTAGCTCAGTTTGGTTAGAGCGCCGGCCTGTCACGTCGGAGGTCGCGGGTTCGAGCCCCGTACTTCCCGCCAACGCAATTAAAGCCACGTCTTCGGACGTGGCTTTTTGCGTTTGATGCACTTTGTTTCGATAGAACGATTGCCTTGGTGCATCTTCGCCCAGAATCCCCGCGCCTTCGGGAACGCAAGTAAAATCTAATAAGTATATCTGTCTGAACAACAGCTTTGTTGCGCAACACCTGTTCAACGAGACAGGGGGTTAGGTTATACTAAATTGCACTGTAGGCCGCATCTGATGCATTTCGCTCCAAGCGCGGCACTCAGTGGATATCCGATTTACCATTTGGATGTCCTAGCGGTCATTTAGCGTCTCGACACAAGCTCGGCCCCGGAGCTCGTTCGAGCTGTTCGTATTCCTTGAAAGGGGAAAAATGGACATATCGAGGAAGACTGATTACGCCCTTCGTATGCTGGCGATGCTTGCCGAGGATCCGGAGCGTTTGCTTTCTGTTCGCACCGCTGCCGAAGAGGTCAATGTTCCGTATTCGTTTGCCCGCTCGATTCAGCACGGTTTGGTCCAGGCCGGTATTGTGGAGAGCCTGCGTGGCGTCCACGGTGGCATGCGTCTCAAGGTCAGTCCGGACGATGTCACTATCCGTCAGGTCGTCGAGGCCGTTCAGGGCCCTATGGTTATGAATGATTGCACCGCACCCGATGGCGACTGTGCACGCATGGGCACGTGCTGCTATCATCCCCTGTGGGCCGGAGCTCAGGCGTTGATGCGCGACTACCTCGATTCCGTTTCGCTCGGAGACATCGTCGCTCACCGCCAGTTCCCGGCCGTCGATCCCAAGTTCGCCGACCGCGAAGCGTTTCCCGAGTACGCCACCTGTGCGTGTGCTTGCCGGGAGGAATAGCGCCGCATAAGGAGCATAGATATGATTCAGGACCCCTTTCGTTCGATGATTCGTTCGGAAGGGGTCCTGCGTTATCGCGACCTTCCGTGGCGCCGCACGCGCGATCCGTACATCATTTGGCTTTCCGAGGTCATGTTGCAGCAAACACAGGTGCCACGCGTGGAGACGCGTATGCCGGCGTGGCTCGATCGCTTTCCGACCGTGCAGGCGCTTGCCCAGGCCGCGCCTTCCGATGTTTTGGACGCTTGGCAGGGGATGGGCTACAACCGACGCGCCCTGGCGCTTCACGGGGCCGCTCAACGGGTCGTAGAGGATTGGGGTGGGGAGTTTCCGCACGAGACGCGTGACTTGGTCGCTCTGCCTGGTATTGGTCCGGCGACGGCGCAGGGCATTCGGTCGTTTGCGTTCGATCTTCCGGGCGTGTATCTGGAGACCAACGTGCGCACGGTCTTTCTGCATCATTTCTTTCCCGACGTGCCGGCTGTTCCCGATCGCGAACTGGTGCCGCTGATTCAGGCGGCCTGCCCAGCGGCTCCCGGTGCGGTGACGGACGAGATTGCCCCCTTTGCCGTGCCTCAGGACAATGCCGACACACCGCGCGCGTGGTATTACGCGCTGCTGGATTATGGCGCGTATCTTAAGAAGACGCTGCCCAATCCGTCTAGGCGATCGGCGGGTTATAGTCGTCAGTCCAAGTTTGAGGGCTCACGTCGCCAAAAGCGCGCGCATATCGTGCGCATGTTGCTGGCAGCGCGCGATGGCCAACCGGCGGGGATTACGCTTGCTGATGCCGTGGCGGGCGTTAACGAGATGGAGGCGGCGGCAGGCCGCGAGCCAGTCGATCACGATCTTGCCGCGGGCATTTTGGCCGACTTGGAGCGAGAGGGCTTCTGCCGCTCCGAGGGCGATCGTTGGCTGAGTGTATAGATTGCTCAAATTTTACGGTTTAGATTTTCGACAGGGGGTATCCTGAAGGCAAAGCCGCTCAAAGCCTATGGGCGGCATGTATTGAAGGGAAGTACACCTATGGATTTTGAGAACTCTCAAACCAAGAAGAACCTCGAGACCGCTTTTGCCGGCGAGTCTCAGGCACATACCAAGTATCGCTACTACGCATCTAAGGCCAAGAAGGATGGTTACGTTCAGATCTCGAATATCTTTGCCGAGACGGCTGGCAACGAGTCCGAGCACGCCAAGCTGTGGTTTAAGTATCTGCACAATGGCGCCGTTCCCGGCACGCTGGATAACCTGCGCGATGCCGCTGCGGGCGAGAACTACGAGTGGACCACGATGTACGACGAGTTCGCCAAGACCGCCGAGGAGGAGGGCTTTGCCGAGATCGCCGCAAAGTTCCGTGGCGTCGGTGCTGTCGAGAAGGCCCATGAGGAGCGCTACAACAAACTCGTCGAGCGCATCGAGTCGGGCGAGGTGTTTGAGCGCGAGGGCGTAAAGGTGTGGAAGTGCCTGAACTGCGGGCACCTGCACGTTGGTGCCGAGGCGCCTGAAGTGTGCCCGGTGTGCAACCACCCGAAGGCGTACTTTGAGGAGCAGGTGGTGAACTACTAGCGCTTGGCGCTGGCTGCTGCGGGGCGCAGGGCGGGAGGCCGGATCGCCTTCCCTCCCCGCTCACGGCTCCGCAGGGTCGCGTTGAGGGAAGGCGATCCGGCCTCCCGCCCTGCGCCCCGGCTTCGGGTCGTCGCGTGCTCGCTACAGAAAAGCTGATATTAAAGTTTGTGTGCCGCCCCTTTTTGGGGCGGCACGTTTTTGTGTGGGGGCCAGTTGGGGCCGCACCATCGCTTAGGGGTAAACTGGGTAGTGTTTTTGTTTATTTACTGCCTGATGTGGGGTGCTTTATGGGTAAGAAGTCTCGGGCTCGGATGGCCGCTGCTGGGACTCGTCGTGATCCTAATCGCGTGGTTGATGAGGGCGGTAAGATTGCCCGTGCCGGTAAGGAGAAAAAGGTTGGGGCGCATGCTCATCCTGAGTGGGCGCCTCATTTGAATACGGCGAGCGAAGACCTGACTGCCAAGCTGTTTACGATGGTCGAGGTCATCTTGGGCGTGGTGCCTGTGGTGGTCATCGGTCTGTTTTTGGCCTCTAAGGATGCCACGAGTGTGGATAAGCTCACCGATGTCTTTTCTCAGGACCCCTCGATGGTGGTTGCGTTTATCTCTGCGTGCCTGCAGCCGTTTGTGGCGTACATGCTGTACATGATCTATCGCAAATACTGCGAGGGCGATGCGGGCTTTGCCGCCGGCAACCTGATCGGCCTCTTGTGCTCCGAGATTTTGCTGCTCAATATTCCCGGCGTCATCGGTATAGGCATCTTGTTGTGGCGTGTCTGGCGCAATGTCGCTCCGCACTTCGAGAGCTGGCTGTTTGAGCGCCGCGTTGCTGGCGTATTGGCAGACATTGCCGGCTCGCTTGTGATTCTGGCCCTGGCGTTTATATGTGCCACCGCCTCTCGGGGCCTTGCGGGCATGTAGCCTGCCTTCGCTGATTGCGGAGCGCGGGGCAACTGCTGGCTTCGCCGCTCCGGACGTCAGGCCCGCGGCGCATCCCTTTCCCTCTCGCTCACGGCTTCGCAGAGTCGCGCGAGGCAAAGGCATGCACCGCGGGTCTGACGGCGCGGGCTTGCCAACGAGTTTTGGCTCATAGATTAGTTTGTGTGTCGCCCTTTTGGGGCGGCACGTTTGTTTATGTGGGGTCCCTGTCTTCACATTTTTCGTCAAGCTTTTGGTCAGCTTTTGGTTAGTTGGCTTGGTGGTGGAGGGCCAAAAGATTGTTATCGGAAAAAGCTCAAAGAAAGTGCTGGTAGGGGAGTTGTTGAGCTTTTCGACAGCTTTTGGGCAAAAGAAACTTTGTGGCTATTGCCGGCGATTGTGTTGTCGCGGTCATGGTGATGCGGGATGCTGGGCGCAAGCGTCGAATGCTCCGATTTTGGAGGCCAGCATGGATCTGTTTCTTGAGACCCCGCAGCAACAAGCCGAGCGCATGTTGCGCCAACAGCAACGGCTTATGGAGATGCAAATGCAAGGGGTAGCCGCCCAGCCTCCTGCGCAAAATGCCGCGCCCGCGGTTTCGCTTGCGGGTGGATCGGTGCCAGAGAACTATTCCGTACAACAAGATTCGTATGCGCAGGAGCTTGCGTTTGACAAACGCCGCACGCGCCACCGCCGCGTGGGCCAGCGCCTGCGCACGTTAGCGATGATCGTGCTCATTCCGTTAGGACTTGCGGCGATTTTCCTGGTCTCGTATGCGCTCACCTGCATTCTCAACGGTGCCTCGCCCAGTGAAGTGCTCCAGCATCTGTCAGCCCTCGGCCAGCGCCTAGGCGATGTCATAACAACCATCCGCGCCGGCTGGGAGAGCTAGCGTTTGCCACATCAGGACTTCTAGGGTGTAGGGATTCTCGCCACGAGTAGGATTCTTGCATCCTGTGGGTCCTGTCGTGCGACTGAATAGTATTATTGAAGATGAATAATAATAGGATTTGCTATGTATAAGCAGGATTTAGAGCAGACTCTTTTGGATATTGACGAAGAGGCGGAGCTGGAAATAGGTCCAAGAGACGATAGGCCGAGCGTTGTATTGGTGGGAGGAAGCGCCTTCATGCTAAACGATGTGACGAATCGGTCGGTTACACATGACATTGATGTGTTTGAGGCAGACAGGTGCCTCCGCGAGATCATAGCTCGATACCCCGAGGTGAATGGCATGGCAGTGGCATATTGCAACCAGATGCCATTCAATTACGAAGATCGACTGATTCCATTGGAGATTGGGGCGCATTTTATCAGGTACTTTACGCCATCTTTGGAGGATCTGGCGGTGATGAAGCTTTATGCCTATCGTCCGAACGACATCGTCGACCTCCATAGTCGAACATTTATCGACCGACTTGATTGGGGTCTGCTCGAGCGGCTTATATTCGATGAAGGAGAGGCGTTGGCCTCGTCGCCTTCAGAGCGGAGTTATCAAGAGATGGTCTGCGCATACAGGCAATACAAAAAAGAGGTGCTCGGTTGAATCTGACTTTTGAGGGATTTTTGAAAGGCTATTGCCGAGAGCTGTCCGGACAGCAGTCGCTGAGTTTTAGGAAGCTTGTAAAGCAGGCAACAACGGTTGAGCCGCGTGTGGCGGAGCCTCTGTTTTTGCTCGCTTTGGCGCAGGGTAAGGCCGAATACGTTCTGGGTTTATCCGAGGGCTCGTGGATGGAAGAGGGCTATCGAGGTGTTTTGTCTCTGTATGGCCAAGCGAGTAGCCTGGCATCTCTATGCTCCGAGGATAAGCTCCCCAATCGTTACGCCAACGTTTGGCGTGCGTATAGAGGGGTGAAAGAAAAGCCAGCGGCCGACAGAAGGGTGAACGCCCTGATGAGAAAGAGAACACTTAAAGCATTGGAGGAATCGGGTGTAACGCGCTACGGTCTCTGCCGCGATTTGAATCTGAATAAGGGAAACGTGTACGCATACTTAGCCGGTGATGACTCGAAGGTGAGCAGAAAGACAGCGCGTCGCATTATGGAATATGCGGAGGAGAGAAGCACCCAAGAAGGGGCCGGGCACCCGGTGCGTGTGGCGGGGTAAGATTAATCGAGGTTTTGATTGGTGCTCGATTGGGTTTGTTGGGCTGAAGTCTATGTCTGTTATTGATATTGCGCTTGTTGTGATTGCCTTGGTGGCGGTGGGGGTTGCTGTGGCTTGCGCCCTCCAGCTCAAGAGCCTGCGTTCCGAGTTGCGGGAGCGTGGCGACAGTAGCGCGGAGATGCTGGCTGCGCTCGAGCAGGCCAACAGTACGCTCGATGCCCTCAACGTCGCGCTGGCAGAAACCCGACGCACGGCAAACGCCATCGCGCAGCAGCAGACGACCGACGCCGCCGTAGAGCAGCAACGCTACCTGACCATCGCGCGCGAATTCTCGCAGGCCGGCGACCGTATGGACGACCTGCGCCGCGAGACGACCCAACAGCTCGGCGCCAACCGCGAGGGAATCGAGCAGCGCCTGGACAAGGTGCGTGAGACGGTCGATGCCCAGCTGGGCGCCATCCGCAAGGACAACAATGTGCAGCTCGATCAGATGCGCGCGACAGTGGACGAAAAACTTTCCCGTACGCTCAACGATCGCCTGTCTACATCGTTTAAGCAGGTGAGCGACCAGCTCGAGGCCGTGTACAAGGGCCTGGGCGATATGCAATCCATCGCCACCGGCGTGGGCGATCTTAAGCGCGTGCTGGGCAACGTCAAAGCGCGTGGCATTTTGGGTGAGGTGCAGCTGGGTGCGATCCTTGCGGACATCCTTACGCCCGACCAGTATCTGGAAAACGTTGCCACCAAGCCTGGCGCCTCGGAACGTGTTGAGTTTGCCGTCAAGCTGCCGGTAGACGAGGGCGATCCCGTGCTGCTGCCAATCGACTCCAAATTCCCGGGCGATGCGTACGAGCATCTGCTCGACGCCCAGGAGTCGGGTGACGCTGAGGCCGTCGCCGCAGCGCGCAAGACGCTCGATATGATGGTGAAACGCGAGGCCAAGGACATTTGCAAGAAGTACCTGAGCGTGCCCGCGACGACCAACTTTGGCATTCTGTTCGTGCCGTTTGAGGGCCTGTACGCCGAGGTCGTCAGTCGCCCTGGGCTTATCGAGGCCCTGGGCCGCGACTATCACGTCAACGTTGCCGGCCCCAGTACCATGGCCGCCATCCTCAACAGCCTGCAGATGAGCTACCAGACGTTTAAGTTGCAAAAGCGCACCGACGACGTGCTACGCGTGCTTTCCGCCGTCAAGGCCGAGCTGCCGCGCTATCAGGCGGCGCTGCGTCGCGCGCAGCAGCAGATCGAGACCGCGGGCAAGACGGTCGAGGGCATTATCACCACGCGCACCAACGTTATGGAGCGCAAGCTCAAGGACATCGACGCGCTGGAAGACGCGCGGGAGGCCGACGCGATTTTGGGCTTGGAGTCCGCGGGCCTGCTCACAGACCAAGAAGACAAGGACTAGCCGTGCCTGACGGCGGGGTGTCGGCGCAAGCGCGGGGCGCGGGTGCTTTTCGCATCGTGCTTGCCTGAAGCGCGCTTTAGTGTGCAACAATGGCGTCTCGCCCTATCAGACGCGAAAGGAAGCCCATGTCTCAGAGAAGCACCAGCCCGCTCAAGCGCTCCACCGTGCGCCGCACGTTGCAGCGTTTTTGGGACGTCACGCGCACGCAGCCGTTGATCGTCTTTCTTTCGGTATTCTCGTCGGCGGGCTATATCTTTTTGCTTACGTTTGCCAACACCTACGTGATGGCCCTCATCGTCGACCGCGTCCAGGCCGGCCCCGTGGCGGGCGAACAAGTATTCGAGGTCTTTGGTCCTTACATTCTGGCGCTTGTGCTCGTTAATCTGGTAGGCCAGATCCTCTCCAAATTGCAAGACTACACCGTCTACAAGCTCGAGATTGCGGGCAACTATCACCTGGCACGCTTGTGCTTTGACACGCTCTCCAACCAGTCCATGACATTCCACACCAGCCGATTTGGCGGATCGCTTGTGAGTCAGACGAGCCGTTTCATGAGTGGCTACACGGGCCTGGTGGACGTGACGGTGTATTCGCTCATCCCCACTATCACCTCGGTTGTCTGCACGGTGGCGGCGCTCGCCCCGGTGGTGCCCACATTTACCGTGATCCTGGTGGGCATCATGGTCATCTACATTGCGTTTGTCTGGCTTATGTACAAGCGCATCATGCCGCTTTCGGCCGCGACGTCCGCCGCGCAGAACAAGCTGTCGGGCGTGCTTTCCGACGCGGTCACGAACATCCTGGCCGTCAAGACCTGCGGGCGCGAGGACTTTGAGCGCGACCTGTTCGATACCGCCGACCGCGCCGCGCGCGACGCCGAAACGGTTTCGATGCACGCCATGATGCAACGCAACTTTACGACCTCGGG
Organism: Collinsella sp. CLA-AA-H302; assembly: GCF_040093305.1. Classification (NCBI taxonomy): domain Bacteria; kingdom Bacillati; phylum Actinomycetota; class Coriobacteriia; order Coriobacteriales; family Coriobacteriaceae; genus Collinsella; species Collinsella sp. CLA-AA-H302. The sequence continues at coordinate 57,598 of NZ_JBBNJW010000007.1, forward strand.
CCTTATCGTCATCACCATGGCCGTGGTGAGTGTGTTCGTCGCGGGCGGCAACGCGTGGTTTGGCATTTCGGCCGGCGCGCTCGTCATGATCTTTACCTATACGTACAACCTCACCATGCGTCTGAACTACGTGAGCTCCATGATGCAGCGCATCAACCGCGCGCTGGGCGATGCGGCCGAGATGACGCGCGTGCTGGACGAGCCGCGTCTGGTGGCAGACGACGAGAACGCCCCCGAGCTCAAGGTGCGCGAGGGCGCGATTGATTTTGAGCACCTGAGCTTTGCATACCGTGATGCCGCGGCGGGCGAGAGCGTGTTCGACGACCTGACGCTCCATGTGGCGGCGGGCCAGCGCGTGGGCCTGGTGGGCAAATCGGGCTCGGGCAAGACGACGCTCACCAAGCTGTTGCTGCGCCTGGACGACGTGCAGGGCGGCCGCGTGCTCGTGGACGGTCAGGACGTCTCGCGCTGCACGCAGCAGAGCCTGCGCCGCCAGGTTGCCTACGTGCCGCAGGAGGCGCTGCTGTTCCACCGCTCCATTCGCGAGAATATCGCCTACGGCCGCCCCGACGCTACCGACGAGCAGATTCGCGAGGCTGCGCGCCTGGCCAACGCGACTGAGTTTATCGACCGCCTGCCCCATGGCTTTGACACCATGGTGGGCGAGCGCGGCGTTAAGCTTTCGGGTGGTCAGCGCCAGCGCGTGGCCATCGCCCGCGCCATCCTCACCGACGCGCCGATTCTGGTGCTCGACGAGGCGACCTCTGCCCTGGACAGTGAGTCCGAGGCGTTGGTGCAGGAGGCGCTCGAGAACCTGATGCGCGGGCGCACCTCCATTGTGGTGGCGCATCGCCTGTCCACCGTGGCGGCGCTCGATCGCATCGTGGTGCTGGCGGACGGCGAGATTGTCGAGGACGGCACGCATGCGCAGCTTGTCGAGGCGGGCGGCGAATACGCAAGCCTGTGGAGCCGCCAGACCGGCGCTTTTTTGGAAGCGTAAAGACCCCATACGTGGGACAATCGTGCCCATAGGTTTGTTATGCCGTTGAGCCGAGGAGTCGTTATGCCACGCGAGACCAATGCCACCAAACGCGAACGCGCCATCGAGGTGTGCGAGCGCCTCAACCGTCGCTATGGCCCGGTCGAGTGCTTCTTGGACCACGAGAATCCTTTTAGGCTGCTCATCGCGGTACTGCTCTCGGCGCAGACGACCGACGCGCAGGTCAACAAGGTGACGCCGCGGCTGTTTGCCCAGTGGCCCACGCCCGAGGCCATGGCGGGGGCGAGCGTGGCCGATGTGGCCGATACCATCAAGTCGCTCGGCTTTTATAAGAGTAAGGCCAAACACGCCGTGGAGGCCGCGCAGATGATCGTCGCCGATTACGGCGGCGAGGTGCCGGCCGACATGAAGGAGCTCGTCAAGCTGCCGGGCGTGGGGCGCAAGACGGCGAACATCGTGCTCAACGTGGGGTTTGGCATTGTCGAGGGCATCGCGGTCGACACGCACGTCAACCGCATCGCGCACCGCCTGATGCTGAGCCCCAAGACGCACGCCAAAGAGCCGCTCAAGACCGAGCAGGATCTGCTCAAGATCTTGCCGCACGAGTATTGGGAGTCAGTCAACCACCAGTGGATTACCTTTGGCCGCGAGATCTGCGACGCCCGCAAACCTAAGTGCGACGAGTGCCCGCTGGCAGACCTTTGTCCCAGCGTGCGCGTTTTGGGGTAGCTGTCCGGCGCGCGTCGGCGCGTCCATCCCATGCGCTACCATGACAATCAATGCTTTTGACGAACGACCCGCCGAGCTTGCCCCGGCGGGCTTTTGGCGTTGCGATGCCGGAGGAACAGCATGCTCATTCACCGTATAGCCGCGCAGCTCTACACTGCCGAGGCACTGCAGACCGTCGAGGCCGGGCTCGATGCTGGCGAGGACGTGACGCTGGCCGTGTCACAGTCGGGCCGCACGCTTATGGCCGCCGCCCAGTTTGCGCGTCGTCCACGCCCCACGGTCTACATCGTGAGTGGCGAGGATGCCGCCGACCGTGCCGCACGTAGTCTGGCCGCCTATGTGGGCCTGGCGCACGTGTGCCGCTTTCCCGAGCGCAAGGACTACCCTTGGCGCGAACAGGCGCCCGACGACGCCGTGGTGGCCCAGCGCTGCGAGGCGCTCGGGCGCATCGTGCGCGGGGACAACTGCATCATGGTCGCCTCGGCCCGCGCACTGCTGCGCTGCGTGCCGCCGGTCGAGAGCCGCTACTGGGAGTCCACTACTTTTGCGGTGGGCGAGGAGATTCCCTTTGACGAGGTACCGCAGCGTCTGGTGGGCATGGGCTATACCAATGCCGGCGCCGCCGACGTGCCCGGCCTGTTCCGTGTGCACGGCGACACCGTCGAGGTGTTTCCCGCGCAGGAGAAGGCGCCCGTGCGCATTGAGTTTTTCGGCGACGAGATTGACCGCATCCGCCGCATGGTGAGCTCCACGGGCCAGACCATCGGCAACGAGGACAGCATCGAGATCTTCCCCTGTCGCGAGCTCGCACTCACCGACGACGCCGTCCACAACATGCATGTGGCGCTCTACCGCGCCAGCCAGGACGACAGCAAGTTGGCGGCGCTGCTCGAGATGGTGGATGCGCGCATCGTCACGCCTGAGCTCGACCGCTTTTTGCCGGTGATGTACGGCCAAACCGTGAGCCCGCTGTCGCATGTGAGCGGCAAGGCGCTCGTGGTGCTGTCCGAGCCGCGCTCGCTGTTCGACGATTGCCTGCGCGCCTACGAGGATATCGAGGCACGTGCCGGCGAAGCGGGGGTCGACCGTCTGGACGGCCTGTACGTACGTGCCCAGCAACTCGACTTTGGTGCCCAGCAGCGCCTGAACTACGTAAGCCTCATCCGTGCCGGCGGTGCGGTGACGGCCGAGCTCAAGATTGAGCAGCCGGCCATCGCAGGCTCGGACAACCGTTTTATGACGCGCATCCAGGAGGTCGTGGGCAAGCGCTATGCCTGCGTGTTTGCCATTCCCGACCGCGGCGCGCGTGAGTCGATGGAGCTCACCTTTGGCGACGAGGGCATTACCTTTGAGGAATCGCTGACCGCGGCGCCCGAAAATGCCGGCGCCATCGGCGAGCGCGTACGCGTGGCAACGGCGGATTCTGCCGATCGCGCTGCCCGCCAGGAAGCCCATGCTGCAATTCGCGAGCGTAAGGCCGACGCACTCAACGCCCGCTCGCTCGAGGCGGGCGCGGCCCAGGCTGCCGCCGGTGCCGCCGTGCCCACCATCTCGCGCGGGCGCGTGACCTTTGTCGATGCCGCCCTGCCGCAGGGCGTGGTGGTGCCCGATGCCAACCTGGCCGTGTTCTCGATCGCCGACCTCAACGCCCGTATGGATGCCAACCGCGCGCGCAGCCGCCGCAAGGTGGACATTACGCAGATCACCTTCCCGTTTAAGCCGGGCGACTACGTGGTGCACGCCACTCACGGCATCGCACTCTTTAGCGAGATTGCGCGTCAGGAAGTGGGCGGCAAAGAGCGCGACTACTTTTTGCTGGAATATGCCGACGGCGACAAGCTCTACGTGCCGCTCGAGCAGGTCGACCGTATCACGCGATACGTTGGCCCCGATGGTGACAAGCCGCGCCTGACCAGGCTCAATACCGCCGACTGGACGCGTGCAACCAATAAGGCGCGCAAGAACGCGAAAAAGCTGGCGTTTGACCTGGTCGATTTGTATACGCGCCGCTCGTCGATTACCGGTATCGCCTGTCCGCCCGATACGCCCGAGCAGATCGAGATGGAGGAGAGCTTTCCCTACGACGAGACGCGCGACCAGTTGGAGGCCATCGCCGACATTAAGGCCGACATGGAGGCGCCCAAGCCCATGGACCGCCTGCTGTGCGGCGATGTGGGCTTTGGCAAGACCGAGGTCGCCCTGCGCGCAGCGTTTAAGTGCGTGGACTCCGGCCGCCAGGTCATGGTGCTCTGCCCCACGACCATTCTGGCCCAGCAGCACTACGAGACGTTCTTTGAGCGTTTTGCCCCGTTTGGCCTTGAAGTCGAGGTACTCAGCCGCTTTCGCACGCCGGCGCAGCAAAAGCGCGCGCTCAAGGCATTTGCCGAGGGCACGATCGATGTGCTCATCGGCACGCATCGTCTGCTTTCGGCCAATGTGAACCCTAAGAACCTAGGCCTGGTGATCATCGACGAGGAGCAGCGCTTTGGCGTGCAGCACAAGGAGCAGCTCAAGAACCTGCGCGAGCAGATTGACGTGCTCACGCTTTCGGCCACGCCTATTCCGCGAACCATGCAGATGGCCACGAGCGGCGTGCGCGACATGAGCCTGATCACGACGCCGCCGACTGGGCGTCGTCCCGTGATCGTGCATGTGGGGGAGTACGACCCCGATGTGGTGAGCGCGGCGATTCGCCTGGAGGTGGGCCGCGGCGGCCAGGTGTACTACGTGTCCAACCGCGTCAAGACCATCGACGACGCCGTGGCGCGCGTGCACGAGGCCGCGCCCGAGGCGCGCGTGGGCGTGGCGCACGGCAAGATGAGCCCGCGCGAGGTCGAGGATGTGATGATTGAGTTCGCGACCAAAAAGATCGACGTGCTCATCGCCACGACCATCGTGGAGAGCGGCATCGACAACGCGACCGCCAACACGCTCATCATCGAGGATTCGCAGCGTCTGGGCCTGGCGCAGCTCTACCAGCTCAAGGGCCGCGTGGGTCGCTCTGCCACGCAGGCCTACGCGTACTTTATGTTCCCGGGCGAGCTGCCGCTCACCGAGGAGGCGACGGCGCGCCTGACCGCACTTTCCGAGTTCCAGGACCTGGGCAGCGGCATGCGCATCGCCATGCGCGACCTGGAGATCCGTGGTGCCGGCTCGCTTATGGGCGCCGAGCAGCACGGTAACCTGTCGAGCGTGGGCTTTGACCTGTTTACGCAGATGCTGGGCCAGGCCGTGGCCGAGGCGCGCGGCGATGACGATGCCGGCGTGGAGGCGGCGAGCGTGGGCATTAACCTGCCGGCCGATTACTTCTTGTCCGAGGAGTACCTGCCGGCGGTGGACCAGCGCGTGCTCGTGTACCGTAAGCTCGCGGCGGCCGAGGACCTGGAGAGTGTCGACGAGGTGCAGGAGGAGACCGAGGCCGCGCATGGTGAGCTGCCGTTGGCGGGACTCAACCTGTTCAACCGCGCGCGCATCCGCATTCGCGGCGAGCGCCTGGGGCTCGAGAGCGTCACGCTCAGCGGCGGTCGCATCACGTTTTTGGGCGTCGACGTGCCCAAGAAGGTGGCCTTTGAGCTTAAGACCCGCTATGGCGCGGTGAACTTCCCCAAGAGCCGCAAGCTGTCAGTGCCCTACAAGGCGGGCGCCGGTGCGGGCAGCGGCCTGGGTCGTGGCCTCGACGCCAACGACGGCACCGGTCCCGTGGCAGCCGCCCTCATGCTGCTGCAGCAGCTGGGCGCTAGTGATGATGACTAACAGGTAGGGGGCGTAGCGGGATAGAGATATTGGTCGTTCTTTGTCCCACCACGTTGCGGGCCGATTCCACCCCATCGAAAGGAAAGCATGTTCGGATACATCTATAAGAAAGATGTCGCCATGATTGCGGTCGTCCTGTGCCTTTGTCTGGGCGTGGGCAGCTTCTTCGATTACCAGATCTCGAGCGCGCTGTTCAACATCGGCAGCATGTACGGTCGCTTTATCGAGGCCGCCGGCGAGCTGCCGTTTGAGCTGACGGCGAGCATCGCGGGCGTTATGCTCGTGCGCGCGGTGCGTCCCGATTCCAGGGGGAGCAAATGGCTCGCCGTGCTCGGCATCCTCGTCAACGTCGGCCTGGCCGGCTACGAGATTATCTCGTCCCTGCAGGTTGGCGGTAAGCTTATCGCAGCTCAGCTGGTACTGACGTTTGTGCTGGTTATCGCTGCCAACTTTGTCGTCTATCGCCTTACGCGCGACACCGACCCCGACGAGCTCACGCGCTGGGCGCTGATGGTGCTTGCCGTGTGGGTCGCTCAGGCCATCATCCTCAACGTCATTGTCAAGCCGCTGTGGTCGCGCCCGCGCATGCGCGTGATCGAGGTCACGCCGGGGCTCAGTTTTCAGCCGTGGTGGGTGATCGGTAACCCCGACAAGTGGGCCTATATCGCCGCCGGCGTGATCAAGGACGGCTTCAAGTCGTTTGCGAGCGGACACACGGCGCATGCGGCGATCGGCCTTATGCTCGCCGGGCTTCCCGCGGCGGCCTTTAAGGAAAAGCCGTCGCGACGCCGCGTGGTCTTTTGGGTCGCGGCGGCCGTCGCGGCGCTCGTCGCCTTTGGCCGTATCGTGATCGGTGCACACTTTTTGACTGACGTGAGTTGCGGCTTTGCCCTGGTGTTGGCACTTGAGTGCCTTGCCGCGCGCATTGCCTATCCTCACGGCGTACAATAGCCCCACTTGAATCATCTGGACGATACCTGGTAAGAGAGGATTGCCATGCTCGCGTTCAACAACGACTATTCCCACGGTGCACATCCGGCGGTGCTGCAAGCGCTCGTCGACACCAATATGGAACCGCAGCCCGGCTACGGCACCGATGCACATACCGAGCGTGCCAAGCAGCTTATCCGCGAGGCCTGTCAGGCTCCCGATGCCGACGTGTTTTTTCTGGTGGGCGGCACGCAGGCCAACGCGACGGTGATCGACATGCTACTTGCGCCCTACGAGGGCGTCGTTGCTGCCGAGACTGGCCACGTCGCCTGTCACGAGGCGGGCGCCATCGAGTTTGGCGGCCACAAGGTGCTCACCATCCCTGGCTACGAGGGCAAGATGCATGCCGAGGACCTCGAGAATTATATCCAGGTGTTCTACGAAAACGAGAGCTACGAGCACACGGTGTTTCCGGGCGCGGTGTACGTGAGCCTGTCGACTGAGTACGGCACGCTGTACTCCAAGGCCGAGCTCGCGGCGATTCACGCGGTGTGCCAGAAGCGCGAGATTCCGCTGTTTGTGGACGGTGCCCGCCTGGCCTATGCGCTGGCAGCCGACGAGTGCGACATCACCCTGCCCGAGCTGGCACAGCTGTGCGACGTGTTCTACATCGGCGGCACCAAGTGCGGCGCTCTGTGCGGCGAGGCCGTGGTGTTTTGCGGCATGCACGCTCCGGCGCATCCCATTCCGCGCATTAAGCAGCACGGTGCGTTGCTGGCCAAGGGTCGCCTGACGGGCGTGCAGTTTGAGGCGCTCTTTACCGATGGCCTGTATTTTGAGATTGGTCGCCAGGCGATCGAAACCGCGCAGGCGCTTCGTCGCGTGCTGCACGAGCGCGGCTACCAGTTCTTCTTGGAGACGCCCACAAACCAGCAGTTTGTGATTTTGCCCAACGAGGACATGGCCCGCATTCGCGAGCACGCCTCGATCGAGTACTGGGAAAAGTACGATGAGACCCACACCGTGGTACGTTTTTGCACCAGCTGGGCCACGACGCAGGAGGACATCGACGCGCTGGCGGCTGTCCTGTAGCTTGATGTAATGACGAGGGGCCGCCCTGCGCCTGGGTTTGGCGCGGGGCGGCCTTTGCTTTTGTGGGGGAAGGGTTGTATGACCGAGATGTCCGAGCCGACGATTCGCCTGGCGACGCCCGATGATGCGCCGGCGTTGCTTGCCATCTATGAGCCGTATGTGCGCCAGACGGCGATTACCTGCGAATACGAGGTGCCGAGCGTTGAGGAGTTTGCCGGGCGCATCGAGCGTACACTCAAGCGCTATCCGTATCTGGTGATGGAGTTGGACGGGCGTCCGGTGGGCTATGCCTATGTGAGCCCGCTCAACAGCCGCGAGGCATACGACTGGTCGGTCGAGACGTCGATCTACCTGGCGCGCGATGTGCGCCACGGCGGGCTGGGCCGCAAGCTGCACGATGCGCTCAGGCAATGCCTGGTCGCGATGGGTATCACCAACATGTGCGCCCTCATCGCCGTGCCGCACGATAAGGACGACGAATACCTGACGCACAACAGTCAGGATTTCCATGCCCATATGGGATATCGCCTGGTGGGCGCCTTCGATCGCTGCGCCCAAAAGTTCGGTCGCTGGTACGACATGTGTTGGATGGAGTTGGTCCTGGCCGCGCGCACACCCAACCAACCCAAGCCAACCTGGTTCCCCGCACTTGTCACCCAAGGATTCAAACCTACCATTTAGGGACAGGTTTTTGGCTGTCTTGTGGTATCAAATCGCCGCAAGAAGCGCGGCGTTCGTACGCTATTTTGACTTGGATTGTCCCCTCGGCACGCCTTGCGAGCTAAGTGAGTAGACTTTTTGGCGCAGGCTGACCACAAAGCGTATCTGCCTTAGTAAAACCGCAGGTCACGGAGGTGGCTGTTTTGAATGTGCTCGGCAGGTCGCGAAAAGTCTACTCACTTAGATTTACGGTGCTGGATATTCTGGGCAGGAACAGTTGAGCTTGGGCGGCGCGTGTTGCCAGGCGATGTTGGCATTTGCGCCATGCTGGCTTGAGATTTAATAAAAACCGCAGGTAAAACGTTTATTAGGTACATTTTGCCTCGTTTGGTGCGCTAGCCGATGGGCTCGGTGTATTTGGCGCGGTCGGTGCGTTGGATGCGCTTGGAGATGTGCAGCGGGCGGCCGTCGGTGTCGTAGACGTAGTCAGTGATAAGGATTAGTGCCTGCCCGCGCTCGACGTTGAGCAAAAACGCCTCGTTTTGCGAGGCATAGCACACCTCAAAGGTCTTATGCCCCTGTGCCGGCGCGCGATGGAATTCTTGGCGCAGCGTGGCGTAGAGCGAACCGTTGATATCGCGATCTATGAGTGCTTCAAAGCTCGGTGGTAGATAGGTGGTCTCCAGGCACAGTGGCGCATCGTCCAGGTAACGCAGGCGGACAAGTTTGACAAGCTTGCTGCCCACGGTAGCGTCAAAGAACTTGGCCACGCTGCCCATTGCTTTGGCAAAGCCCGAGTCCACCGTGCGCGTGGTGGGCTTCATGCCCCGGCCTTCGACCTGCTTGGTATAGCTCGAAAACACCAGGTTGTTCTCGTGGAGCGCGGGCGTGTCGGCCACAAAGGTGCCACGTCCGCGCTCGGTGCGCACCAGGCCCTCGTCAACTAACACCTTAAGCGCGTGGCGCACGGTGCTGCGCGACAGCCCCGATTCGTCCATGAGCTCCATCTCGGACGGCAGCTTGTCTCCGCGTGCGTAGGTGCCGGCGGCGATGCGGTCACGCAGCGTACCCGCCAGACGCTCGTATTGGGCCAAGTTCTTTTTTGACGAAGTGCTCATGCGAACAACCTGTATCTAACTTGTATGCTTATTGAACCAAGCATGTATCCAACATGACAACAAAACCGCTGGTAATGGATTGCCGAAAACTTTACCAGCAAAATTTCTAAGACAAATATAGCATACAACTAGTCGACATAGCCAAAACATGTATATAACTTGTATGCCATCGAGAGCATCAAACGAGAAGAAAGGCCGATGCACGATGACTACTCAGGAACAGGTTAAGGACGTCGTCTCCCAGGTTTTGGCTGACAAGGCGGACAAGGGCGGCATCAAGCGCGTCGTGTGGATCGGCGCCGGCGGATCCAACGGCGGCAACTATCCTGCCCAGTACTTTATGGAGCACGAGGCCACGCAGGTTGTGAGCTCCAGCTACACCAGCAACGAGTTCGTGCACGCAACCCCTGCCTACGTCAACGAGAACACCCTGGCCGTCGTCGTGTCCATGCGCGGCACCAAGGAGACCATCGTCGCTGCTCAGGTCGCCAAGGACCACGGCGCCAGCACCATCGCCATCTATGTTGACGAGTCCGGACTCACCGAGGTCTGCGACTACAAGATCCAGTATGACAGCCTGGCCGTCGACGAGTCCTGCATGGGCCGTACCAACTCCGCCGTCGTGACCATGATCGCCATGGAGCTCACGCAGCAGACTGAGGGCTATGCCGAGTACGAGACCGCCATGGCCGCCTTCGACCTGGTCGACCCCATCTACCGCAAGGCCGTTGAGTACACCCGTCCGCTCGCTGCCAAGTGGGCCGAGCAGAACGCCGACAAGCCCTGCATCAACGTCATGGCTCAGGGACCGCTCTTTGGTGCCGCCTACGTCTTTAGCATCTGCAACGTGCAGGAGATGTTGCAGATCGACTCCTGCACCATCAACACCTGTGACTTCTTCCACGGCCCCTTTGAGATCCTGGACAAGCGCACCTCGCTGTTCCAGCTCATCAGCGTTGGCCGCAGCCGCTGCAACGACGAGCGCGGCATCCGCTTCGTCAACCAGTACGGTGGCGAGCGCGTCTATCAGCTCGACGCCAAGGAGCTCGGCCTCAACGACATCAAGGACAGCGTGAGCGAGTACTTCAACCACCTGATCTTTGCCCCGATCCTCAACAACGTGTACATGCGTGCACTCTCTGCCGTCACCCACAAGGACTACATGACGCGACGCTACATGTGGAAGCTTGAGTATTAGTTACGCCGTTCTACCGAACGGCGTAACGGCTCGACGCTGCGCGGGCCGCATTTGGACAATCTGGCGTTCAACTTCAAGGGCGCGACCAGAAGGTCAGCGCCCTTTCGTTTCACACCACCTTGCCTCAAATGCGACCCGCTCGCTGACTTATGCTCAACCAACGACTAGTCATTTAAGAACGTCCCCAATGACTACCCAATGAGTATGTGGGGAAACAGATTTTCCGCTCACCGATTTGTGTCTTGAAAAATGTATATAACGACTATAACGTAGTGTGAAACATATTGGAAACAATACCGAGGAGGCTGCGTTGAAGAAAAGCAATCTGGGCTATGTACTGGTGCTGATCGCCGCGCTTATGTGGGGCAGCATCGGAATCTTTGTAAACGGCATCTCGGCCATGGGCGTTTCGTCCCAGAGCATGGCTGCCTTTCGCTTGTTGGTCGGAGCGCTTATCTTGGCGCCGGTCCTGATGTTTATGGGCTGCCGTCCGGGTGAGGGGTCTACCGTGGCTCAGGGTCCGCTGGCCCTGTTCAAGGCAAGCCCTAAAGAGCTTGTTCCCTGCGCGCTTGTCGGTATCGTCGGTTTGGCCGCCGCCAACACCTGCTATTACGAGTGCATGGGCGAGGTCGGCATGTCCACGGCCTCGGTGCTGCTCTATACCTCGCCGGTGTTTGGCGTCGTGCTCGGTCGCGTGCTTTATCGCGAGAACGTGACCCCCAACAAGCTCGTTGCCATTGTCTTCAATATCGTTGGCTGTGTACTTGCAGTGACCAATGGCGACCTTTCCGGTTTTCATTTTTCGGTTTGGGGCGTCACGTCGGGCGTGATTGCAGGCCTTTGTGGTGCGTCGCTCGCGGTGTTTAGCCGGATAGCAACCAAGACGGTCCACCCGCTGGCTGTCACGTTTTGGGGCTTTGTTTTTGGCGGTGCGGTTATGGCAGCTATCGCGGCTCCGTGGCCGGATGTCGCCGCGGCAATGTCGCCACAGTTGCTGCTGCTGTTCCTTGGCTTTGGACTCATCCCCACAGCCGTGGCTTACATCTTATATATGCAGGGTCTGTCCATGGGGCTCGAGACGTCGAAAGTTCCCGTCGTAATGTCATTCGAGACAGTCGTCACCGTACTGCTGGGCATTGGTGTCTACGCCGAGCCCGCCGGTGCGATCAAGGTTCTGGGCATCGTTTTGGTGCTCGCGTCCATCGTGATCATGAACACCGACTTTTCCAAGCTACGCGACAGTGTGTTTGTCGGCCATGTCGTTGAGAGCATGACCTTTAAGCCCAACGCGTGGTGGACGGAGAAATCGCAGGACATGGATCTGTTCCGCGAGCGCACAGGCATTACGCTGGAGCCCACCGTGCAGGAAAGCCCCTGGTACTTCGTGCGATAGGGGATTGCGCGCGGCGTCCGACCTGGGGTTATCCAGCCAGCGCCGGCCTACCAAGCCCCAACGTTTCAAGTACGTTAAGCCCGCCAACGGTCGTTTTTCACCCGCGAACGGTTTATATACTAATTATCAATATAAGCAACGTATGAGACGTTATAATGACCATAACGAAAAGGAGGAGGCAAGATGAATCAGATCATTCTCGCATCTCATGGTGGCCTGGCCGCAGGCGCCAAAGACACGCTCGAGATGGTTCTCGGCGACGTGTCGAACGTCCACGTCGTGTCGCTTGCTCGTGACGACAAGGAGCCCATCACCAATAAGGTGGACGCTATGATCGCCACGTTCAACGCGGACGACACCGTCTATGTGCTGACCGATATGCTCGGCAGCTCGGTCAACAACAGCATGGTCGAGCTTTCCCGCAACGGTGCAGCATTCACGGTGATCAGCGGTTTCAACATTCCGCTGGCACTGACGCTTGCCATGAGCCCCGCCCCCGTCAAGGGTGCCGAGCTCGCGGCCCTCATCAACGAGGCCCGCACCGGTCTGACCAACCCCAACGCACCGGTCGAGGTCGCCGCGGCTCCCGCCAAGAAGGCCAAGGCGTCCCGTCACAGCTCCGGTCCCGCCAAGATCGTCCTCGCACGTCTTGACTACCGTCTGCTGCACGGCCAGGTCGTCTTTACCTGGACCACCAAGGTTCAGGCCGAGCGCATCATCGTCGTCGACAACGCTGCTGCCAACGATGACATCAAGAAGGGCGCTCTTAAGCTGGCCAAGCCCCAGGGCGTGCGCCTGAACGTCTTCACCGTCGAGCGTGCCCTCGCCAAGATGGACAAGCTCAACACCCTCGGCGAGCGCGTCATGTTCGTCTTTGGCAACACTGCCGAGATGCTGCAGTTCTGCCAGGGCTACAAGCTCGACGCCATCAACCTGGGCGCCACCGCCAACCACGACGGTGCCGATCAGGTCGGCGGCAAGGACAGCTCCGTCTTCCTCGACGCCAACCAGAAGGCCGACGTCAACCAGCTGCTCGACATGGGCATCAAGCTCTACGTCCAGCAGACCCCTACGTATCAGAGCGTCGACATCGACGCCAAGCTGTAATCAACCAGGCTTTTGCCTGACTGAAAGGAGAAGGGTATGAATACGTTCATCAGTGCGGTGCTCGTCGGCCTCGTCGGCGTGTTCTGCATGTGGGACTCCCGCCTGCTCGGTCGTCTTAACTTCGAGCAGCCCCTCGTTGGCGCTACGCTCGTCGGTCTGCTGCTGGGCGATGTGCCCACCGGCCTTGCCGTCGGTGCCGCCGTCGAGCTCGTGTCCATGGGCCTGGTGCAGGTCGGCGCCGCCGTTCCGCCCGATATGGTCCTGGGCGGCATCGTGGCCGCTGCCTTCGCGTGCCTGACCGATGCTTCCGCCGAGACCGCCATGACGATCGCCATCCCGGTCGCCGTCCTGGGTCAGCTCCTCGGCATCGTGTTCCGTTCCATCATCGCCGCCCTCACCCATGTGGCCGATAGCGCGATCGATAACGGAAAGTTCAAGACCGCCTACCGTATGCACATCTGCGCTGGCTCCGGTCTGTACGCCATCATGTACTTCCTGCCGATCTTCCTCGCCGTCTTTGTTGGCACCGACCTGGTTCAGGCCATCGTCAACATGGTTCCCGAGTGGCTGTCCACTGGTCTTAACGTTTCGACCAAGATCATGACCGCCTACGGCTTGGCCCTGCTGCTCACCATGATGATCAAGAAGGGTATGACTCCGTTCCTGTTCATCGGTTTCCTGCTCGCCGCTTACCTCAACCTGTCCGTCATCGCGGTCGCTCTGATCGGTGTGTGCCTGGCTGTCGTCTTCATGGGCTTCAAGTTCAACGGTTCCCATGCTGCTGCCGGCGTTGATTCCGACTACGATCCGCTCGAAGACGACGAAGACTAAGGAGGAACACACTATGGCAACCGCAACCAAGGACGTGTCCCTGAACAAGAAGGTCAGCCAGTTCTTCTGGCGCTCCTGGGCCATCCAGGCCTCTTGGAACTACGAGCGTCAGATGAACATGGGCTTCCTCTACGGCATGGTTCCCACGCTCGATCGCCTCTATCCGGACGAGTCCGACCCCAAGCAGCTCGCTGCTAAGAAAGAGGCTTACCACCGTCACATGGCGTTCTACAACTGCACCCCGCAGACGAGCGCTTTCATCCTGGGTCTCTCCGCCTCCATGGAGGAGGAGTACGCCAAGGATCCCGAGAACTTCGATCCCGATTCGATTAACGCGGTCAAGACCTCCCTCATGGGTCCGCTTTCCGGCATCGGTGACTCCTTCTTCCAGGGCACCATCCGCGTTATCGCCTTTGGCCTGGGCGTTCAGCTGGCTCAACAGGGCTCCATCATGGGCCCGATCCTGGCCATGCTCATCTCCATCGTGCCTTCCGTGCTGATCACTTGGTTTGCCGCCAAGATCGGCTACCAGGGTGGCCACGAGTACCTGAGCAAGCTCCAGGGCGGCGACCTCATGGAGAAGCTCATGTATGTCTGCGGCATCGTGGGCCTTATGTCCGTGGGCGGCATGATCGCTACGCTAATCGGCGCCACCACCCCGCTGCAGTTCGCTGAGGGTACCGTCGTTATCCAGGACATCCTGGACGGCATGATGCCTCAGATGATCTCGCTTGGCCTCACCGGCCTTATGTACTGGCTCATCAAGAAGAACGTCAACACCGGTTGGCTTCTCGTGATCGCCATCGTGGGCGGCATCGCCCTCTCCGCGGCCGGCATCCTGGCCTAGTCGCGACTAAGCGCCTAACCGCTTTCCCCCGGGGGCCTGCCTGGCATCCCATACCCCAGGCAGGCTTCCATCCCCAATAATGTGACAAAGGGACAGTTCCTTTGTCGCATCCTCAACGGGCCGGCGACTCGGTCCAAACCACGGTAACCCTGCGAGCGCCCGGCAATGTGGCGCCGCAAAAATCGAAAGGAATGTGTCAGATGTACGAGATCGACCTTAACCTCCCTAAGCAGATCGTCGCTGACGTCCTGTCCAACCACGAGATCCACAGCGTCGCCTTCGTCGGCTGCGGCGCTTCCATGTCCGACCTGTACCCCGCCAAGTACTTCCTGGCCAACAACACGGACAAGCTGAACGTTCAGATCTTCACCGCTAACGAGTTCAACTACGACACGCCCTCCTGGGTCAACGAGCACACCTTCGTGATCACCTGCTCCCTCGGTGGCTCCACGCCCGAGACCGTCGAGGCCAACAAGACCGCCAAGAAGCACAACTGCCCGGTCGTCTCCCTCACCAACAAGGCTGGCTCCGCTCTGACCGTTGACGCCGACCACGTCATCGTTCACGGCTTCCACGCCAACTACGCTGCCAAGTGCGAGAAGCCCGGCTATGCTATCGCTCTTGCTCTCGAGATCCTTCAGCAGACCGAGGGCTATGACCACTACGAGGACATGATCACCGGCCTCACCAACATCTTCGATCTCTGCGAGAACGCCGCTCAGCACTGCAAGAAGCTCGCCAAGAAGTTCGCCGAGGACTTCAAGGACGACAAGATGATCTACTTCATGGCTTCCGGTGCCTCCGAGAAGATGGCTTATTCTCACGCCGCCTTCCTGTTCACCGAGATGCAGTGGATCGACGCCGCCGCCTACAACACCGGCGAGTACTTCCACGGCCCGTTCGAGGTTTCCACCGAGGGTAAGCCCTACGTCTTCTTCATGTCCGATGGCGCCACCCGTCCGATGGACGCCCGCGCCCTCACCTTCCTTGAGCGCATGGGCGCCAAGGTCGCTCTGATCGACTCCAAGGACTACGGCCTGGCTGACGCCGTGCCCGCGAGCGTCATCACCTACTTCAACCCGCTGCTGCACCTCGCCGTTATGCGCGAGTACGGCAACCAGATCGCCGAGGCCCGTCAGCACCCGCTGACCATGCGTCGCTACATGTGGAAGCTTTCCTACTAATCACAAGTAAGTAGACCTTACAGGTTGATTGAGAGGGGATGGGGTTTGCGCCCCGTCCCCTTTTTGCTTTGGGGGCGTGTCTGTCGCGTCATAAAACCCCAGATAAAACCTACCAAAATAAACCTGTCCCTTTTTGGCAGGTAGGAGGAGATGCGTATGATCAAGGCAGTGCTGTTTGACATGGACGGCGTGCTGGTCGATACCGAGTGGTTCTACAACCGCCGCCGCGTGGCGTTTATGGAAGAGAAGGGGTTCCACTTTGACGAGATTCCCGATCTTTCGGGGTCTAACGAGCCGGCCATTTGGGAGGCGCTGGTGCCCGACGATGTTGAGCTGCGCGAGCGCCTACGCGTGGAGTACAAGCAGGTCTACAGCCCGGACCACCCCGTTCCGTATGCCGAGCTGCTCAACGAGCAGGCGGAGCCGGTGATGCGTGAGCTGCATGAGCGTGGCGTGAAGTGTGCCATCGCGAGCTCGTCCTATCGCGAGTTGATCGACGAGCTGGTGGAGATTGCCGGTATCGCCGACGTGCTGGACTACACCATCAGCGGTCACGAGTGCAGTGCGTTTAAGCCCGACCCCGAGATCTACCTGCGTGCCATGGAGGCGCTGGGGGTGGAGCCTGCCGAGTGCCTGGTTATCGAGGATTCGCCTTTGGGCATCGAGGCTGGTAAGCGCTCCGGCGCCCGCGTCCTGGCGCTGCGTCCGCACGAGGGTGTCAACCTCGATCAATCGCGAGCCGATGCCGTTATCGATAATCTGACCGACATTTTGGCCGCTTTGTAGCGTCAATCCGCCGAGAGAAGCACTGATTCACGCGTCTTTTGCTGCGGATTGGCTTAATTTGTCATCTATTTGGATCCGTTTGGCTTCGATTCGGACTAAGTGAGTAGACTTTTTGATGCAAGACGAGCACAAAGCGCATCTGCTCTAGTAAAACCGCAGGTCACATGGGTGGCGGTTTTGGGTGTGCTCTGCAGGTCGCGTAAAGTCTACTCACTTGTAATTTGGGCCTTTGGTCGTGGGGTTGCTGGTCCCGCTTTGGTTGTCGAGAGAGGGTGAATTGAAGCGCCCCCGCACGCTCCATGCTACAATCGCGGACATACCCCACAACTACATCTGCCTTCGAAAGGAGCCTGCGTGGCGAACGCCATCGATCAGCTCACGGACCGAGTGCTCGTACTCGGCCGCCTCACCATCGTCCGCCGCGCCATTACTGCCGTGGCGGTCACGATTTCCGCCGTTCTCCAGACATTCCTGATCCAGGCGTTCGTTCAGCCCGCCGACCTGCTTCCGAGCGGCCTCACCGGCGTTGCGGTCCTGCTCGATCGCGTTACCTCGCTGGGCGGCGTTCGCATCGACATTTCGCTCGGTATGCTCGCGCTCAACATCCCCGTGGCGCTCCTATGCTGGAGCGGCATTAGCAAGCGCTTCGTCATCTTCTCGATGATGCAGGTCGTGCTCTCGTCGCTGTTCCTCAACGTCTTTCACTTCGCGCCGTTTTTGGGCGACAAGATCATGCTCATCATTTTTGGCGGCGTGGTCTCGGGTCTGGGCGCTGCCATCGCACTTAAATCCGGCGCATCCACCGGCGGCACCGACTTTATCGCGCTGTGGGTTTCCAACCACACGGGCAAGACCATCTGGGGCGTCATCTTTGGTTTCAACTGCTTTATCCTGGCGATCTTTGGCTTTATGTTTGGCTGGGACAAGGCGGCGTATTCCATCGTGTTCCAGTTTATTTCGACCAAGACCATCGACAGTTTCTATCGTCGCTACGATCGCGTGACGCTGCAGATCACGACGCGCAAGGCAGACGAGGTCATGACTGCCTACGTAAACCATTTTCAGCACGGCATTAGCTGCGCCGAGGTCGTCGGCGGATATAGCCGCGAAAAGATGTACCTGCTGAACACCGTTGTCTCGACCTACGAGAGTCAGGACATTATCAAGCTGGTGTGCGACGTTGATCCCGGCGCCGTGATCAACGTGTTCCACACGCTCAACTTTGTGGGCGGCTGGTGGGGTGGTCATGTCGACGAGCCCATGCCCACGGCCGTTCCCGATCCCGACAAGCCCGCACGCATGGCCAGCAGGCAGGCGCGCCTCAGCGAACAGGACAGCCTGCAGCAGGACGACGGCAAGTAGGGTATTGGCATTTTGCCGGTCCTGCGCAACCCATCCGAACGAGCCCCCCGAAAGCCCCGTTGCTTTCGAGAGGCTCTCGTTTGCCCAGATAAAACCTACCAAAATGAAGCTGTCGCTTTTTGGTAGGGAGGGTGTATCGTTTTATCATTATGAGGTAATATGAAACTAGACGTTATATACGTATTAGTTATTTCGATATTTCGATAAGAGTGATTAGATATGCCTGCGCCCAAAAATGCACCGCTTTACCAGCAGATTTACGACGAAATCAAGGATGCGATCGAGAAAGGTGTTTATGCACCCAAGGAGCGTATTCCGTCCGAGCTTGAGCTAGCCGAGCAGTACGACGTGAGCCGCATTACGGTGCGCCGCGCCGTCGAGGAGCTGTGCTCCGATGGCTACCTGGTTAAGCAGCAGGGCCGTGGTACCTTTGTCTCCACGCCGCACATCAATCGTCAGTTCCACGCTTCGACGCTGCAGACGTTTACCGCGCTGTGTGCCAGCAACGGCATGAAGGCGGGCGCGCATGTGGTCGATCGCCAGATTGTGCCGGCACGTCAAAACGAGATGGAGTTCTTTGGCCTGCAAAAGGACGCGCTGCTGCTGCATATTAAGCGCGTGCGCACAGCCGACGGCGAGCCCATCTTTGAGGAGAACATCTTTGTGCCGTTTGACGCCTACCGTGAGCTGTTGACGGCCGATCTTGAGGACAAGTCGATTTTTGCCGAGGTCGAGCGTGTTGGCGGAACGCCGATTGTCTCGGTTGGCTACCGCACGGTCGAGGCCGTTCGCGCCAATGCCGAGCAGGCGGCTGAGCTGGGCATTGCTCCACACGATCCGCTGCTCAACCTGCGTGCCGGCTTTATCGGCCCCAATGGCGAGCCGGTCCTGATGGGTAAGCAGTACTACGTGGGATCGCGCTACGTTATGGTCATGTAAGTTACGCGGTTTTACCAAACCGCGTAACGGGCCGACGCTGCGCGCCGCCCAGGGCGACAATTTGTCATTCAAAAGGCAAGGCATGACCAGAAGGTCTATGCCTTGCCTTTTTCATGCCAACTTGTTCGCCCTGGACGTCGCTCGCTCATATGACCCAATCCACTGTCAAGGGCCACAATGGCCCCGCCGACCGCTTGCAATCGGTCGGCGGGGCCTGCCGTTAACCCGTCCCGGTCCGCCCCCGGCATGTCATCGACGCCTTCGGCTCAGTCTCATATCCGCGGATACCGCTCCGGCGGCCCGCAATCCTCTCCTTCGGCGGGGTTCCCCTAGTCTGTCTTCGCGCATGCGGCGGCCGCCGCGCGCACAGCGAGAACGGGGGTGTCCCCGAAGGCTGCCCGGCTCGCCGGGACGGGGGCTTATGTCTATTCCGCGCCCTCCCGGCACATCGTGCCGAGGGCCCACAGCCACCTCACGAGCTCGGCCGCGGTGGCCGCGTTCGCCTTCGCCTGCGGCATCCCGCGGGCGATCATCTCCTCGCGGCGGCGCAGGAGCCTCTCGGACCCCTTCCTCCCGTGCATCCTTATCTCGAGGGGCACGCCGGAGCCCTTGGGCATCAGCTTCGGCTGGTGGCCGGCCTGGGCGTAGCACCAGGACCCCTCGACAGTCAGCTTCCTGACGAGCGCGTTGCCGGCCCCGCTGATTCCGCCGAGGCGCACGGAGTCCGCGCTCGACCTCTGCTTCGGGGCGAGGCCGAAGTAGGCCGTCACCTGCCTGCCGGAGCGGAACCTCGAGAAGTCGCCGACCTCGGACGCGAAGGCGGCGGCGAGCGCGAACCCGCACCCCTTGATCGACTGGAGCGCCTCGACCTCGGCCGAGAGGGGGCCCGCCGCGACGGCGGCCCTGTATTCGGCGAGGAGGGCCTCCCTCGTCTCGTCGGCCGCCTCGACCTCGTTCCTCAGCGCCGCAAGCGCCCGGATGCCGCCGTCGTCGGCGGGGTGTATGCCGTCGAGCCACCTGAGGAAGCCGTACGTCCAGTACTTCCGGGGGTTGCCGGCCGGCGTCGTGCCGCCGTAGACATAGCCGCGGCGGGCCAGGAACGCCAGGAGCCGCTGCTTCGCCGCCGCGAGCCTCGCGGTCGCGGCGTCGTGGGCGGCGGCGAGGTCCCTGAGCCCCTCGATCTCGGGGGACGGCACCCATACCGGGGTGACGTCGTGCGACAGTATCGCCTTGGCCATCCTGGCCGCGTCGTTGCGGTCGTTCTTGGACGAGAGGTCGGCGGCCGACCTCGGGACCTTGGAGACGGCCGCGACGACGCAGTCGACGCCGAGCCCGGAGAGCTCCCTCTGCGGGGCGAAGCCGAGGTAGCCGCTCTCGTAGGCGGCGAGCGACGGGCCGGGGAAGCCCGACATCCACTCCGCGACCTCGCCCCAGGGGTTGCCGCGGAACCTCCTCGTCACGGCCTCGCCCGTCTCCGCGTCGAGCGCGCAGACGGTGGTGGACCTGAGGTGTACGTCCATTCCGAAGGCGGTAGAATATCTAGGCACGGGAGCCTCCCAACCTCGTTGCGGCGCGGCTGCGCCTCTGGCACTTCAACAACATTGTCGCAGCCCCGACCCGCGGTCACGAGCGGGGGCTCCTGTCGTTTCCGTGCCCCTGGATTGGGTCATAGTGTCTGTCCGTCCTCTACCTGCGGTGTTGTTTTGCTCCAGGTACTCATTGGGGACAGACTTAAATGACTACCCTTCGGATCGCGCTGCCCGTGGCTGGCAGCCATGCGGCACTGGTCCGCATGGCGGCGTATAATCGGCGGCAGATGACTTGGACGTTAGGAAACCATGACCGATAGCATGCAGCAGATGGCGCTCGACACGCTCGGCGCCTATTTTGGCTACACCTCGTTTCGCTCGGGACAGGACCGCATGGTCGATGCGATCCTTGCCGGCCGCGATGCGCTGGGCGTTATGCCCACGGGCGCCGGCAAGTCCATTTGCTACCAGGTGCCCGCGCTCATGCTGCCCGGCATCACCTTTGTGGTGAGTCCGCTGCTGTCGCTTATGGAGGACCAGACTCGCGCGCTGCTCGCGGCGGGCGCGCACCCCAGCTATCTCAACTCCAGCCTAACCCCGGCCCAACAAAACACCGTGCTCAAGCGGGCGCGCGAGGGCCGCTACCAGCTTATGTACGTGGCGCCCGAGCGCCTGCTCGAGCCGCGCTTTTTAGCCTTTGCACAGGAGGCCGCAGCGGACGGCGGCATTGGCGTGCCGCTCGTGGCCATTGACGAGGCCCACTGCGTAAGCCAATGGGGCCAGGATTTCCGCCCCGCCTACCTGCAGATTCGTGAGTTCATCGATTCCCTGCCGCGGCGCCCCATCGTGGCGGCCTTTACCGCCACGGCAACCGAGCGCGTCCGTGCAGATATTCAGCAGATGCTCGGCCTGCAAAACCCCGCGTGCGCGGTGACGGGCTTTGATCGCAAGAACCTCTACTTTGGCTGCGAGGAGATGGGCGACAAGGCCAAGGCCGCGTGGGTGCGCGACTATGTGATTGCGCATTCGAGCGAGAGCGGCATCGTGTATTGCTCGACCCGCAAGACGGTCGATGCGCTGGCGGGCGAGCTTGCCGAGGCGCTGGGTCCTAGCGGCATTCGCGTTGGCCGCTACCATGCCGGCATGGGCAACGACGCCCGCCGCCAAAGCCAGCGCGCCTTTATCGACGACGATATACAGGTGATGGTTGCCACCAACGCCTTTGGCATGGGCATCGACAAGCCCAACGTGCGCTACGTCATTCACAACAACGTGCCCGAGAGCATCGAGGCCTACTATCAGGAGGCGGGCCGCGCCGGCCGCGATGGCGACCCGGCCAGCTGCCACCTGCTGTGGAACGGCAACGATTTTCGCATGCGCCGCTTTTTGATCGATCGCGGCGATGCGGCTGACGAGGCGCTCGACGATGAGCAGCGCGCGTGGGCGCTCCAGAATCGATATCGCCTGCTCAGCCAGATGGAAGGCTACTGCAATACCACCGGCTGCCTGCGCGAATACATGCTGCGCTACTTTGGCGACGAGGCCGCGGCCGAGCATGCGGCCGTGGGTGGTGCCGCCGCCGACGCCGCCGAGGGCTGCGGCAACTGCAGCAACTGCCTCACACAGTTCGAGGTCGAGGACGTCACCGATATGGCCCGCGCCACCGTGCGCTATGTGGCCACGCGCCCCATGCGCTTTGGCAAATCGCTCATCGCCGATGTGCTCCACGGCGGCAACACCGAGCGCATCCGCCAAATGCATCTGGACGAGGACCGCGGCTATGGCGAGCTGTCGAGCGAATCGGTCGGGCGCATCAAGGACATCATCGGCCAGCTGTGCGGCCGCGGTTATCTGGCTACCTCGCAGGGGCAGTACCCGGTCGTGGGGCTGGGCCCGCGCGCCGGCGAGGTCGAGGACGAGGCGTTTGCCTTTACCGTTAAGCGTCGCGCTTCCAAGCGCAAGGCCTCGGCCCGCGCCCGCCGCGCGGTGGATCTGCTACGCGAGGAGGCCGAGCTGGATCAGCGCCCGCGCGTGGGCGACGATGCCGAGCTGTTCGAGCGCCTGCGTGCCCTGCGCAAGGAAATCTCGACCGAGCTCGAGATGGCACCGTATATGGTTTTCTCCGACAAGGCCCTGCGCGGCCTGTGCCGTCTGCGCCCGCAGACACACGACGAGCTTGTCCAGGTCAGCGGCATCGGCGAGAAAAAGGCCGACGCCTTTGGCGAGCAGTTTATGGCGGCGATTGAAGAGTTTGAGTCCGAGCATGCGCGGGATGGAGCGTAACGATGGCATCCGATAGCAAGACCGAACGTTCCGAGCGCGCCGAGGTTTCCGCCGTGCCGCTGTACCAGCAGGTCATGGATGACCTAAAGGGCGAGATCGCGCGCGGCGTGTACGCAGCTGGCTCGCGCATTCCTTCCGAGATGGAGCTTGCAAAGTCCTACGGCGTGGGGCGCATTACCGTGCGCCGCGCCATCGAGGAACTTTCGCGCGCGGGGTATCTCAGCCGTCAGCAGGGGAGGGGCACTTTTGTGTGCGCGCCCAAGCTCAAGCGCAAGATTCGCCAGAAGGGCGACGTCCAGAGCTTTACTGAGGGTTGCGCCGCCAACGACATGGTGGCCGGAGCGTGCCTGGTGTCGCGCACGGTGGTCGCGGCGACACGTGAGGATGCGGTGTTCTTTGGCGTGGAGCCCGGCTGCGAGCTTATCGTGGTCGAGCGCGTGCGCACGGCCGACGGCATCCCCGTCATGCTCGAGAACAACGCCTTTGTGCTCGCCGACCATCCCTACCTGCAGACGCTGGCCGACGAGGACCTCACCGATAACTCAATCTTTGCGCTCGTTGCCGAGCATTCGGGTCGCGCGCCGCTCAAGTCCGATCCCTGCACCGTGGAGATTGCGCTGGCGGATGCCCAGGCGGCCCCGCTGCTGGAGGTGCCGGTCGGCGAGCCGCTCTTCTATATGGAGGCCTACTTTACCGATGCAGACGAGCGGCCCTTGCTGCTCGGGCGCCAAAAGATCGTGGGCTCGCGCTACGTCTTCGACATCTAACGTCCACAGATAGAACAACATAGAACAAATTTGCTGAGATGACTTCACGGGCGTCGTCGTGCGTGCTATAAATAGGACAACATAGAACGACCGCAGGTACGAGCCGCCGCCGTTCAAAGCCGCCACACAAGGAGGAGCGTCACCGTGAACGCACACGATCTGATTCAGGAAATTATCGAGCGCAAGGGTAAGATCGAGAGCGTCTTTTGGATCGCCTGCGGCGGTTCGATGATCGACCTGATGCCGGCCAACGAGCTGCTCAAGCGCGAGGCCACCACGTTTGCCTCGACGGTCTACACCGCGCGCGAGTTTTGCCTGATGGCCCCCAAGAGCCTGGGGCCGAAGTCGCTCGTCGTCGCCTGCAGCCACAGCGGCAACACGCAGGAGGTCATCGACGGTTGCGAGATGGCGCTGGCCGCCGGCGCCGAGGTCGTGGCTATGACCGACTACGCGGGCTCCAAGATCGATAACGGCAAGTGGACCACCTGGGTCTATCCGTGGGGCAAGGGCGAGTCGCAGGCCGAGGTCCCGCAGGGCATCGGCGTTCTGATGGCTGCCGAGCTGCTCGACCAGCAGGAGGGCTACGAGGCGCTCCCCGACATGTACGCCGGCCTTAAGCAGATGGACGCGCTGTTGCCCGCCGCGCGCGAGAAGGTCAACGCCGAGCTGGGCGACCGCTTTGCCGAGCTCTGCCAGCAGCACAAGTTCTTCTATATCTTGGGTTCCGGCCCCAACTTTAGCCAGACCTACGCCATGGCCATCTGCTCGCTCATGGAGATGCAGTGGCAGCATTGCTGCTACATCCACTCCGGCGAGTATTTCCACGGTCCCTTCGAGGCTACCGAGCCTGGCGTGTTCTACTTTGTGCAGCTCGGATCGGGCGAGTGCCGCCCCATGGAGGAGCGCGCGCTTGCGTTCCTCGACACGCACACCGATACGGTTATGGTGCTCGATGCGCTCGAGTACGGCGTGGGCGAGGTGCCCGCCAGCGTGCGTTCGTACCTGGAGCCGATCTTCTTCTACGCGATGAGCTGCGAGCTGCGCGCAGCCCGCGGTAAGGTGTTCGACCACAGCCCCGAGATTCGTCGCTACATGGGCATCGAACAGTACTAGGTAATCGGGAAAGCGAACTTTTTAACCGGGAGCGATCTTTTGCGACGGGGCCCTCGCCAAACGCGGGCCCCGTTTGTGTTTTGGCGCCCTTTTCTGGGTGCCGGAAACAGCCGGAAAACGAGGTCTAATACTTTTCCCGAGAAGTGAACGACCTTTTTGGGACCCCCGAAGCATCCACACTTTTTGGCGTCAAAACCGCAGGAAAATCCCAATGAAACCGCAGGAAATGGGGCCTGAAAAGTGTCGATGTTTCGGGGGTCCGATTTGACTCGTTCACTTCTCGGGAAAAGTATTAGACCTGAATCTACGGGCGTGCTGTAGGGGGTCAAAAAAGCGGGCCTTGCCGGGGATTTCCCGCGCGGCCCGCTCTGCATGGCATCGATATGCGCGAAGTGTCGCGTCAAGCGGCGGCCTACTTTGCGTCGTAGGCCTCGGCATCCCACCAGTCGAGCTGGGCGATGTTGTCGCGGATGTGCTGGCAGCTCTTGTGGAAGCCCTCGAGCTCGTAGTCGGACAGGTCGAGCGTGTAGACCTCCTCGACGCCCTCGGCGCCGATCACGCACGGCAGGGACGTGAAGATGCCCTCCTCGCCATACTGGCCGGTCATGAGCGTGGAGGCGGAAAGCACGGCATGCTCGTTGTGAAGCACGGCGGCGCAGACGCGCGCGGCGGAGTTGGCAACGGCGTACTCGGTGCACTGCTTGCCCTGGTAGGTTACGTAGCCGCCCTTGCGTGCAAGCTCCTCGACCTCCATGTGGTCAAAGGCGTACTTGTCGGGGTTCTCGGCCTGAAGCTCGTTGAGGCTCTTGCCGGCGATGGTTGCGGCCTTAAAGGCGGCCAGCTGGCTAAAGCCATGCTCGCCGATCATGTAGGCGTCGATGGACTTGGGGCTCACGCCGACCTTCTTGGAGATCTCGGTGCGCAGGCGGGCGGAGTCCAGACCGCAGCCCGAGCCGATGATCTTCTTGGGATCGTAGCCGGTCAGGTGCCACAGCTCGGTGCAGACGACGTCGCAGGGGTTGGAGATGGAGACGAAGATGCCGTCGAAGCCGGCGTCGACGATGCGCTTGGCAAAGGTGCGCGCGGCGTCGGTGGTAAAGAACAGCTCGCCGTCGCGGTTGCCGGCGGCCAGCGCGACCTTGCCGGCGGCGTTGACGATGACGTCGCAGCAGGCCAGCTCCTCGTAGTGGTCGTAGCAGTTGACGATCTTGGTGTTGTACGGGACAAACGAAAGGGAGTCGCGCAGGTCCTGGACCTCGGACGTCACCTTGGCCTCGTTGATATCGCACAGGTACAGCTCATCGGCAATGCCCTGCATGAGCAGGCTGTTGGCGACATGTGCTCCTACGTGGCCCTGGCCGACCACACCGATCTTACGCGTCTGGTACATATATGTATCCTTTCGGCCGAGTTTTTCGCGTCGAACCATTGTAGCGTCCTACCGTCACTTTGCTAGGCTAAAGCGTCGCAGATTTTCGGGACATGCCTTAATTTCTACTTTTGGGCGTTTTGGGGCGAACTGTGCCCGGATGGCCGAAAGGTAGAAATTAAGGCATGTCCCGAAAATCTACCGCTGGGCGATACACTCGCGCGGATGGGGCCGCTCGTTGTACCATAACTGCAACTGACTCGTAAGGAGCATCCATGCCCATTCGCATTCCCGACGCCCTCCCTGCCGCCGCGCAGCTCGAGAGCGAGAACATCTTTGTCATGACCGAGTACCGCGCACTGCACCAGGACATTCGTCCGCTGCGCGTGCTCATCCTCAACCTCATGCCAACCAAAATCGCCACCGAGACGCAGATCATGCGCAAGCTCTCCAACACGCCGTTGCAGGTGGAGGTGGACCTGCTGCGCACCAAGACGCACGAGGCCACGCACGTGAGTGCCGGCCACCTGGAGACGTTCTACCGCACCTTCGACGACATCCGCGACATCCACTACGACGGCCTGATCATCACGGGCGCGCCGGTGGAGCAGATGCCGTTCGAGGAGGTCGACTACTGGCCCGAGCTCTGCCAGATCATGGACTGGTCCACCACGCACGTGCACTCTACGCTGCACATTTGCTGGGGCGCACAGGCGGGCCTGTATCACCACTACGGTATTCAGAAGTATGACCTGCCGGCAAAGGCGAGCGGCGTGTTCGAGCATTATCTGGTGAAGCCGCAAAGCCCGCTGGTCCGCGGCTTCGACGACCGTTTCTATGCCGTGCATTCGCGCAACACCGATGTGCGCCGCGAGGACGTGGAGGCCGAGCCGCAGCTTGAGGTCGTGGCCGTGTCCGACGAGGTGGGCCTGTACATCGTCAAGTCGACCGACAGCCGTCGCTTCTTTGTCTTTGGCCATCCCGAGTACGATACCGACACGCTGCGCCTTGAGTACGAGCGCGACGTGAAGCGTGGGCTTAATCCGGAGGTGCCGGCACATTACTTCCCGGGCGACGACCCCACGGCCGAGCCGCGCAACGTCTGGCGCAGCCAGGCTCAGCTGTTCTACACCAACTGGCTCAACTACTACGTCTACCAGACCACGCCCTACGACCTGGCCCGCGCCGGCGAGGAGCACTAGACCTGTCGGGAGGTGCGCCGGCCGTTAAGCGCTGATGATGTTGGGTAGCGGCAGGTCGTGGGCATTGGTGGGGACGTGGTCGACGCATTGCTCGTCAAAGGCGATGCCGATGATCTGGCAGTCGGGACGAAGTGTGGGCAGGTAGCGGTCGTAGCAGCCGCCGCCGTAGCCCAGCCGTGCGCCGGTGAGGTCGAAGGCCACGAGCGGCACGACGATCATGTCGAGCGCTTCGGCAGGCACGATGGGGAAGCGGTCGCTGTCGATGTCCGCGGCCGCGAAGGCTCGCGTGGGGTGGGCGATAAACGGGGCCGCGAACGCGTCTCCAGCTGCGACTGCCCGCATGCACATGCGCTGGCCGCTCGCGGCGGCTTCGGCTGCCGCGAGCATACAGGGGTACACGACGCGACAGCCGCGCCGTTCGGCGTAGCTGGCAAATGCAGAGGGATCGGGCTCGGATCCCATTGCCGAATACGTTGCCACGGTTACCGGGCCGCCTTGATGGTTGTCGAGCAGTCGGTCGAGTTTTGCTGCGAGCCGGGAAGATATCGTGGCCGACTTTTGCTCACGGAGAGCCTGCGGGATGTCGTCGCGCCGGGCAAGCGCTTCGGCGCGGGTGGCTTGTTTTTGTTGCACAACGTCGAGCATGCATTCCTCCAAAGCAGCTGTTCGGTTGCTACAAAGTCTATCCCTTCCGTCGCGAGAATGGGCAGGTTGATCGCCGGTCCTCGGGTCGGCCGACAATCCGGCGGTTAGCCACCGCTAACGGTTGCATGTGCGCAACTATGGTTGAGATGTGCATAACGCGAGTTACCATGGCCTACCTCCGCACTTGCGGGGTAGATTGAACCCCAGTTCAGCAGCACAACGCAAAAAGACGCGCGTTCGGGGTTGCCGTACGGTAACTTTGCATCCTCGTCTACTCAAAGAATGTTAGTCTGAACTAACTACCGTTCTATCCACACGTCCGAAAGGATCATCCATGGTCAGCATTTCCAAGACTCACTCCCTGCTCGTTGCCGCCGGCGCCGTCCTGGGCGTCGTTGTTCCCAAGGCTCTCGCGTCCGATACCGCCAAGCGTGCCGCCGTGGCTACCGTTGCCGCCGGCATGCGCGTCAAGGCCGGCTACCAGGACATTGTCGAGCAGGCCAAGGCCCAGGTCGACGACATCGTTGCCGAGGCCGAGTACCTCAACAACCCCGTTGACGTGGAGGTCGTCGAGGGCGGCAAGGCCGAGTAGACCTCGCGCCCAACGCTTGTCTCAACGACTCTAAGCAGCTGCGATCGCCCCCGGGCGACGCAGCTGCTGCTCTTTGGGGCGCACGTTTGACGCCCCGTACCAAGAGAGGCCTTCACGCATGAACTACACCATCCAACACGAGGTTCCCGGCCGCGTGCGCGTTAAGCTCGCCGGTCGCGTGCCCGAGGCGGATATCGACGCCCTCACGCGCGCCCTCCGCCAACATCCCGTCATCCAAAAGGCGACGGTCTATCCGCGCACGGGCTCGCTCGCCGTCGCGTTTGAGCCTGCCGCCCGCGCCCAGGCGCTCGCCGCCATCGCCGCTATCGACCGCACGGCCGTGGACGAGGCCCGCCGCGACTGCACCGTCGCGCTTGCGCCGCGCACCAACAGCCTGCTCATGGATATCGCCACGCTCCTCGGCGGACATTTAGCCCGCCGCTGGTTCCTGCCGGCACCGCTCTCCACGATCTATACCGTCTGGAGCTACCGCGGCTTTCTCAAGGCCGCGCTCGCGTCTCTTGCCGGCGCGCGCCTCGACGTGCCCGTGCTCGACGCCGCAGCCATCGGAATCTCCTTCCTCAAGCGCGACTGGCGCACCGCCGCCAGCACGATGCTTTTGCTCAACCTGGGTGAGCTCCTTGAGGACTACACCCGCGCGCAATCGCAAAACCAGCTCATTTACTCGCTGCTCGACGTGCCAGACTACGCGCAGCTCATCCCCTGCGGCGACCCGACGCTGCGCGGGGCGGAGGAGCGCCGCGTCCAGGCATCGAGCCTTGTCGCCGGCGACCTCATCGTGGTGCGCACCGGCATGCCCATCCCCGTCGACGGCACCGTCGAGTGGGGTTGCGCCATGGTCAACCAGTCCACGCTCACCGGCGAGCCGCTGGCTATCGAGCGCAGTGCAGGCGACGACGTCTTTGCCGGCACGGCCGTGGAGGACGGCGAGGCCTACGTGCGCGTGCGCGCTGCTGCGACCGATACCAAGCTGCGCTCGATCGTGAGCCTGGTCGAGCAGTCCGAGGCCTTAAAGGCCGAGTCGCTCAGCCGCCGTGAGCATATGGCCGACGCCTTTGTGCCGTGGAACTTCCTGCTCGCTGCGGGCGTCTACCTCAAGACCCGCAGCCTGGTGCGCACGAGCGCCGCGCTTATGGTCGACTACTCCTGCGCGCTCAAACTCACGGGCGCCATCAGCGTGCTCACGGCCATGAGCCAGAGCGCGCGCGAGGGCTTCACCGTCAAGGGCTCCAAGCATTTTGAGGCCTTCGCCACGGCCGACACCATCGTCTTCGACAAGACGGGCACCCTGACTGCTGCCGCCCCGCAGGTGGCGGACGTGCTTTCGTTTGACGGTTGGGATCGCACGCAGGTGCTGCGCTTCTCGGCCTGCCTCGAGGAGCATTTTCCGCACCCGGTGGCGCGCGCCGTGGTCAATGCGGCTGCCGAGGCCGGGCTCGAGCACCGCGAGCGCCATGCCGAGGTCGAGTACCTGGTGGCGCACGGTATCGCGAGCTCGCTCGACGACAAGCGCTGCGTGATCGGCTCCGAGCATTTTGTGGTCGAGGACGAGGGCGTCGCGATCGCCGACGATGTGCGAGCGCTGATTGAGGAGAAGCTCGACGGCCTCTCCAAGCTCTACCTGGCGGTCGATGGCGTGCTCAAGGGTGCAATCGGCATCCAGGACCCGCTCAAACCGGGCGCGCCCGAGGCACTGGCGCAGCTCCGTGCGCTGGGCTTTGAGCATATCGTGATGCTCACGGGCGACAACGCCAACGCCGCCGCGCGCATCGCTGGCAAGGCGGGGATCGATGAGTTCCGCGCCGACCTTTTGCCCGAGGACAAGCACACCGTGATCGAGCAGATGCGCGCGGCTGGGCGCCGCGTGGTCATGGTGGGCGACGGCGTCAACGACTCGCCGGCGCTCTCGGCCGCCAACGTGGGCGTGGCCATGGGCTCGGGCACCGCGATCGCCAAAGAGGTCGCCGACATCACGCTCACCGACGGCGACCTTGCCTCGCTCGTGGTGCTGCGCCGTCTGGCGCTCGGACTCGAGGAGCGCATGGACGCATCGTTTAGCGAGGTCATCGGCCTCAACTCGCTGCTCTTGGCGGGAGGCGTTGCGGGGATTATCGCCCCGCAGGTGAGCTCGCTTATCCATAACGGCTCCACGGTCTTCCTCTCGGCGCGAAACGCCCGCGCCTACCAGGTACGCTAGCCGTGCGAGATTAAGACAGCCCAAACCACCACACAAACCACCACAAAGGGGACAGGCACCTCTGTGGTGGTTTTTGCTGAGGACGAGTGTCTGGGGCAGTTTGTCTAAATCTGTAACAGTTACTCGGCAAAAACGGGCCTAGGTGTTACAGATCGAGACAAAGGGCCGGTGCCATTCGGAACTATCTCGATCTGTAACATCTGGAGCCGATATTGCCGTCTAGCTGTTACAGATCGAGACAAACCGTCGCAGTGGGCTGTGCCGCCCCGTCCAAGCCGCAGAAAAAAGGTAGATTTTTAGGCATGTCCTAAAAATCTACCTTTGTGCGTTAGCCTAGCAGGTCGACTACGTTGAAGTTGGCGTTGCTCTTGGCGATGACGTCGCGTCCGCCAAAGACGCAGGTTGGCGACTCGGCCGCAATGCGCGTCACATCGGCGCCGAGTGCGCGCAGCTCACCGGGCGTCGCGGCGAGCATCTGGGCACGACGTTCCTCGCGCGCATGCGGATCGAGCCCGGCCAGGTAGGTCGTGTTGCGGCGCTTGGTGAGCGCGTACGGCTTCACCGGCGCGTCCATGCCGCTCACGCAGCTCACGATAAAGCCCTCAAAGGCGGCCTCGTCGGGCTCAAAGCTGCCGAGCCATTCGCCTGCGTGCGCCACGCGCTCAATCGAGGGATCGATTGCCGGGTCGCGGTAGGTGTAGAACGCCGTCTGGCGCTCGCCGGCCGCGCGGAATCCGCAGCCGTACGCACCGCCTTTAACGCGGATCTCGTTCCACAGGTAGTCGTAGGAGAGCGCGTTGGCGGCAACCGCCCAGGCGCCCGTCACGTCAATACCCAGACGACGAGGGTCGCACGCGCTTGCCGCAAAGCAGATGTCGCTGGGGATGACAAAAGCCTCGTGGCGGTCGCGCGGTGCCGGCACCACGAGCGCGTCGCGGCCGGCGCCGCCGTGGCCCGCGCCAAGCCCCAGGTTACCCGCGGCGGCCCAGTACGCGTCAAAGTCCTCGTCGCTGCCGGTAAAGCTCGCCATGCAGCCGTCGACCACAAAGATACGACCTGCCAACTCGGCAAGCTTGGCGCGCAGGTCGTCCAGTCGCTCGTCAAAGTGCTCGAGCAGATCGCGCAGGAACAGATAGAAATCAACGCCCGAAAGCTGCTCGCGCACCACGGCCGAAGGCGAGCTGTAGCTCATCGCGCGACCGAGCGCCGCCGAGTGGCCGTTGTTGATAAAGCCCTGCTCGAGCCCAATGCGAATCTGCGTGAGCACGTCGCGCACGCGGTCAGCGTCGGCATCGAGCAAAAGCGTGCTCGACCACACCTCGCGCGGCAGGCTCGCCAGCGCGTCGATCTTCTCGGACAGGGCGCCGGCGCTCACCAGCAGGTAGGGGCGCACGCCGTCCACGTCGGGCTGGGTCATGACCTCGGTCGTAAAGCTCAAAAAGCCCAGCTTGCCGGCGAGCAAGTTGTCGAGCTCCTCGGCCGAATGCTCGCGCGTGGGCAGCTGCTTAAGCAGGCGGCAGAGCAGCGTCACATAGGGCAGGTCCTCAAACGCGACGCAGCTCAGGTCGAAATACTGCATGGCGTAGGCCAGGCGGTTGGTGGGGATACCGTGGCGCAGGCAGGGGATAGGCGCGGTCGTGTCCACGACCAGCGGCGGCTCGGGGCGCGCCTCGCCAATGTCGGACACGCGCAGGCGCGGCAGCGTTGCCTTGGCCTCGGGCGTGTCTTCCGCCTCCTGCGCGGCACGCAGCGAGGCCGTGCGCTCGACCACGTCGGCCAGCTCGGCCTCGGTCATGGCATCGCGCTTGGCGGTGAGCTCGGCTGCCTCGGCGCCCTCCGAGCCGGCACCGGTGTCCACTGGCACCAGCTCGACCAACGCCATGTGGTCGTTCTCCAGCACCAGCTCGCGCAGCAGGTCCTCAAAGTAGTTGCCGTCCAGCTCGTCGCGAAGCTCCTCGTACACCGGGCCGTACTTGAGCGCCAGCGTCGCGGCGTCGTCATCGTAGAGCCAGGTGCTCAGCGCGTCGCACGCAATGGCCACGCCGTCGGCGATACCGTAGTCGCGCTGGCGCAGGTCGTATTCGTTGCTGCTGATGATAGCTTCCAGGCGCTCGCGCGGAACGCCGTGCTCGCACAGGTCGCGGCAGGCGTCCTGGAACACGCGGCGCAGCTCGCGCGCCACGCTGGGCTGCGCGTTTTGCAGCATGATGAGCTCGTAGGGCTGCAGGCTCTCGGCCGCGGTGTAGCTCACCACGTTGCCGCCCAGGCCGGCGGCCAGAATGGCCTTCTTAACCGGCGCTTCGTTGGAGCCCAGCAGCGCCTCGAACAGGATATCCGCCGCGATCGTGCGCTTGCGGTCGAGCGCGCTGCCCAGCACCAGGCCCAGGCCCACCAGGGCGTTCTCGGGCGTGGTGGCCATCTCGACGCGCTTATACTCGCAGGTCACAGGCGCCTGCACGTCCAGAGGATTGGGTGCCAGCGCAGACGGGTTCTCGCCGGCGGCGACGGCGGCGTCCATGCGGCGGCTCGCGGCACTCGGCTGCGACAGATAGCGCTCGTCCAAAAAAGCCAGCGCGCGGTCCACGTCCAGGTCGCCGTAGAGCGTGATGTAGGAGTTGGAAGGATTGTAGTGGCGCGCGTGCGTGTCCAGGAACTGCTCGTAGGTGAGCGCGGGAATCGCGCGCGGGTCACCGCCGCTCTCGTGCGCATAGGCGGTGTCGGGATAGAGCGCGGCGTTGACGGCGTCGTCCAGCACGCTCATGGGATCGGACAGCGCACCCTTCATCTCGTTGAACACCACGCCGTTATAGCGCAGCGTGCCCTCACGCAGGCTCGCGGAGCTGCCGTCGCCCTCGCCCGCGGCGCCCTCCGGCAGGTCCAGCTCGTAGTGCCAACCCTCCTGCTCAAAAATGGTGGGCTTGGTATAGATGGCCGGGTTGAACACCGCGTCCAGGTACACGTCCATCAGGTTGTACAGATCCTGCTCGTTGGTGGTGGCAACGGGGTAGATGGTCTTGTCGGGGTAGGTCATGGCGTTGAGGAACGTCTGCATGGAGCTTTTGATCAGGTCCACGAACGGCTCCTTGACGGGAAACTTGGCCGATCCGCACAGCACCGAGTGCTCAAGAATGTGGAACACGCCGGTGGAATCGGCCGGCGGCGTCTTAAAGCCAATGGCAAAGGCCTTGTTTTCGTCGTCGCACGCCAGGTACAGCAGGCGGGCGCCCGAGGCGACGTGACGCAGCACGTAAGCGTCCGAGTCGAGCTCGGGCACGGTCTCGCGGCGCTCGACGGCAAAGCCGTGGCAGGTGGTGCCGGGCACCAGCAGCACGGCAGCAGCGGCGCGCGGGTCGGTTGAGGTAGTGGACATATGCAGTCTCCTTTGACGCCCCAGCGGGGGCGAATCGAGTCGAATCCCCGAGAGTATACCCATATGGGCCCGCAGCTCTGCGACGAACTGCAGACGATGCCGGCGGATCGGACGATGCCTCCGCGTGCGGCCACTGCTTGAACGTGGATTTCTGGACGTCCGCTACACGAGAGTGGAAATCCGGACACACGAGCGAGGAAATCCGGACGGTTACCGAACGAGAGTGGATTTTCGGACGGAATCAGCCTCAAAAAGCCCAAAAACCGTCCAAATATCCACTCTCGATTTCAAACCGTCTAATAATCCACTCTCGGTATCTTTTACGTATCTCTAATACGAGAGATAGCAGAAAGACGAGAGATAACTACGAGAGATAGACAGGAGAAAAAACAAACGGCTTATCGGACGCATATACCGCTGTCAGATTGAGGCCGTATGCGGAGGTGGATGGGTCCCACACTCCGCTGCTCAAAATAACTCCCCCCGCTTGCCGAAACTTGCTGGAAATGGCATGGAGCGATAAAAAGTTATAATACAATATAAGCCATTTATCAGTGAACTGCAGATTCGTTGCAAAGGTATGGTTGATATGGTTGAAGCAAACAGCGTTGTCCCCCTGTACAAGCAGATTGTTCGCGCACTTTCTGATTTGATTGCCAACGGCATGTACCGCCCGGGAGACAAACTCCCTACCGAGACAGAACTCATTGAGCAATTTGGCGTAAGCCGAATTACCGTGCGCTCGGCAATCAAAGAAATGGAAGATGCTGGGCTTGTTGAGAGGGCTCGTGGCAAGGGCACGTTTGTTTCGTCGGATACGCAGATGTATGCCGCGGACGACCGCGAGAGCTTTACTCATTCGTGCCAGCTTGCGGGAAAACAGGCGTCTACCAGGGTGCTTGAAATGGGCTGGGATTTTCCAAGCCTGCGAGACGCAAAGTTCCTGGGCGTTGACGACACCCAAAAGGTGTTGCGCAGTCGCCGTCTGCGCCTTGTGGATGACAAACCTACGATGTTGGAAACCAACAGCTATTCTGACACGCTTTCATTCTTAGAGCATGAGTCCCTCGATGATTCGCTGATGGCGGTGCTCGATCGCCATGGGATCAAGATGGGCCCCAACACGCGTACGCTCGAGGTCTGTTATGCGAGCGAGCTCGAGGCGGCATACCTTAACGTAGAGCTGGACTCCTCGCTGCTCTTGTTTGTCGATAGACGTTTTGCTCCAGACGGCAAGCCGCTCTTCGTCTCCCGTCAGGTGTATTGCACCGAGCGACTGAAGTTCTATCTGTAAGCAGATCCAGCGATTTACCGACCGATTGTTACCGTTCGCGGAATTAGAAAAATGACATTCTGCACAGGTGAGATTGCTCATATACTATATGACAATATAGTACGTCTTATTACTATTGGAGAACTATGAATAAGATATTACTAGCGAGTCACGGCTATCTCGCCCAAGGTATGAAAAGCTCTCTCGAGATTCTGATGGGCGCCAACGATCGAATCGAGTGTTTGTGCGCCTACGTTGATGACGATTCAAGAGACGTCGCGGCGTTGATTGATGCGTGGGTGGATGCGAAAGATCCGGCCGACACATGGTTTGTTGTGACCGACATCTTCGGCGGGTCTGTAAACAACGAGTTCATTCAGAGGCAAGTCGCCGGATCGTTTACGTTGATTGCCGGAATGAACCTGCCGTTGCTTGTCGAAATGGTCACGCAGCTGGATTCCCTGGATGCAGACAAGGCCAAAGCTGTGGTTGAGGGATCGCGTTCGTTTATCCAGCTTTGTGAGGCGGCGGACATGCTTGCCGGCGCCGAGGAAGAAGAGTTCTAGTTAGTTCCGGCTTGAGCCCTAGCTAGGGCCACACACCTGTCATTACCTTTATCACGTGCGGAGATGATAACGATGATTAAGCTTACGAGAGTTGATTACCGACTGATTCACGGCCAAGTCGCCATGTCCTGGACTCATGCTTTGGATGTAGATTGCATCCTGCTTGCCAGCGATGCCGTGGCAAAAGACGACATGAGGAAAGCGGCCTTGAGGCTCGCCCGCCCCAACGGCGTGAAGCTCGTCATCAAAGATATCAATGCTGCTATCGAGGCGCTCAACAGCGGCGTTACCGACAAGTATTCGCTGCTCATCATCGTTGAGACCATCGAGGACGTGTATCGTCTCTCCAAGGGCTGCAAGGATATCAAGGAGATTAATCTGGGTGGAACCCGTAAGACTCCCGAAACGACACTTCACCCGACCCCCGCGATCTTTGCGACCGACAAGGATGCCGAACACATCCAAGAGCTCCTGGGCGAGGGCGTAGCCATCGAAATCCGCCAAGTTCCCAATGACGCCAAGGTGTTTGCTAAAGACGTCTTCTAATCATTGACAGTACAGTAATGAGTGTTTATTGAACTAATGCTCCATTCCTAAGCCCGCCGATTATTTGATCGGCGGGCTTTTTATTAAAGAAAAATCAAAAAAATCTGAAATAGTTCTTGCATAGTTAGTTATATAAAGTATTATAACGTCATGGGATGAATGAAGGGTTCATCCAAGTGAGTTAGGAGTAAGGGATGTTCAATTTCGATGAGCCTCGTTACGAGAAGGTTGTGAGCGATGCCCTCGCTCTCCGTCCTCAGATTGAGGCTGCCGTGGACGAGGTCTGCGAGCAGGGCTATTCCAACATCTTCTTCATCGGCTGCGGCGGCACCTGGGCCCACACGCTCCCGATGAAGTACTGGGTCGAGACCACCACGGCCGACGTCGACGTCCACTGCGAGATCGCCGCCGAGTTCCTCGCGTGCCCGCCCAAGGCCTTCACCAAGGACTCGGTCTGCGTCTTCTCCACCCGTACCGGCACCACCCCCGAGATCATCGAGGCTGCCAAGTTCTGCCAGGAGCAGGGCGCCCGCACGCTGATGTACGTCTCCAACGACAATACCCCGGCCACCGAGTACGCCGACTACAAGTTCTTCAGCTTCGCCGAGGACGACGTCCTGTGCGAGGCCATCTACACCTACCAGATCACGCTGGTCGCCCGCTTCCTCAAGAACGCCGGCGCCTTCCCCAAGTACGACACCTTCATGGAGGAGTTCGGCAACATCGCCCCGTACCTCATCAAGGCCAAGGACGCCCAGGACGAGCGCTGCGCCGCCATGGCCGAGGACTTCAAGGACACCGACTACCACATGGTGATCGGCTCCGGCATGCTCTGGGGCGAGGCCTACGACTACGCCATGTGCATCCTCGAGGAGATGCAGTGGATCAAGACCAAGTCCATCCACGCCGCCGAGTTCTTCCACGGCACCATCGAGCTGTGCGAGGAGGGCACGAGCCTCATCATGCTCTACGGCGAGGACGACACCCGCAAGCTCATGGACCGCGTGGACAACTTCACTCACATGCTCGCCGACGAGAAGGGCGTCCATGTCCGCGTGAACAAGTTCGACACCGCCGAGGTCGAGCTGCCGTTCAGCGACCCCGAGTTCCGCAAGATCGTCTCCCCGATGGTCACCTACACCATCACCGAGCGTCTGAGCTGCCATCTCGAGCACGTCCGTAACCACCCGCTCACCACGCGTCGTTACTATCACCAGATGAACTACTAATCCTCTCAAATTGCTGCGGTTGTCTGCAGGCGAGCTGCGCAGAATGCCTCGCCTGCAGACCTGTTTCTGGGGTTGATCGAAATGGTTGTCCAGTATCTTCTAGTTGCACTGGTCGCATTTATTGCGTCCATGGACGAGCAATTATTTGGCATTACGATGCTTGGTCGTCCGCTGTTTACGAGCCTGTTTGTCGGCTTGATCCTTGGCGATGTCCAGCAGGGCGTTATCGTCGGCGCTGCTTTGGAGTCCATGTTCATGGGCGCCATCATGGTCGGCGCGGCGGTTCCTCCCGAGGTCTATGCCTCCGGCGTGCTTGGCTGCGCGTTTGCCGTCATTACGGGTACGGGCACGGCAACTGCAGTCGCGCTCGCCCTTCCCGTCTCCGTCTTCCTTCAGGTGTGGCGCAACTTCTGCTACGCCGTTCCGGGTGCCTTTGCCTGCAAGAAGATTGAGACCGCTCTGGCAAATCGCGATCTTGCCAAGGCGAATCTGTACCATCTGACCATCGTGCCGCTGTCGATTGGCATTCCGTCTGCACTGCTGGTGTTTGGCTCGCTGTTCTTTGGTGCCGACCTTATCAACAATGCGCTCAACGCGATTCCGCAGTTTGTGATGGACGGCCTCAACGTTGCGTCCGGCGTCATGGTCTGCATCGGCTTCGCTCTTCTTATCAGGACCATGGGCGATAACAAGCTCCTTCCCTGGCTGTTCCTGGGCTTCATTATGGTCATCTACCTCAAGATGGACGTGGTCGGCGTCGCCGCAGCTGCCATTTGCGTCGCGCTGCTCCTGGCCTTCCGCGAGGGCTCGTCCGGTCCGCAGACGGTTGCTGCAGATGAAGAGGAGGACTTCTAATGGCTATCCAGAACACCGACCTCAAAGAGGCCAAGAAGGACGCGATTATGACTCCCGATATGTATCGGAGCATGTTCCTTCGCCAGTTTACGAGCCAGTGCTCGCAGTCGTACGACAAGATGATGGCAATGGGCTTCATGTACACCATTCAGAAGCCCCTGCGAAAGATCTATCCCAACGACGACGATTACTATGCGGCGCTCGATCGCCATACCGAGTTCTTTAACATCACGCCTCATGTGCTTCCGTTTGTAGCCGGCCTAACGGTTTCGATGGAAGAGCAGGCGGCTGCCGATAAGAACTTCGACACGTCCTCGATTAACGCCATGAAGGTCGGCCTTATGGGACCGCTTTCCGGCATCGGCGATTCGTTCTACTGGGGTACGTTCCGCGTGGTTGCCGCCGGCATTGGTATTGGCATCGCTTCGACGGGCAACCCGCTCGGCCCCATCGTGTACGCGCTCATCTACTCCGTGATTAACTTTGCAACGCGTATCGTCGCCGCCCATCTGGGTTACGACTTGGGAACCAAGTTTTTGCAGCAGTCCGAAGAGAGCAACCTTATGTCTCGCATGACGCATGCTGCCGGTGTTCTCGGAATGACCGTTATCGGCGCCATGATTGCGGCACAGGTCTCGCTGTCCACGGCTTTGACCTTTGACGTGGGTGGTTCGGAGATTGTCCTGCAGGATCTGTTCGATTCGATCTTCCCCGGTCTGCTGCCCTTGCTGGCAACGTTCGCTTGCGTTGCCCTCTATAAAAAGGGCGTCAAGACCATTTGGATCATCTTGGGCATCTTCGCAATCTGCATCATCGGAACGGGCTTGGGAGTGTTCGCGGCGGCGTAATGTTGACTGCAATGCTCGCGCGTTGGATAACTAACTGACCGTTTGAAAACGGGGCTCGGCGTAAGGCCGGCCCCGTTTTTTATTTGAGGGATTTTCCGACCGTCCAAAAAATCACACTCGTCCATCACTCACGCATCTCTCATCTCTCATTCGTCACTAATACGAGAGATAACAGAAAGACGAGAGATAAATATGAGAGATAACAATGCTGCAAGGTGGCTAGGGGATCGAGTCAAAGTTCCCGTATACATGAGTTTACCTGCGCGAACGTGATTTGCTTGAACCGATAACGGCATTTTTGTCTCTCATCTCTCACTCATCTCTAAGCTGAAAGATAAATGAGAGATGGCTGAGAGACAGACAGACGGTCTGTCGGGGGACATGCATCGCTGCCAGATTGATGCCGCGCACAGAGCGGCTGCGCGTTCACCCGTGCCCCACATCCCGCCATTTCGCGCACTGCCCACCGAAACCTGCGGCAAAGCAGTTACAATAGCCCAATGTGCATCGCGCACGACGATGATATCGGCGCCCGCGACTAGGGGAGAATACATGGCAGAGCAACAGATAACGCCGGGGACTAAGCTTCAGGTGGCATTCGACGTGCCCATGGGCCAAAAAACCGACTTCAACATGCTCGCCACGTACAAAGAGGACCTGGACGAGGCGTACTTTCTTATGAGCGCGCCCATGCTTGCCGGCAAGCCGCTCATCATGGACGAAAACCAAAAGCTGCTGCTGCAGTACAAAGTAGGCGAGGAGACGTTCGTGCTCGCCGGCTATCCCGAGGCAGTCGAGAAAAAGGGCATCCGCACCTATTGGAAAATGCGCAAAGTCGCCGAGCAGCGCAGCTTTGTCAAGCGCCGCGACGAGCGTTTTAAGGTCGCCATGCGCCTGACCTACCAGCGCGACAACGCGCCGACCCCCGAGCCCGAGGACGCCATGACCATCGACGTCTCGGCCGGCGGTCTGGCTATCTACCTCAACGATTACCCCGACGTGGGCGAGGCCCTGGCCGTGCAAATGCCCACGATCCGCCTGCAGGGCGAGCGCCACGAGCTGCCCGAGCAGCTGGGCATCGTGTGCTGGGTGCGCCGCGCGCCCAAGGGCAGCCTGTACCGCAACGTCTGCGGCCTGCAGTTCCGCTACGCCGACGACATGGAGCGCGAGCTCGTCAAAGAATACGTCGGCTACATCCGCGCCAAATATAAGCTCTGATCGCCATGGCACTGTTCAAGCGTAACGACAACAAAGACCAAGCTGCCGAGGATTTGGCCAAGGACGTGGCCGAGGGCATGACTGAGGATTTGACCGAGAGTCAGCCCGAGGACACCCCCAGCACCGACCCCACCTCCCGCAAGCGCTTCGGAAAACCCAACCGCAAGGCCAAGCTCAAGCGCAACCTGCGCGGCGTGGTGCGCATCGAGGAGCTGGAGCAGGCGCTGGCCGACCAGGACCTCGACGACATCGACCCTGACGCGGTCGTGTCCATGTATATGCCCAAGCGCCGCATGGAGCGCATCGGCGCGGCGCTGCTGCGCATGGACAAGCTGCAAAAGGCCCTCGTGGTGCTGGCACTTGCCTTTGGCGTGCTGTTTGCCCTGTCGTTTATGCAGGAAAACATGGGTAACTTCACCATCAACCTCAACCGCCTGGAGCTGTTCCGCCGCGGCGTGGCCATTGCCGACAACGGCGACTTTAACAACGCCACCGCGCGCCTGGCGGCCGACGCCGTGGACAACGGCACCAATATCGCTACCGAGGACCTGCCCGACAACCTAGACGACATCGACGGCAGCCACAACGGCAAGAACTACGTGGCGTACACCTTCTATATCCGCAACGCCGGCAAGACCGATCTGGGCTACAGCGCCAAGCTCAAGGTGGTCAGCGCCAGCAAGGGTGTGGAGAAGGCGGCGCGCGTGCGGGTGTATCGCAACGGCGAGCCCACCACCTACGCGGCTGCCGCGGCCGACGGCAACCCGGAGCCCAACACCGAGCCGTTCGCGTCCAAAGACGTGGTGACGACCATTAGCCACGCGAACTTCCGCGTGGGCGACGTGGACAAGTACACCGTGGTCATTTGGCTGGACGGCGACGACCCGGAGTGCGTGGACAAGATCATCGGCGGCGCGGTGGAGTTCGGCTTCGATTTTGATTCGTCCGAGACCGACGACTCGAGCCTGTTCATTAAGTTTGTGCAGGATATTGCCGACACCCTGACCGGCAACGACCCCATTAGCGCGAGCGGCAACGAGGCGCCCGATTACTACAAGGAGCACAACGTGACGTGGAGTAACCGCCGCAACCAAAAGAACTCGCCCGCAGGGGACGGGGACAAGTAGAACGAACAAGCTCCGGGCTGGGATTGATTTCCTGGCCCGGCGCTTTTGGTGACGGCTTATGCCGAGGTTTTGCCATCGGAGGCGGTGGCGGCTGAGGCGCCGTCCAGCAAGAACAGTCGCAGCGCGAGCTTGATCGCGTAGCCCGGTTTGACCTGCGCCGCGTCTCCCATGCGCTCGCCCAGGTCGCTACAGTAGGCGTAGAGGTCGCGGATGAGGTCCGCGCCCGAGAGGGTGAACATGTAGCCCGCGTCCGAAAGCGCGTTGGGCGCTGTGGGCAGCCCCGCGGCCGCACAAAAGCTTGCGAGGTCGGGACCCATGACGGCCTCATAGTCAATCGCGTGTCCGCCGTCCTGGGCGGCCTGCTCCTGCTCGCGGGTGTACGACAATGCCGCTGCCAGCACAAAGCTGGGCGTGGGCGCGTTGACGTCGTCGGTGGTGGCGACGAGCTTGCCAGCCGCCTGCGTGACCAGCCAGGCGACTTCGCGCTGGCAGCGGACGGCTTTGCGCGTCACCGGCTTGATCGATCCGGCGGAAACGCTTCCCTTGGGTTGAGCGGCAGCAGCCATAGGGACCTCCTAACAAACAGCCTACGCAAGCAGGCAGAAATTACACGTGCTACATCAGTATAGCGGGTGGGGAAGGGCTAGGGCGAAGCTCGGCGGAGGGTGAATGTATACGATGGCGTGGAACTGCGGTCGCAAGGCTTAAGAGGGACTTACAGCTTTGCGGGAGAGAGATCAAATAAGGTAAACGATGTTCACATAGCACCACATATAACCTGAGGTAGACTTATGAATCTGCCGGAATGTAGGCTGCCGAAAACTCATAAGGAAATCGTAAGAATTATGGTATTCTCAACTCCATATCAAAAGGATGGGCAAGCAACATCCAACACGAAAGCGCGGGCTCCCCTTCCGGGCTTCTCGAGGGTCATCTGGGATGAATGGGGAAAGAAAGGGGTCCGTATGGATACCAAGGCATTAAAGAAGCAGATGGGCGCCGCC
The DNA here is from genome assembly GCF_040093305.1 of Collinsella sp. CLA-AA-H302. NCBI lineage: Bacteria > Bacillati > Actinomycetota > Coriobacteriia > Coriobacteriales > Coriobacteriaceae > Collinsella > Collinsella sp. CLA-AA-H302. Next base: position 100,281 of record NZ_JBBNJW010000007.1, read on the forward strand.
ATCGCCATGGTCCTCGTGGCAGCCGTAGCCCTCGGCTCCGCCACCTTCGCATGGTTTGTGACGAACAACAAGGTCGACGCCACAACGAGCACGATTTCCGCTCAGTCGAACGCCGCGTTCATGTATATCCACAACAAGGATAACAATAACACTGACCTGACTTCCGATGCTGCCGATATCGAGGCTAACACGGAGCTCTATCCCGCGACTTGGGCCAATCACTTTGATAAAAACAAAAAGAATGAGGGCGCGCTTGTTTATCAGTTCGAGACTGCTACTGCTCAGTCTTCTACTGCCTCGACCATCAAGGATGGGACGCGTAGGGCTGTCGGTGCTCCTGACTCGGACGAAGTCCTCAAGAAGTATGCAGTCAAGAACACTTTCAAGGTCGGTTCTAAGGGCACGAAGCTGACCAATCTTGTTGTTGACCCTTTAAACAATGGCATTTCGATTGCTGGTGACGCTACCGGCAACGCTAACCTTGACAACGCGCTCCGTATTCTTGTGAAGTGCGGCGACAATTGGGTCCTGTGCGATAAGAGTAGCGTTCTTGACAGCTCGACGAAGGACAACACCAATCTCCTGAAAGACGAGATTCAGCCCGGAGAAGATCACGAAGTCGAAGTTGACATCTACGTGTTCTATGACGGCGACGACACCGCCATCTTCACCAACAATCTGGGCAAACTCAAGGATGCTTCCAAGAAGATCAAGGTTACCCTTACTGCTACCGCTGATAACAAATAGCGCTGAGATTCATGGGCGGGGGAGAGGCATCCCCCGCCTTTTTCTTTAGAGAGGAGGATTTCCGTTGAGCGTTAAGCAGATGAAAAAACAGCTTGCAATCGCAGCCTTGTCTGTCGTTATGGCAGCAGTTGCGCTTGGTTCTGCAACGTATGCCTGGTTCGTCTCGAATACAAAGGTAGATGGCACCACCAGCACCGTTAGCGCTCAGGCAAACGGCATGGTCCTCCAAATTGCTTCTGGTCCAAATGCCATTCATAACGGCAGCGATCACCAAACGACCGCCGCAAGTCATGGTCATGAAATTAGCCCGTCCTCAACGGACGATGCCCTTAACTGGCATGTTCCAAAATCGTGGAACGGTACAGATGTAAGTGGCTATCAGAGGGCGACGATTTTTGACCAGCGTCATGGTTCCTATACGCTCAAGGGAGATACCGAGACTTATTACGCCTATACGATGGCGGAATATACGCTCTACACGATTAACCAGACTGGCGAGGCTGACGTCTATCTCGACAACAGCAGCTCGAACGGTCCCGTTGTTGTGACTGCGTCGGAGGGCGCTTCGCAAGATTGGTTCGACAAGATCAAAGGCAGCCTTCGCGTGGGCCTGTTGATCGACGATAAACTTAAAGTCGTCTATGCTCCCGTCCTCCCGACTGGTAAGGGAAATGATGTCTCCGCTACCGAGGGCTGGAGCTGCGTGAATTCTGGCAACCTTTCGGTGACAATGGCGCCGTCTTATGCCCATGTGTGCGGTGACAACATGGTTGATCAGAATGGCAAAAACTGGGGAGCAACCGGAAGCGGCGACTCCTACGTAAAGCCGACAGGCGATGCCCAAATGCTCGCCCACGTTGGTTACAACGGGACGAACTTCAAGGTTGTCATTTGGATGGAGGGCACCGACAGCGATTGCCAAAACATGTCTGGCCTTGATGTTGGTGAAGGAAGCCCGACCTTCGATGTCACCGTTAGCTTGGTCGGCATCGTTCCTGATTCCAAGTAGGGCTAAGCCATTAACTAAATTTGCCTGATAGGGGCCGCTTCAATCGAAGCGGCCTCTATTTTGTGCAATGGCTTTGCGCAAAACGGTTGCACGCGAGCCCGCGTAGATCAGCGATAATGTGAGGAACTGTTCTTTCTGGAGGTTCCTTATGGACGCATTGCTTCTAGTGTTCCGCTGATTGCTCAGCCGAGTTATGACCGCGCTTGTAGCTTTGTGCCGTCTGAGTATGTTTTGGCTTGGGAGTGGTTCTTGCGCGAGGAGCAGCGTGGCGGCCTATGGGACAAGCTTCCGCATCGTACCAATGCCGATAGCCCTCAATATTCCTTCCGTCTGACGATTGATTCCGAACTCTTTCCGGTGTCGCGCGATTCGGGCATCTTTTGGCCTGGTCGCGGGCGCGTTAAGCATCCGCGCGAGAAGACCTTTGCCCTTTCGGTGCACAATTCCAAGCGCGGCGCCTACCCCGATGTTCCGCCGCTCTATCTTGAGGACGGCACGTGGGTGCTCAAGTACTCGTCGCAAAGCGCTTCGGTCGAAAACTGGCGCGACCAGGACTACAACCAAAAGATGATCAACTGCATGGAGTGCGGCGTTCCCGTTGGCGTTTTCTTTGCAACAAGTGCTGGCTACAAGGTGCTGGCCTAGCGTTCGTCGAGCGCTACGAACCCGAGAATAGCTGGTTTGTGCTGCACGGCCCCGTCCATAAGGGTGGGCCCGACGCACGTTTCTTCCCCGATATGAGCTACATGAAGGACGCTCCGGTCGCGGCGGAGTATTCTGGCACTCCGGCGAGCGACGATGAAAAGGTCCGTTATGCGTTGCGTCGCGAGCGAATCGGCCAGCAGCGTTTTCGCAATCAGCTTTTTGAGGCTTATACCGGTCGATGTGCCGTCTCGGGCTGCAATGTGGATGAAGCTCTCGAGGCTGCGCATATCGAGAACTACTCGGATCCCAAGTTGCAGACTGTCAGCAACGGTATCCTGCTGCGCCGCGACCTGCACTCGATGTTCGACGCTCATCTGATTTCGTTTGAGCTGGTACGCGGCGACTATCAACTTTGCGGGTCGTATCTTCTGCGGCATACGGACTATGCGGCGTTTGCAGGGTCGGTGTTGCGTGAGCCGGACGAACATCGCTTGCGTCCCAATGCCCGATTCCTCGAAGCCCATCGAGCCGAGTTCGATTTCTCCGAATCGCGGCGTCACGCGGAGGGCGTTGCTCGGTATTAGCTAGGTGTGGCCCGCCGCAGTCCAATCATGTTGATTGATCGGATCGCATCGCGTCGCATCGAGAGCTGCACGATCCTGCCATCCTCTCCTCAACAGGTAAAACCGGAAAGGGGAGGCCATGGGATGGCGAAGCGATATCGCGCGCGGCGCATACGGTAACTTACCGCGCGTTTTGATGGATCGGAGCTTATTTCCGCTCATCGAGGCCAGCTGCAGCCAAATCTGTCTGCCCTGCCCTAGCTGCGGCGCAGACCTTCCATGCCTAGACATCAGCTTCATCGACGCTCGCGACAAACACGCTACCGACCCGCGGATTCGAACAGGTCTTCGTCTTCCGGTCTATCCTCAGCAATGCCCCACCTGCGGATGCGCCATTACCTATGACGATGCGGAGCCATAGCTTCGAAGACTGAATATCTAGTCGGGCAAACCCAGTGATTCGACATTTTCTGCGTCGCACCAACAAGTTAGCTACCTGCGCATACTCGATTTTCGAGGATTTCCACACTCGATTTTCGAGGATTTCCGCACTCGATTTTCGAGCTTTGCCCTATAGGTAGATCCCTTCGCACAAGGTTTTGTGAAACTGGGTGTGGTGGTCGCGTGCCCAGGTGAAGAGCGCCTGGTCAAAGTTGTCCTGACTGGCGGGGATGCCAAAGACGCCGGCGACTTCCACGCGCACGAACTCCAGCGCGGGGAGCTTGTTGATGGCCGTGAGCGCAAACGGCGACGTGGGCTCCTCGAACAGGTAATGGCTGCCTTGCAGCGCGCCGCAGCCGGTGCAGGTGCTGGAAAGCGATGCGGTCTTGGTGGTGCGCGACGTTACAGGCTTGTAGCCGCAGCGCTCGCGCAGGTAGTCGCGGATCTCGGCCGGCACGCAGCCCAGCGCGGGGACGATGGCTATGGCGTTGGCGTGGACGGTGTCGATCGCGATGTGGCCCGCGTCATCCATGGCGGGCACTGCGCCGGGCGCAGCCTTGCTACCCGAGTCCTCGGCCACCCGATACGGAATGCCAAAGGCTGCGACCGTCGTCTGCTCGTGGCACTTCCAGCATTCGCGCTTGCCCAGCACCAGGTAGATGTAGGGCGCGCTGGGGTCGGAGCGATCCACGCCGGGCAGCCATGCGGCAAAGGGCTCGGGGTTGACGCCATCGGGCACGTACCAGATCTTCTTGACCCGGTCCCACTTGGCGCCCAGGGCCTTGGCCTCATCTTTGTGCGAAAAGGGAACATCGAGCTCGGTGCGCATGGCGGCTCCTTTGTGCGGCTTGCGGTGTATGTGCTCCAAGGATACCCCAGCGGCGGGTGCGTGGTCGCTAAACGAGCACTTCGACCGTCCGAGAAGTCGCGGAGCATTTTGGCGAGGGCGCGCCGTCAAGCAAATGGGCAAGCAAATGGTCAGCTTTTGGTCAGTTGAGCGGCAACCTTGCCAAAAGCTTGACGGATTTGCAGCTAGACGTCGACGAATGAACACTTTGGACGCGCCGCGGCAAAAAAACCGCCGGTCGTTTGCCGAAATCGTGACGGGGCCGCCGGCGTCCGCCGACGCGCGTGCTACCTTTGCGCCATGAGCTACTTTATCGTTTCACATAACGCTGCGTTGGCGCTTTTGGCGCACTTGCCGAACCCTCGATTTGTGGATTCGGAACCAGAGGTCGTGTCGATCGCAGGTGCCTGCGCGCTCTTGGACCAAGAGGCGCAGGAGTTTATCGATCGCTATGATCTGGGGATCCAAACGCTGGATTTGCTGGTGCCGTCGCGCGCCGACCGTCGGCGGAGCAAGCATGTTAAGGCGCACCTGTGCACCAACGAGCTCCCGGCGGGTTCGTTTATCTCGCTGGGCCACTGGATGGGCGACCTGGATGCGTATGTGTGCTCTCCCGAGCTGGCGTTTGTGCAAGCCGCACACGATGGCGATGCGGCCGAGGCCATCTATGCCGGCTATGCCATGACATCGGACTATCGGCTGGATAACCTTGCTCCCGGTGGGGTGACAAGCAGGGATGAGGGCATGCGCGACGGCAGGCTCACGACCAAGGAGCTCATTGCGGCGTATATCGAGACATCGCCCAAGGTGAGGGGTCTTGCGAAAGCAAAGGCGCTGCTTGCATATGTGATCGAGGGGTCGCGCTCCCCGAGGGAGTCGGGGCTGTGCATGTTTATGTCACTGCCTGCACGCCACGGCGGGTATGCATTGGGAAAGGCTGTGCTCAACAAGAAAGTCTTCATTCGCGATGGACGCAACGATGGGCGCGAGCGCAAGCTGCGCGTGCTGGAGCGCACGCCCGACATTACGCTTACGGCTAAAGTCGAGGTGGGCAGGGATAAGGTAAAGGCCGGGCTACTGCCCGAGGTGCTGACTGCGATGGTCGATTACGACAGCGATGCCATCCATGACGGCCGCGAGAAGATCCACAAGGATGCCGAGCGCCGCAACGAGCTGGAGCTGCTTGACGGCGTGGCGCACTTTACCGTGACGACCGACCAGGCAAATGATTACGACAAGCTCGTTCGCCTGTGCGAGCGCATCCGGCGCAAGCTGCATCGGAACAAGCGCCCCATCTTTAACAAGCGCATGAGCGAGGAGCAGCGATATTTTGCCCTCAAGCGCGTCGAGATGAAGCGATTTAGGCTCTGGTATGCCGTTATCAAAGCCCATCAGTATTGGTAGGGGCGATTGTAGGGGGTTGATATTTACGGTTATTTTTTCAGGTCTAATACTTTTCCTGGGAAGTGAACGAACCAGAACGGACCCCCGAAACATCGACACTTTTAGGGGCTCGTTTCCTGCGGTTTTACTGGTGCAATCCTGCGGTTTTGGCGTCAAAAAGTGTGGATGCTTCGGGGGTCCAAATAAACTCGTACACTTTGCAGGAATAGTATTAGACCTCAATCCAGAAGGGGGTTATTTATATATGGCAGTGAGCCTCACTCGAGCGTGATCGGGGCAATCGCTGGGGGCGTTTGGGTGCTTTGGGTGCAGCCGGGGCGATCACAAGGGTTCTTTGGGCGACATCGGTCTTGGTTGGGGTGGTTGCCGGCTCCGCTGAAGTGACTTTGGGTACCGCGGCGCTCTCTTGGCTTGGAGCCGTAAAACAAAACAGCTCAGAGGCGAAGCCTCTGAGCTGCGAACATTTGGTGGGCGTTAGAAGATTTGAACTTCTGACCTCTTCCGTGTCAGGGAAGCGCTCTCCCCCTGAGCTAAACGCCCGATCAAGGGTGCGCGAGTGCGCAGGGAATAATATAACGGAGCTCCCACCCGGTGGCAAGAACTATTTTAAAAAACTGGTGAATTGTGGCCCCATCGGAGCCTGCCGCAGCGCGAACAGCACGCGAAAAGTCCCGTTTGTACCCCCGATGAACTGCACATTCGCGTAAAATAAATCCATTATGGGCAAATGGTGCCCAGGCAGTTTACAACGCGGCAAATGGGGGAGGGGCATGTCGGACGCGCAGTCGCTGCGAAAACAGTTCAATCGCATGCTCGCCACGTTGCTGGTTGCCCTTGTTGCTGCCGGAGCTGTAACGTACGCCTGGTACATCTACAACGCCAACCGCCACATCACCGACGTCAAGATGGCCGCCGGCACGGGCGTGACCTTCCTCATCTCCAACGAGTACGACGGCGAATACAAAACCAACGCCGGCCTGAGCTTTTCGGGCCTGCTCGATCCCGTCTCGACCGACAACGTGCTCAACGGCTTCCAAAAGGTTACGGGCTTTACCGGCGGAACCACTCAGGACTCGCTCTTTGCCAGCATGTTTGGCGCCGCCGAGCACTCCGACTACTACAAGACCTCTCTGTACCTGGCCACCAATTCGGCCGCGACCGACGTGTACCTGTCGGGCATCGACTTTACCGAGCAGGATCCGGCAAACCCCATCTCCACCGCCCTGCGGGTGGGCCTGGTTACCTATGCTCCGGGACAGGGCGACACCGTTACGGGCCAGTACATCTTTGAGGTCTCGGGCGAGCACAATCCCCAAGCGCGCTACAACACCCTCGACGGCAAGGATGCCGCCGAGAGCGAGCAAAATCACCTGGTGCTCGACAGCACCCGCTCCGATGGAACAACGGTCCATTTTGACCAGCTGACCAGCGAAAACTTCTGCGACTACAACGAAGACACCGGCATCGTGAGCCTCAAGGAGGCCACGACCAAGATCTGCAGCCTGCCCGCCGCTGCCAAGGGCGCCAACCGTAGCACGCCCGTGCGCGTGGATGTGTACGTATGGCTGGAAGGCTGCGACCCCGACTGCACCAACAATCTGGCCGCTACCAGCCTGCAATCGCTGGCGCTGCGCTTTGCCGGCAAGCGTTCATAAGGGGGCCAGGGATGAGTACATCGAACATCAAAGACATCCTAAGCTCGCGTCGTCGCATGGTTGTCGCGGCCGCGTGGATGCTCGTGCTGGCAGCCGCCCTGAGCGCCGCCACCTACGCCTGGTTTAGTAACTCGCGCTACACCAACGTGACGCCCGTGGCACACACGGTAAGCGACGAGAGCTCCGACCTGCAGATTGGACTTTCGGCCAACGGCCCCTGGGACGCGACGGCAACGCTTGCTGCCGCCGACAAGACGCTCTATCCCATCTCGACGGCCGATCTTTCCCGCTTTTGGCGTGGCACGTTCCAAAACGCCGCGGGCATCACGACCGACTACGCCGACTGCACCGCGCAGCTGGACGACTACGCCCTTTCGGGCACGCTGTACCTCAAAGGTAGCGACAGCGCGCTCAATGTGTACCTGTATCAGGGCCAGATGAGCGTGACGAGCGACCCGCAACTGCTGGCCGCGCTGCGCCTGGGTCTGGTCATTACGACTCAGTCGGGCACGCAGACGCATATCTTTACCTGTGACGACTTGGGCAACACCGCAGGCGCCACCAACAGGCGCACCACGGCGCAGGGCGGCGTGGTCGTAGCGGGCGCCGCCTCGGGCTGGAGCTACACTGCCGACCCGGCCCGCGCCATAAGCGCTTACAGCATGGATGGCACCGGCGACACGCCCACGGCGCGCGCGGGCGCCACGCCCATCTGCACGCTGGCCGCCAACGAGGTGGCAAGCGTTCGCTACGTTGTGTACATGGAAGGCTGCGACGCCAATTGCATAGACGAGGCTCAGGCCCGCGATGTGGTGCTGCAGCTTGCCTTTGCCGCGGACAAGGCATAAGGGGGCGAAGCGACATGGGAGACAAGAAGCGCATGCCAGAAGATAGCCGCAAGGCCCAAACCGAGAGCACGGGTCACGCGGCCCCCTCCAGCGCGACCGCCGGGCGCCAAGGCCACGAGGGCACCTCCGCCCGCTGCCACGCCCGCCGCGCGCGTGCCTACATCGCACTCGTTATGGTGGCGCTCGCCGCCACCTTGGGCGCCGCGACCTACGCCTGGTTTACCAACAACATGAAGGTCAACACCAATTCGGTGAGCGTGCACAGCGACACGTCCAAGCTGGTGCTGGAGCTGGGCGACGCCGATCGCGGCAGCTGGTCGCAGCAGGGCGATGTTTCCCTGACTTCCAATGCGACTGGCGCCGTGACGCTCTATCCGGTCTCGACCTTCGATCTCAACGGCTTTGCTGCCTGCGCGCAAAACAACTCCGCCGGCGATGCCACGGTGTTTGAGCAGGCAAAAGACAACGGTTCCGCGTTCTACCACGGCTGGATCAATCTGCGCCCCACCATTACCGGAACGGGCGCCAGTAAAGTAAAGGGTAAGGTCAGCTTGTATCTGGCCGAATCGCTGGTCCCGCAGGGCGCCGATGCCGAGCTGCTGTGCGCGGCCCGCGTGGGCATAAAGATCTCGAGCGGCAACCAGGTGCTTGCCACCAACATCTTTGAACTCGACGGCTCCGATAGTGGTCACCGCGCCGAGCACCCGGCGACTGCCCCTGCAGGCCTGGCGGGCTACACCGAGGGCATGCTCCTGGGCTGGCAAAACGGTCAGCTTACCTGCGGCGCCAACGTGACGCAGGACCCGGCCACCTTTACGCTGGACACGAGCGAGGCGGCCGCGCGTCCGCAAAACACGCTTGCCACGCTGGGGCTTGACCAGACCTATCGTCTGGATATCTATTACTACATCGAGGGTACCGACCCCGATAGCGCCGACTACCTGCATCAAGACCCGGGCACCCTGCACCTGGCCCTCTTTGCGACCTTGGACGGTGAGTAGCCATGACGCGTAAGCGACCCGCCGCCAACTGCACGCCCGCCACCGGCAAGCCCAACGCCGCCGCGCCCGCCGACACCGACCTGCGCCGCAAGCTCACCACCACCGTGGTACTGGTGCTGTTTGCCCTGGTGGCGATAGCCATGGCAACGTTTGCCTGGTTCTCCATTGCCGATAGCGCCAAGACCCGCATGCTCATGATCGATGCCAACGCCGACGGCTCGCTGCGCTTTGACCTGGACGGGCACGCCGCGTTCAACGAATACGTGCACAGCCTGGGTTTTGATCAGATCTCGGCGCGCATTACCAGCGAAAAGGGCGTGGACATCGACGCGTCCAAGCTCAAGCCCGTCACCACGAGCGACTACCAGACCTTCACCTTCGAGGACGGCTCCACCGCCGATCCCGCCACCGGCGCCTACCTGGAGTTTACGCTGCACTTTATGAGCAGTACGGACCTGCGCGTTCGCCTGACCGGGCAGGATGGCGACGGCGGCGTGTCCGGCACGCGGTTTAGCTCCGACACGCAGGGCATGGCCAGCGCCATGCGCATGAGCTTTACCGCCGACGGCCATACTTGGGTCTACAACCCCAACGGGGGCGGGGGCTCGTCCGGCGCGGCCACCGTCTTTGGGCTCGACTCGGGTGCTGCCACCGCGGCCAGCGACATGTTCGACCTGATAGCAGAAACGGACAAGCCGGTAACCGTTCGCATATGGCTCGAGGGAACGGACCCAAATTGCACTAATATGCTAAAGGGAGCTAACTATTCGGTATCGATGCGCTTCGAGGGCATCGAGGAACAGTAGATATGCACGGCGGCCATCGGGCCGCACACGGCCTAGACAGACACGGTAGTAAGGGACATCATGCAATCTGTTAAAAAAGTCGCATCCATCGCGCTGAGCGTTGTCATGTGGATCATCATCCTGGTGGCGGCCCTGTATGCGTTTACCACGCTTGCCACGCGCGAGGACGGCAGCGTCTCGGACATCGCCGGCTTCACCCCGCTCGCCGTGCAGTCCGACTCCATGGCGCCCACGTTTAACAAGGGCGACCTCATCGTCATCAAAAAGTGCGACACCTCCAAGCTCGAGGTGGGCGACATCGTGACGTTCCATACCATCATCGACAACGAGTACGCGCTCAACACGCACCGCATCGCCGCCATCGACGAGGTCAACGGCATGCGCAGCTTTACCACCAAGGGCGACAACAACGACGTGGCCGATACGCACATCATCAGCGACGGCGACATCGTGGGCAAATACCTGTTCGCGTTGCCGCAGATGGGCAAGGTCATGGACTTCCTGTCCAGCTCCATGGGCTTCCTCATTGTGATTGTGCTGCCCATGCTGCTGTTCTTTATCTACCAGGTGTATCACCTTATCGTGGTGGGCATGAACCTCAAGCGCGCTATGGCCGAGGAAGACCGCCTGGCCGCCGCGGCCGCCATCGTGGACGCCGAGGGCAAGGGCGCTGCCGCCATCGTCACCGCCGATAACGCCGCCGAGCAGCTCGCCCAGGCCGAGGCCAAGCTCGAGGAAGCCCGTCGTCTGAAGGCCGAGGCCGAGGCGGCGATGAACGCGACCAAGCAGGAGGATACCGACGGTGAGTGAGTTTCTGGGATTTGCCTGGGAGCTGCTGGCAAAGGTCGTCTACAACGTCGTTGCCGTTGTGAGCTCCATCCTTAACCTGCTGGTGTTTGGCTGGGTTGAGTACTTCAACATCTTTATGACCTACTTCACCACGTTTGACCTGGTGGGCAAGATTGGCGCTGTCATCCTGTTTGCCATGCTCATCGCGGTCCCCGTGCTGATCGTGGCCATTCTGATCCACCACTACCGCATCAACCGTCGCCTGCATCGCGACGATACGTCCAACAAGGCGCTCTATCGCGAGATCGGCCGCCTGAACAAGCAGGTGCTCGACCTCATGGACGAGAAGAACAAGCTGCTGGCGCTCAAAGTCAACGCCATGGGCGGCACCAAGCAGATTCCGTACGTGGGCGCCTCGGCCCTGGCCGACGACCATCTGCCCACGGTGGGCAACGTGGTGGGCGCCGCCGCGGGTGCCGGTGCGGGCGAGGGTGCCACGGCCGCCGTGGTGTCGGGCAACGCATCGCTCGCGCTCGATGGCGCGGGCGTCAAGGATGCCGCGGCCGCCATGGCCAAGGCCACCGTCGAGGCCAAGACCCTTGCCGAGGAAAAAGAGATCGCCCAGGCTAACCGCTTCCCCAAGCTGTCCCTGGTGGACCTTAAGTACCGCGACTGGGAATCGCCGGTCTACGACGATGCCATCTCGCTGGAGGACTTTGTCGACAGTTTCCGCGCGTTTGCGTGCAGCCAGATGAAGCTTTACTACACGCCCGAGATCATCCGCCGCTTTGTGGCCGGCATGGCCGCCTCCAAGCTGCTGATCCTGGAGGGCATCTCGGGCACCGGTAAGACGTCGCTGCCCTACAGCTTTAGCCGCTACCTGGATAACCCCGCGACCATCGTGTCGGTGCAGCCGAGTTTTCGCGATCGCACCGAGGTGCTGGGCTACTTTAACGAGTTCTCCAAGCGCTTTAACGAGACCGAGTTCCTCCGCGCCGTGTACGAGGCGGGCCTTCGCCAGGACCCGTCCATGATCGTGCTCGACGAGATGAACCTCGCCCGCGTGGAGTACTACTTTGCCGAGATCCTGTCGGTGCTCGAGATGCCCAGCCACGACGAGTGGGTGCTCGATCTGGTCCCCACCCAGTGGGCCGCCGACCCCAAGGGCCTGCACGACGGCAAGCTCACCATCCCCGACAGCCTGTGGTTCATTGGCACGGCCAACAACGACGACTCCACCTTTACCATCACGGACAAGGTGTACGACCGTGCGATCCCCATCGAGCTCAACGAGCGCGCCGACGCGTTTGAGTGCGAGCCGCACGAGCGCGTGCACGTGACGGCCGACCACTTGCAGTATCTGTTCCAAAAGGCCAAGGTCGAGTATGTGATCGACGAGGAACTGCTCCAGAAGATGCACAAGTTGGACCAGTACCTGCAGACCCGCTTTAAGCTGGCCTTTGGCAACCGTATCATCAAGCAGATGTACGACTTTATCCCCGTGTACGTGGCGTGCGGCGGCACCGAGCTGGGCGGCATGGACTACATCATCGCCCGTAAGGTGCTCAAGAAGTTTGAGTCCATGAACGTGAGCTTTGTGCGCGACGAGATGAAGGGCCTGATCGAGTACATCGAGAAGACCTTTGGCGAGGGCGGCCTGCCCGATTCCGTCATGTACCTGCAGCGGATCCAGAACTTCTACTAATGGCGTAAGTGCGGGGCGGCGTGACGTCGCCCCGCTCCTTTCCGATCGATCCAACCTATGGAGTAACCCATGTCCGAGACCATTCAGGACCTCTATACCAGCTTCTCCGAGCAGATGGAGCCCATCCAGGAGGACAGCCGCTACTTTCGCTATCTGTTTGAGATGGCGCAGGCCTCGGGCACCACGATCGAGCAGCAGCGCGAGGAGCTCGTCAAGGTGGTGGACGAGGAATGGATCAGCATGATCGAAGACTCGCTCGACGCCATCAACACCATTATCGAAAAGCCGCGCCGCTTTATCACCACCGAGGAAGAGGTGGTGCCGGTCTCGCTCGCCAAAAAGATTAGCGCCGACAGCGTCCGTCATCTGAGCCAGAACACGCAGTTTTTGGCGCCGAGTGAGGACGGCGGCGTTCACCCTACGCGCATCCTCAACGTCAATACCGTCGAGACGTACGACCTGTACGAGAACCGCTTTATCTACCACCTGATTCAGCGCCTGCTGACGTTTGTGGACAAGCGCACCGATGTGATCTTTTGGTCGACGGGCAACGAGATCCGCAACCGCTTTAAGATGCACAGCAAGATCGACGACGCGTACGAAGAGATCGAGTACAACGTCGAGATGACGGTCAAAAACCGCCAGAGCTTTGCCGAGAACGACGCCGACAACATGGACGTCTTTATGCGCATCGACCGCGTGCGACGCCTGGTCATGGCGCTGCGCGGCGCGTCGTTCTGCCAGATTATGAACGGGTGCAGCGCGGTCCGTAGCCCCATCCAGCGCACCAACCTCATCATGAAGGACCCCAACTACCGCAAGTGCTACCAGCTGTGGCAGTTTATGGAGCGCTACGACAAGGTGGGCTACAACATCGACGTGCAGCAGCAGGCGCTGGCGTTCGATGACGAGTACATGGTGCAGATGTACACCAACCTCATTAACAACTACGCCGTCTTTAAGAGCCTGACCGACGATGAGCGCAACCTGCAGGAGCTCGAGAGCGTGCAACACGCGCCGGTGGCGCCCAAGTTTATTAAAGAGATTAAGGAGGTGCAGGTCGATAGCCCCGACCTGCCCGATGTCGAGGTCCGTCGTGTGTTTGTGGAGGAGGTCACGCAGGCCCAGCTCGATGCCGAGCAGGCGCTGGCCGAGGCACGCGAGCAGATTGAGGAGCTGCAGGGGCAGCTCAAGTCCTGGAAGGTGCAGGCGCACGCGCTGACCGACGAGCGTGACGACCTGGCCGACGAGCTGGACGAGGCCAAGACGCGTGAGCTGGCGTTGACGCAGCGCGCGCAGATTGCCGAGGCAGACGCCGAAGAGCTGCGCGGCTCTCTGGAGGATGTCGAGGCCGGCAAGAAAGCCGCCGAGGAAGCTGCCGCCGAGGTGCGTTCGACCGCTGCGGCACAGCTTGAGCAGATGCGCGCCGAGACCGATGCCGAGGTCGCGGCTGCTCACGCTGATGCCGATGCGAAGGTTGCCGCCGCCGAGCAGGCAGCCTCTGAGCAGGTCGCACAGGTCAAGAGCGACGCTACCGCGGCCCTTGCTGCCAAGACGGCTGCCGATGCCGCCGAGCTGCAGGCCGCCAAGGATGCCGCCGCGGCTGAGCTTGCCGGCGTGCGCGAGGCGTGCGCTAAGGAGGTTGCCGAGCTGCATGCCAAGCTGGACGCCGCTCAGCTGCAGATTGAGGAAATGCAGCTAGCGGCTGAGCGCGATGCCCGCGCCGCGCAGGAGGCGGCAGACGCCGCCGCGGCAGCAGCGGAGCAGGCGCTTGCCGACACCGTCACCGCGGCCGAGGAGAAGGTTTCCGCCGCTCAGCAGGCGGCCGATGCCGCGATCGATGCCGCCCGTGCTGCCGCCGATTCTGCCGTCGAGCAGGCTGCGGTGGATGCCGACGAGAAGGTCGCCGCTGCCGCTGCCGAGCGCGATGCCGCCGCGCGTGCCGCCGAGGAGGCTCGTGCCGACGCCGACGCGCGTGTCGCCGCAGCCGAGCTCGAGGCAGGGGAGCGTATTGAGCAAGAACTCGCCGCCGCCAAGGCCGCGCACGAGCGCGAACTCGAGGCCGCCCGCGCGGAGATGCAGCAACGCTTGGACTCGTTGGCGCATGAGCTGGAGCAGGCCGAGCGCAATCGCGAGCGTGCCGAGCGCCGCGCCGAGGGCAACAGCCTGTCGCGCTATCTGCTGGCCCGCCTGCGCGGCGAGGCTGGCGAGCCGGCTGCGGGTGCCGAGACGGCCGCGGGCGCCGAGGGCGACGCTACGGCTTCTGCAGAGGACGCCGCCGAGGCCACTGACGCCGCCGACACTGCGCTTTCTGCAAAGGACGACGACAAGTGATGAAGCACGTGCTCCGCGTGATCAACGTGCTGGCGACCGTGGTGATTCTGGTCGCCTTTGTGGTGTTGCTGCGCACGGTGTTCACGCCCGCCGGCGAGATTCCCACCATCATGGGCTACGGCTTTATGCGTACGCTGACCGGCTCGATGGAGCCGGCGATTCCCGTGCACTCGTTTATCGTCGTCGATACCGACAGCAGCCAGGCCTACCAGGTAGGCGATATCATCACCTTCCATTCGTCCGATGACGCGCTGGAGGGTTCGCTCAACACGCACCGCATCGTATCCGTGGAGGCCGCGTCCGACGGCACGCCGGTCTACCGCACCAAGGGCGATGCCAATTCGGTCGAGGACGCCGCGCCCGTGCCCGCTGCCGACGTGGTGGGCCGCGTGGTCTTTATCTCGGCGGGGCTGGGCGTGGTGGTCTCGCTGCTCACCAATCCGCTGCTGTTCTTTCCGTTTATCGTGGTGCCGCTGATCGTGCTGCTGGTGCTCGAGATTCGCCATATGGTCAAGACCACCCAAGAGGTGGCGCGCGCCGAGGACGAGGCCGCCCTGCGCGCGGCCGTGGAGCAGATTCGCGAAAAACGCCGTCGCGAGCAGGAGGGCCAGGACAGCGCCAAGGACCAGGGCGATGGCGAGAGCGCCGAGGAATGTGCGGAGGCCGGCCCCGGTGCCCCAGACGATTCCAACCACTCGGCATAGCTTATCCGCGCCTTTCGTCCCTACAGTTTGGACGCTCGTATATGTTCTGAATCGTCCGCATTTCCATATCAATATTCGTGCTACAGTTTGAGCGCTTTGTTGCCAATTGATTTCGGGGGAGTGGAATGGAACAGGAGCGCGCAGCGCAGCACGCACGCGAAAAGGCTTCGGTACCGATGACGGCGGCGTCCGATTTTGTCGTGCCCGAGGGAACTGACGAGCTGAGCCGCAGCACCCGCCGCGCATGGCGCGACCGCCTCAACGACGCCCAGGCGCGCAAAATGGCCCTGGGTACGCTCGCCGCGTTTGCCGGCGGTACGTTTTGGGGTTTTTCCGGCACCAGCGCCAGCTACCTCTTTGACGTGTGCCATATCGAGACGTTTTGGCTGATGAGCGTGCGCCAAGTTATCGCTGGCCTGCTCTTTATGTTCGTTGTGCTCAGAAAAGACCGCGACCGCTTGATCGAGCTGTGGACTACCCCCGCCGATCGCAAGCAGCTCATTCTGTTTACGATCTTTGGTCTGCTGTTCAACCAGCTTTGCTATCTGTCAGCCGTGCGCCTGACCAACGCGGGCACCGCGACCGTCTTCCAGTGCCTGCAGCTGGTGGTCGTCATGGGGTATGCCTGCGTCACCGCGCATCGACTGCCGCGCACGCGCGAGGCGCTTGGCATTTTGCTCGCTTTGGGCGGAACGTTTTTGATCGCCACGGGCGGCGACCCCAGTACGCTCAGCATCTCGCCGATGGGTCTGCTTGCGGGCCTTTTGTGCGCCGTGGGCGGTGCCTGCATAGCAATCATCCCTGCCGGAATCCTCAACAAATACGGAAGCCCGGTCGTCACGGGCTCGGCCATGCTTTCGGCGGGAATCGTGATGAGCATCTTTACCCAGCCGTGGGCGCATATGCCGGCGCTCGGGCCCTCGGGTGTCGGTGCACTCGCGATATTTATTGTGGTGGGGTCGTTCTTCGCCTATATGTTCTACATGCAGGGCGTTAAGGAGATTGGCTCGGTGCGCGCGAGCCTCCTTGGAACCATGGAGCCGGTTTCGGCCACCATCACCAGCGCCCTTATGCTGGGAACGGTGTTTTTGCCCACCGACCTGGCGGGTTTTGCCATGATTATCGCGATGGTGTTCCTCACGGTGTAGCTGGCGCCAAGACGGAAAAGGTGTTGTGCCACATTTTCGCCAATTGATGTCCGTGTCTGGAGTTTAGCTGTCGATGCTCAAAATGCCATAAACTAGTAATGTTATGGACTTTTTCATTGCGACTCAATTGCGAGGATTTCTTTATGGCTGGTAATCACTTTAAGGGCAGCGATAGCGGCCGTCCTGCAGTTCCGCCGCGTCCGAACGGGGCTGGTAAGGCCGGCACGCCGGGCGGCGCTGGGCAGGGCGGTTCCGGTAGGCGCGTATCCCCGGGCGAGACGGCGATGTTTACCGCTCTGTACGAGCAGTCTCAAAAGGCAAAAAAGACCGGCCGTGCAAGAGGGAATGTCTTTGCGGGCGGTGCGACCTCCACGTCGCAGCCGAGCGGGGCTCCTTCGGTACCTGCGAACAACGCAAGCGCTGCCAACGCCGTGAATGCCGCCGGCAACGTTAATGCCGGCAAGGCAGCCAACAATACCCCCTCTGCCGGTGGCGCGGGGCTTACGGGTAACCTTGGCACGATTTACACCGGCGCCTCCGAGACTGGCACGTTCGCCCGCCTGGATGATGGCGGTGCCCAGTTTGCGGGCTCGGGTTCCAAGGAAGATTATTACGATTTTGGCTTGAACTACGGTAGCGACGCTTCGTCGAGTTCGACCTCTGACGGTCTGGTCCGTCATCGCCATCGCAAGGGTGAGCGCAAAAAGCGTCACACTGGCGCCATTATTGCCGCTGTAGTCGCGGTGCTTCTCGTTGCGCTTGGCGCAAGCGGCTTTATGCTGCTTAACTCGGCAAAGACCGTAAAGAGCGAAGCGAAGGAGGCTGTCGAGATCGTCGGTGGCCTTAAGGACAAGGTCACGTCGGGCGATTTTTCGACGCTGCCTGACGACGCGAAGAAGATTGATGAGCTCTGCGACAGCATGAAGGCGGAGACCTCGAGCCCGCTGTGGACGGCGGCTTCGTTTATCCCGGTGTATGGCAGCGACATCAATGCTGCCCGCACCATGATCGACGCCCTGTCCGATGTCTCGAGCAATGCGCTGGTTCCCATGGCCGATAACCTTTCGCAGGCCACGCCCGGCAAGCTGTTCCAGGATGGCATGATTAACGTGTCCGCGCTGCAGGCGGTCGCCGATTCGCTTTCCAGCAGCTCGAAGGTGTTCAAGAGCGCCAACGAGAAGATCCAGGGTATTGGCGATACTCATATTTCCCAGGTGACCGAGCTGGTCGATAAGGCCAAGGACGGCTTTGCCACCCTCAACGGCGCGGTTGGCGCGGCGGAGAAGGTCGCCCCCGTCCTTCCCCAGATGCTCGGCGCCAACGGCCAGACGCGCAACTACCTTGTGTATGCCATGAACAACGTCGAGATTCGTGCCTGCGGTGGCTTTGGCGGTTCGCAGGGCCTGATTTCGGTTACCGACGGCCAGATGTCGATTGGCGACTTTGTCCCATGTATTGCGCTTGGCAAAGACGAGGCGGTTGAGAGCGTCGACGAAGAGGACGAGGCACTGTTTGGTGACCACAGTAACCTGTACAACTCTGGTAACGCGTATTCGCCCGATTGGCCCCGCAACTCGCAGCGTGTCGCAGCCCTGTGGAAATCTCAATATGGCCAGGACGTTGACGGCGTCGTGGGTATCGACCCGGTGTTCCTGCAGTATCTGCTGGGCCTCGTCGGTAATGTCTCGCTGCCCGACGGAACGGTTGTCGACGGCACCAACGCCGCAAAGGTCCTCATGCACGATGTGTACTGGAACTATCCGGTCGAGGAATCGGACGGCATCTTTGCGGCTGTTGCCAGCGCCGCCTTCGACAAGATTCTCGGTGGCATCGGTGACGTCGACGTTACAAAGCTTGTCGGTGCATTCGAGCGCGGTGCCGAAGAGGGCCGTCTGATTGCTTGGATGAGAAACGATGATGAGCAGAATGCCATCAAAGAGACGGGCATTGACGCTTCGCTGCCCGATCCGGATGATCCGAGCGCCGATCCCGTTGCCGGCGTTTACTTTAACAACCTGAGCTTCTCCAAGCTCGACTGGTACCTGAACGCTGATACGCAGATTGGCCAGGGCGTCAAGAACGGCGACGGCACGTGCTCGTATCGCATCACCGTTACCCTGACGAACATCATGACGCAGGAGGAGGCTGGCAAGCTGCCCAACTACGTTGCGGCGAGCGCACCCGATGCCGCGCGTGACGACGAACGCCTGAATGTCTCACTGTTTGCCCCGACGGGCGGCAACATCAGTGACCTTACGGTTGAGGGCACCCAGTTTGGTCTTGGCGCCGCTACGTGGCATGGAATCCCCTTCTATTCGGGCACCGTTGACCTGCATGCTGGCGAGACGACGACGATCACGTATACGCTGACCACGTCGGCCGAGGCGGGGGACAAGCCGCTTACGCTGCGTCAGACTCCTACATGCCAGGCGGCTCGCGACAGCGCGTCGGCGTAGGGTTTTTCTGATAGCGCAGATAATCGAGTACCATTTTGGGGCGGACAGGCAATCTGTTCGCCCCTATTTTGTAAGGAGAGCGCATGAAGTACTTTGGCACCGACGGCTTTCGCGGTGAGGCCAACGTTGGGCTGACGGTAGAGCACGCTTATAAGATTGGCCGTTTTGTGGGCTGGTATTACGGCGCCAACCGCGAGCGCAAGGCGCGTGTCATCGTGGGCAAGGACACACGTCGCTCGAGTTATATGTTCGAGGCGGCGCTGGTGAGTGGCCTGGTCGCGAGCGGTGCGGACGCCTATATGCTGCACGTGATCCCCACGCCGGGCGTAGCGCATCAGACCGTGGAAGGCTGCTTCGATTGCGGCATCATGATCAGCGCGAGCCACAACCCGTTTTGCGATAACGGCATTAAGCTCGTCAATAGCGACGGTTTTAAGATGGACGAGGACGTACTGGAGCTCATCGAGGACTACATCGATGGCAAGAGCGAGGTGCCGCTGGCCACGGGCAACTACATCGGCGCCACGGTGGACTACATGCAGGGCCGCAACCGCTACATTGCCTCGCTCATCGCCAGCGCGAACTTTTCGCTGCAGGGCGTCAAGATCGGTATCGACTGCGCCAACGGCTCGGCTTCCTCGGTGGCCAAGCCGGTGTTTGACGCGCTCGGTGCCGACGTGCGCGTGATCAACGCCGCGCCCGATGGCTTTAACATCAACGTCGACTGCGGCTCCACGCATATGGAGCGCCTACAGCGCCACGTGGTGGAGCAAGGCCTGGACGTGGGTTTTGCCTATGACGGCGATGCCGACCGCTGCCTGGCCGTGGATGAGCGCGGTCGCGTGGTAGACGGCGACCAGATCCTGTACGTGTGCGGCGTGTATCTGAACAAGCACGGTCGCCTTTCGGGCGGTACCGTGGTGCCGACGATCGCCAGCAACTTTGGTCTGGTCAAGTCGCTGGAGCTTGCCGGACTGAGCGCCGTGACCAGCGGCGTGGGCGACCGTCACGTGTATGCCAAGATGCGCGAGGGCGGCTACAGCCTGGGCGGCGAGCAGACGGGCCATACGATCTTTGGCGATATCGAGCGCACGGGCGACGGCATTATGACCTCGCTGCGCGTGATGGAAGTGATTCGTGCCGAGCGCGAGACGCTCTCGCAGCTCACGGCTCCGTGCAAGCTGCTGCCGCAGGCGCAGGTTGCCGTGCGCGTAGCGGATAAGGACGCCGCGCTCGAGAACATGGGCGTGCAGAACGCCATCGCCGAGGCCGAGACTGCGCTGGCAGGCGAGGGCCGCGTGCTCGTGCGCAAAAGTGGAACCGAGTCGGTGATTCGCGTTTTGGCCGAGGCGCCCGACCAAGCATCCGCCGATGCCGCCATGAAGCGCATCGCCGCTGCCCTGGAGGCCCTTTAGTTACGCGGTTTTACCAAACCGCGTAACGGCTCGACGCTACAAACGACCCCAAGCGGCAATCTGACGTTCAATTTCACCCGGCACTTGGGGACGTTCCTATTGTGCCGGCATGAAAGGAACGTCCCCAAGTACCGGGTCTCTGGCTTAGATGAAAAAGGGGCGCCGCGGAACCAACCCGCGGCGCCCCCTTTGCGTTGGCGTGTCGCCTAAGCTTTAAAGCTCGTACAGCGTGGTGAACTTGTCCTGCAGGTAGCTGCAGTAGTAGCGGGCATCGAACGCCATGCCGCAAGCGCCCTTGATGAGCTCCGGCGCGTCCTTGGCGCGGCCCCACTGCCAAATGTGCTCGCCCAGCCACGCGCGGACGGGTGCCAGGTCGCCGCTCGCACAGGCGCCATTGAGGTCGACACCGTCGCGGCACATGGCCGGCACAAACATGGCGTCGTAGGCGCTACCCAGCGCATACGTGGGGAAGTAGCCAAACGAGCCGCCGCTCCAGTGCGTATCCTGCAGGCAGCCGTGCGTGTCGTCGGGAACGGGAATGCCCAGGTACTCGTTCATAAAGCGGTTCCAAAGCGCGGGGATGTCCTTGGCCGTGGCTTCGCCGGCAAACAGCATGCGTTCAATCTCGTAGCGCACCATAATATGCAGCGGATAGGTGAGCTCGTCGGCCTCGGTGCGGATCAACGACGGCTGCGCGATGTTCACGGCGCGGTAGAGCGTGTCCTCGTCGACGTCGCCGTAGACCTCGGGTGCGTGGCGGCGCAGCACCTCGAGCAGCGGTCCCATAAAGGCGCGGCTGCGACCCACGGTGTTCTCGAAGAAGCGGCTCTGGCTCTCGTGGATGCCCATGGAGGTGCCACCCTCAAGACAAGTGCGCGCATAGGCAGGATTGACGCCCAGCTCGTACATGGCGTGTCCCGCCTCGTGGATGATGCTGTAGACGTTGGAGATGCAGTCGTTCTCATAGATGTGCGTGGCGATGCGCGCGTCGCCCACCGAGAAGCCCTCGCTAAACGGGTGCTCGGTAAAGGCGAGCGTGGTGTCGTTCAGGTCCAGGCCGACGAGCTTCATCAGGTCGAAGCTTATGGCTCGCTGGGCGGCCTCGGGCACATGCGCGTGCAAAAAGTCGGCAGTAGGCTGCTGGCCGCGCTCGCCGATGGCGTGCACGAGCGGCACGACGGTGGCCTTGACCTCGTCGCAAAACGCGTCGAAGCTCTGTGCGGAAAGGCCGCGCTCGTACTGGTCGAGCCAGACATCGTACGGGTCGCGCTTGGGGTCCATGAGCTCGGCCTGATGTTTAAGCTGGGTGACGATTCTATCCACATAGGGCTCAAAGCTCGCCCAGTCGTTGGCTGCCTTGGCCTTGTGCCACACGGCGTCGGCCTCGCAGGTGAGCCTGGTCCAGGCCTCGGCCTCCTCGGTGGGGATAACGCACGCCTCGCGCTGGTCGCGGCCGAGCACGCGGATCTCGTCGAGCAGCTGCGGGTCGTCTACATGTCCGCCCGCGACGGTCTCGCGCGCCAGCGAACGCACGAGCTCGATAGACTTTTCGCTGGTCAGGAGCTTATGATGCTCGCCGGCGAGGGTACCCATGGCGTCGGCGCGCGCTGCGGCGCCGTTGGCGGGAGCAATGGTCGCGCCGTCAAACTCGGCAATCTTGAGCAGGTACTCGCGGGTCCACAGCTTGCCCTCGAGCTTGCGGAACTTCTTGACGGCCTTATCGACCTTCATGCCCTTGGGCGCCTTGCCCTCCGCGGCCTTGGCCTTCTTATCGAGTTTCTTTCCCATACCATATCCTTAATCTCGCAGACCGGACGCCACGGGTGGGCGTGCGGTCAGTTTGCACAGCTACCTACTTTGTACCCAGCGCGAACAAAACGGAACGCGGCGATGCACACGCAGAATGTGTTATCCTATAGCCCAATGCGTTGACGGAGAGGGTTTTGCCCGCCGCGTCGCCGGCAAGAGAGGGAGGGTCATGGGCTGCAAGCCTTCCTGCGGTGGCAAGGACCAAGCGTTCACTCCCGAGCAGCGACCTCAACGGGCGCGCGGCTAGCGGCGGCGATGTCCCCAGTAGGGAAGCCGTGAGCCTCGCGATAAGGGGCGCAGAGTGGGCGCGGCGGGCCAGACATCCGCTGGGTCAAACAAGGTGGTACCGCGGAATTCAACCGTCCTTGGGCAATGTACATGCCCGAGGACGGTTTTTTGTTACCGAACCGGGCCGCACATCCGTAAGCGTCGGGCGGCGCCAGCCACCCCGGCAGGCGGATGCGCGAGAGACGAAAGGGAAGACATGAGTCTGATTGATGATCTGGTCAAACTCGAGGAAGAGGCCAAGGAGCTCGTCGCAGGCGCCGACGACGCCGCCAAGCTCGAGGCTGCGCGCGTTGAGCTGCTCGGCCGCAAGGGCCGCATCACCGGCCTGATGCGCATGATGGGCAAGCTTGCTCCCGAGGATCGCCCCGTCATGGGCAAGCGCGCCAACGAGATGCGCCAGCTGATCGAGGGCATGCTCGATGAGCGCACCACCGAGATGAAGGCCGCCGCCCTCAAGCACGCACTCGAGCACGAGGCCGTCGACATCACGCTGCCGGGCATCCGTCCGCAGATTGGTCACCAGCACCTGATCAAGCAGATCATCGAGGAGGCCGAGGACATCTTCTGCGGCATCGGCTACACCGTCGAGTCCGGCCCCATGGTCGACACCTCCTACTACAACTTTACCGCGCTCAACGCCCCCATGGATCACCCGAGCCGCTCGGCCCGCGATACCTTCTACGTGGTCGACAACAACCCCGGCAGCGTCGCGCACCCCGAGGCCCACGCCCATGGCGAGTCCGACGTGCTCCTGCGCACCCAGACCTCGGGCGTGCAGATCCACACCATGGAGTCGCAGAAGCCGCCCATCTACATGATCTGCCCGGGCACCGTCTACCGTCCCGATACAGCCGACGCTTGCCACCTGCCGCAGTTCAACCAGATCGAGGGCCTGGTCGTCGACGAGGGCATCACCTTTGGCGATCTTAAGGGCACGCTCGACTACTTTGTTAAGTGCATGTTTGGCGAGGATCGCAAGACGCGTTACCGCCCGCACTTCTTCCCCTTCACCGAGCCCAGCTGCGAGGTGGACGTGAGCTGCCACGTCTGCGGCGGCAAGGGCTGCAACTTCTGCAAGCACAGCGGCTGGATCGAGATCCTGGGCTGCGGCATGGTCGACCCCAACGTTCTTATCAACTGTGGCATCGACCCCGAGAAGTATACCGGCTTCGCCTTTGGCATTGGCGCCGAGCGCGTCGCGGCCCTGCGCTACGACCTGCCCGACCTCAGAACGCTCATGACGGGCGATATGCGCTTCTTAAATCAGTTCTAGGCCCGGCGGCTTTCCCAAGCACCGCACCTTGCCTTTCAATCGTCGGTTGCGTACCTAAGTACGCGGCCCTCCTCTTTCAAGGCAATCTGCGGCACTTGGAAACCCGTCTCCGTAGCTGGAGTTTTCCGCCTGCTTATTGCAGGCGTTACAGATGAAAGGAGACCAGTTAGATGCGTGTTTCTTACGACTGGCTCAAGACCATGATCGATATTCCGGAGGATCCCAAGACCCTTTCGGACGAATATATCCGCACCGGCACCGAGGTCGAGGCGATCGACACCGTGGGCGAGTCCTTCGACCACGTGGTGACCGCCAAGGTGCTCACCAAGACCCCGCACCCCGATAGCGACCATATGTATGTGTGCTCGGTCGACGTGGGTGATAAGAACCTCGACGCCGACGGCAACCCCGCCCCGCTGCAGATCGTCTGCGGCGCGCAGAACTTTGAGGCCGGCGACCACATCGTCACGGCCATGATTGGCGCTGTGCTTCCCGGCGACGTCAAGATCAAGAAGAGCAAGCTTCGCGGCGTCGTGTCCATGGGCATGAACTGCTCCGCGCGCGAGCTCGGCCTGGGCGGCGACCACTCCGGCATCATGATCCTGCCCGAGGATACGCCCTGCGGCATGCCGTTTGCCGAGTACGTGGGCTCGAGCGATACCGTGCTCGACTGCGAGATCACGCCCAACCGCCCCGACTGCCTGTCCATGATCGGCATGGCCCGCGAGACCGGCGCCATCTTCGATCGCGATTTCCACGTTGAGCTGCCCGCCATCAAGGCCGAGACCGGCCGCGCGACCGACGACGAGCTTTCGGTCGAGATTGCCGACGAGGGCCTGTGCGACCGCTATGTCGCCCGCATCGTGCGCAACGTGAAGGTCGGCCCGTCGCCAGACTGGATGGTCAAGCGCCTCAACGCCCTGGGCGTGCGCCCGCACAACAACATCGTCGACATCACCAACTACGTGATGATGCTCACCGGTCAGCCGCTGCATGCCTTTGACCTGTCTACCTTTGCCGAGCGCGACGGCCACCGCCGCGTGGTGGTTCGCGCCGCCCAGCAGGATGAGAAGTTCACCACCCTCGATGGCGAGGAGCGCACGCTCGACGCCGGCATGGGTCTCATCACCGACGGTGAGCGCCCCGTGGCGTTGGCCGGCGTTATGGGCGGCATGGATTCCGAGATCGAGGACGACACCGTCGACGTGATGGTCGAGAGCGCCTGCTTCAACGCCGGTCGCACCTCGCACACCAGCCGCGACCTGTCGCTGATCTCCGATGCTTCCATCCGCTTTGAGCGCCAGGTCGACGAGACCGGCTGTGTGGATGTCGCCAACGTTACCTGCGCGCTCATCGAGGAGATCGCCGGCGGCGAGGTTGCTCCCGGCTATGTCGACGTGTTCCCCGCGCCCAAGACCATCGACAGCATTAAGCTGCGCCTGGCCCGCGTGCATGCCATCTGCGGTGCCGACATCGAGCCCGACTTTATCGAGCGCTCGCTCACCCGTCTGGGCTGCACCGTCGAGCGCGACGGCGAGGACTTTATGGTCACCCCGCCGAGCTTCCGTCCCGACCTGCCGCGCGAGATCGACCTGATCGAGGAGGTCCTGCGCCTGTGGGGCATGGGTCGCGTGACGGCGACCATCCCGGCTGCCAAGAACCACATCGGCGGTCTGACCCGCGAGCAGAAGCTCACCCGTAAGGTCGGCGAGATCCTGCGCGCCTGCGGCCTCAACGAGACCACGACCTTTGGCTTTGCCGCCCCGGGCGACCTGGAGAAGATCGGCATGTCCACCGAGGGCCGCGGCTGCCCCGTGGTGCTCATGAATCCGCTGTTGGCCGAGCAGACCGAGATGCGCCGCTCGCTGCTGCCGGGCCTGCTGCAGTCCGTTGCCTACAACGAGGCCCACGGCACGCCCAACGTGCACCTGTACGAGGTCGGCAGCCTGTTCCACGGTCGCGAGAACGCCAGCCTGCCCAAGGAGACCAAGTCCGTGGCGGGCGTGCTCTCGGGCCAGTGGAGCGAGCAGTCCTGGAACATGAAGTACCGCAAGCTGCGTTTCTTCTTTGGCAAGGGCATCGTCGAGGAGCTGCTCGCCCAGCTGCGCATCGAGAAGGTTCGCTTCCGTCCTGCCGAGGGCGAGGGCTACGCCTTCTTGCAGCCGGGCCGCGCCGCCGAGGTTCTGTCCGGCGGTACCGTGCTGGGCTGGGTCGGCGAGATCCACCCCGAGGCGCGCGAGGCGATGGGCATCGATGAGGTCGTCGTTGCCTTTGAGCTCGATCTGGACAAGCTGATCAAGGGCGCTCGCAATCAGGAGAACTACCGCGAGTTCTCGCAGTACCCGGCCGTTGAGCACGACCTTGCTATCGTGGTCGACAACTCCGTGACCTGCGAGGATCTTGAGCGCCGCATTACCAGCGCCGGCGGCAAGCTGCTCGAGGGCGTGCGCCTGTTCGACGTCTACCGCGATCCGGTCCGCATCGGAGCGGGCAAGAAGTCCATGGCCTTTGCGCTTACGTATCGCTCGGACGACCACACGCTCACCAGCGAAGAGGTCGAGAAGGCGCACCAGAAGATCGTCACCAAGGTGTGCAAGGGCGTAAACGGCGAGGTCCGCGGCTAGGACCTGCACGGGGGTATGGGTCAGCGGCGGTTGCCGCCGAGCCCTACGAGACCGCTGTGTTCGGAATTAGGCATCGCTGACCAATCATATGTGACGGAAGTATTACAAAACGGCGCACTGCTTTGTCGGCAGTGTGCCGTTTTGCTATCATGGCCCGCGGCGTGTTACGAATCGGTTGAAGCGTAACACCGGCAAAGTGGTTCAACCGGCGCTGCAATTTCGTGCGCCGACAACCGGGAGGCGTATATGCACATTCCAGATAATTACCTGTCCCCGCAGACCGATGCCGTCATGGCGGTCGCGATGGTGCCCGTGTGGGTCCACTGCATCAAGAAGGTGCGCGCCACGCTCGATCGCGAGCACATGGCTTTCCTGGGCATTTGCGCCGCATTCTCCTTCCTGCTCATGATGTTCAACGTGCCTCTGCCCGGTGGTACCACGGGTCACGCCGTCGGCGGCGCGCTCATCGCACTGTTGCTGGGGCCGGAGCCTGCATGCATCGCGGTTTCGGTCGCGCTGGCGCTGCAGGCGCTGCTGTTTGGCGACGGCGGCATCCTGTCCTTTGGCGCCAACTGCTTTAACATGGCCTTTGTGCTGCCGTTTGTCGCAGCTATCGTGTTCCGCGCGCTCAATAGCCGCCTGCACGACAAGAGCTGGGGCACCGCGGTCTCGGCCGTAGTTGCCGGCTGGGTCGGTCTGTGCGTGGCGGCCCTATGCGCGGCGATCGAGTTCGGTATCCAGCCGATGCTCTTTACCGACGCCTCGGGCGCTCCGCTGTACTGCCCCTTCCCGCTGTCGGTCTCCATTCCCGCCATGCTGATTCCGCATATGCTGGTTGCCGGCGTGGTCGAGGGCGTCGCGTCTGCCGCTATCTACGGCTTTATCAAGAAGACGGCCCCCGGCATCATCGTTGGACCCGAGGCGACTGACGGCCTGCTTTCTGCCAAGGCCGTGACTGCCAAGAAGACTTCGCTGATCCCGACGATTATCCTCGTCGTGGCCCTGGTGGTCGCTACGCCGCTCGGCCTGCTTGCAACCGGTGACGCCTGGGGTGAGTGGGATGCCGAGGGCGCAGCGACGGCAGTTCAGGAGGCTGGCGATGACAGCCTGCAGGCTTCGGTCGGTCTCGACGCCCCGACCTTTGCCGATACGCTGCCCACGGGTGATTACCTGCAGGCGTATTCCGAGGAGAACAACCTTGACTTTGCCGGTCAGGCTGCGATGTATATCCTCTCGGGTGTGATCGGCGTGGCGGTGCTCACCATCGTCTTCCGTTTGATTTCGCTGACGGCAAAGGAAAGCCTGCCCCATGGCAACGGTCGAGCTGCCTAGCTGGCTGGCGACATCCGAGAACTATGAGCCCGCGGGGGCTCGGCATCGCGTGATGCAAAAGAACGTCCTACACCTGGCGAGCCTGCTTGAGCGGGTTCGCCTGGGTGGTGGCGCACACAAGGGCGGGTCGATGATTGACCGCGCCCTTTCTTGCGTTTCGGCACCGGTGCGTCTGGTGGGGATGTTCGTCTGCGTTCTGTGCGTGTGCCTGGCGCAGAGCCCGCTGTACCTGATGCTGATGGCGTCGATTGCGTTGGTGTTGGTCGCCGTGCGCCCCGCACGTGGGCTGCGCGCGACTTTTGTGCCGGCGCTTGGCGCCGCGGGGTTTGCCGTGGTTTTGGCACTGCCTGCCCTGCTGCTGGGCGCTTCTGCCGCGGGCACCATGCTCAAGATCGCGCTCAAGACATTCATTAACGTGTCGTTGGTGCTGGGTGTTTCGTGGACACTCACCTGGAGCCGCATGTCCGCGGCGCTCAAACTGCTGCATCTGCCCGATGAGGTCATCTTTACCTTTGATATGGCACTCAAGCATATCGAGGTGTTGGGGCGCACGGCACACGACCTCACCGAATCGGTCATGCTGCGCAGCGTGGGCCGCGCGTCTGCGGGGTTTTCGCGCACCGACTCGCTGGCGGGTATCATGGGCATGACATTTATCAAGGCGATGGAATGCAGCCGTGCAATGGACGAGGCCATGCTCTGCCGCGGCTTTGCCGGCGTGTACCCGGCGCCCGCGCGGAGTGGCTTTAGCTGGCGCGATGTGGTTTACGCGGCCGTTGTGGTGCTTCTTGCTGCGTTGTGCGCGGTGCTGTAGCGCGGATGTTTTAGCTGTCGATGTGAATAGGGAAGGGCGACGTTTTGGCAAACGATACGAATGGCGTGATGGGCGCGAGCGGTGCCGTCGGCGCCGAGACCACGCCTCTCATCGAGCTTCGCGACGTGGTGTTTTCCTACGCGGGCCATACGGTGGTCGACGGTGTTTCGCTGCAGGTGGACCGCGGAGAGCTCGTCGCCCTGCTTGGTCCCAATGGCTGCGGCAAGACGACGATCATGCGTCTAATCAACGGCCTTGAGCTTGCGGACGCGGGCGCGTACCTGTTCGACGGGCAGGCGATCGATGCGGCGTTTCTAAAGGATTCTGCAGCCGCTCAGCGTTTTCATCAGCGCGTGGGCTTCGTGTTTCAAAATGCCGATACCCAGCTGTTTTGCGCCACGGTGGGCGAGGAGGTCGCGTTTGGCCCGGCTCAAATGGGGTTACCGGCAGACGAGCTCGAGCGTCGCGTTCGCGATGCCATGGAGCTGTTCCAGGTTGCAGACCTGGTCGATGCCTCGCCCTATCAGCTTTCGGGCGGGCAGAAGAAGCGTGTGGCGCTGGCGGCAGTCGTATCGATGAACCCCGATATCCTGGTGCTCGACGAGCCTACCAACGGACTCGATGAGGATTCGTGCGACATCGTGGTCAGCTTTTTGCTGGCCTACGTTGCTGCCGGTAAGACGGTTTTGATGAGTACGCACCATCAAGATTTGGTGCGCCGCCTAGGTGCCCGCGCCATCTATATCGACCGATATCATCACGTGGTCGAGGCACCTGTGTCGTCATATGGAACCGAGATCGGCGCTGCGGAATAGTTGCTGCGTAGAGCGTGCGTAGCCGCCCGCGCGGCTTTGCCGTGATGGTATAGTTATCCAGGTTTTTATGGGGGTGGCTATGCCAAGCTGGAACATTCATATCGCTCAGACGGAACGACTATTGGCGCGTGCCGGCAAGCTTGCCGATAACGTGCGCGACCGCAACGCCTTTTTGTTTGGTTGCGTGGTTCCGGATATCTTCGTGGGCTATATGGTTCCCGGCATTGCCGATCCCATCCCGTACCGCATCACGCATTTTGCCAAGCCCGAGCCTATCCCCAAGCCGCGCGAGGATGAGTTTTGGGATACCTATGTGGAGCCGCTGCTCAAAGGCATGCCAATTGGTACGCCGACTGCGGCAACCTCGATTGTCGAAGAACGCGAGCGGCTTAATCGCGTGCATTATCCGCAGCGCTATAGGGATGCCGAGCCGGTCGTCGGCCCCAGTGCCGACGAGCTTTCGCTCGCACCCGAGGACGTGGCGCAGTCGTTGCTCGATCTGACGCTGGGCGTTTGGTCTCACCTGGTGGCCGATACCGTGTGGAACACCCGCGTAAACCAATACCTCGAGGCGCATGGTGGCAAGCCGTGTGAGGAGTTCCGCATTAAGAAGCAGGGCGACTTTGACTGGTTTGGCAAAACGCTCGGCATCGTCTCCATCCCGCGTGCGACCGATCGCCTCTA
The DNA here is from genome assembly GCF_040093305.1 of Collinsella sp. CLA-AA-H302. NCBI lineage: Bacteria > Bacillati > Actinomycetota > Coriobacteriia > Coriobacteriales > Coriobacteriaceae > Collinsella > Collinsella sp. CLA-AA-H302. The sequence goes on from NZ_JBBNJW010000007.1 coordinate 130,437, forward strand.
TACAGCGGCGGCCCAGTTTGGCCAGTATTCGATTCCGCAGGAGTATGTGCTTAAGACTATCGGGGTCATGCACGAGATCGTGCGCGAAAACCCCGGCGAGCCGGATCATCCGCCGTACCGCCTGCTGACCGAAGCGTTCTTTGATGCAACGTTTACCGAGGTCGTCGAGATGACCGAGGCAGGTTTTGCCGCCCGCGTCGCATCACCCGGTGCGCCCGCGCTGCCTCTGATTGCTAGCTGCTAGCCGGCTGGCCCGATGACGAATAGGTCATCCCAATCGACAAGCAGTTCTAGCCGCAGAGCGTCTTCGGCGTCGCACTCCTGTTTGGTCTTTGGGGTGTAGGGAAGCCCGGCCTTTTTATGAATGAGTTCGGCAAGGTTGCCAAAGCTCCTTTTGTCCTTGATCTGCTCATAGGTAATTTGGATGACGTCGTAGCCCATGCTTGTGAGCGCGGTGGCGCGCTCGGCATCGGAGAGGTTTGCGGCTTCGCCGTCATGAGCGGAGCGGCCTTGGCATTCCAGAATGACACCCATGCTGTCGGTGAAACTTTCGATGAGGATATCGGCGTAACAGCAGGTTTTGTCATACAGTGAGCGCGCGGCTTCATTGAGTGGGATACGCGCGTTATTGGTGATCACGATGCCCAGGCCGCCCTCGTCGCGGGGGAGCGAGACAAGCATGGAGGTCTGTACTTCGAAGGGCGAGGCGGTCTGCCCCGTCATGTGCTCGGCCGCCCAGCGCAGTTGTTTAACGCCGCGCAGGCCTGCGGCCTGCTTGGCGAACGCGGCGATATCCGCCGCGCTGAGGAGCGGTGGGCGCTTCCACAAATTGGTGTCATTGCCCTTGGTGTCGACAACGCGTTTCCAACCACAGTCGGGCGGAATGAGCTTAAGTGACATTGCCTCATCAAGTTGCTGTTGCGTTCGCTCGCAGGGCTTAAACACTGCAAAGGAGCCGCACATCTCGTAGCAAGCCATGAGTAACTGGTTGCGTGAGACCTGCGTAGCAAGGCTGAGCAGCGTAAACTCGGGCGACGTGACATCAAATCCATGTTCAGTCTGCCTAAACGAACCGGGAGGCGGCTCTTGGGTCAGGAGGTGCGATTTAAACAGGCTTCGCGACCCGGATTGTACTCGAGTGAATACAAGCCTGTGAAGCGGTGCGTGAAGCAGGTCTTTTACAACTGCATGACTTCCGAGGCCGCAACATCTGCGATCCATATTGCCAAGGCTAATGGCGGGGTAAAGCCCTAATACCTGCGGCGGGATACGGTGATAGTAAAAAGCGGATTGACCGCATAGCGTCAGGTCCATGATATCCTCCTGGTCGAAATGTGCTTTTGGACCGTGCGATGCCAGCGTCAATTCGGAAGTATGCGGCAAAATCTGAACCCTGTGAGCAGACCTGGCTTTTGAGGCCAGTTTATCAGGCATTTTGTTGCGAAAAAACGGGGTGTGCTCGGAGGTCTCAGAATTTGCCGCATACTTCCGAAAACGCGGTCGATCTGGCTCTTGCTAAAACGATTTAGCAGCGTCGGGTAAGGTGTGGTTTCGCCATCGGGCGAACACTTTTAGGGCTTGGGACTTTATTTTTTGGGGCTTGAAGGGTGGATTTCGCGCTTTTGGTAAAGAAATGAGTGTGTGTTTTGCCGTGTGCAGGTATTGGCACACAGAAAAAGGGCCCGGAAGGCGAAGCCTTCCGGGCCCTTTGCAACGCAAATCTGCTTGCAAGTACGACTTAGCGCACCTGAGCGACGTAAGCGACGTTGGTCGAGGAGACCTTGTCCTCAAGCTGGACGCTCATGCGGGGATCGCCGGCGGTGGCGACGGTCAGATCGCCAGTCTCGACGTAGCCGAGCTCCTTAGCGGTCTCGATCGCCTTGACGATCGTGCCGTTGACGGTGCCCTGGGTAATCTCGGCCTGGTGCGGGATAACGCCCCAGTACATGATCATCTGCTGGACGGCCCACTCGTGGCGGGAGAACGCGCAGATCGGCATGTTGGGGCGGAAGTGCGAGATCAGGCGAGCGGTACGACCGGTGGTCGTCGGCACGGTGATGCACTTGGCGCCAACGGTGGTGGCCATGTTCACAGCGGACATACCCACAACGTTGTTGACAACGCGGGTGCCGTGAGCATCGGCCGGAACCTCGAGCGGAGCGTGGGCCGGGAGGTACTTCTCGGTCTCGAGAGCAATGCTGGCCTGCATCTTAACGGCCTCGACCGGGTACTTACCGGCAGCGGACTCGCCAGAGAGCATAACGGCGTCGGTGCCGTCGTAGATGGCGTTAGCAACGTCGGCAACCTCGGCGCGCGTCGGGCGCGGGTTCTGCTGCATGGAGTCGAGCATCTGCGTAGCGGTGATAACGGGCTTGTAGGCCGCGTTGCACTTGGCGATGATCTCCTTCTGGATGTGCGGAACAAGCTCGGGCTTGATCTCGATGCCCAGGTCGCCACGGGCGACCATGATGCCGTCGGAAGCCTCGAGGATCTCATCGAAGTTCTCGACGCCCAGGGCACACTCAATCTTCGGGAAGATCGTCACGTGCTCGCCACCGTTCTCGCGGCAAAGCTTGCGGATGCCGCGGACGGACTCGCCATCACGGATGAAGGAAGCGGCGATGTAGTCGATGTTCTCGGTCAGGCCAAAGAGGATGTCCTGACGATCGCGCTCGGTGATAGCGGGCAGCGAGATGTTGACGTTGGGCATGTTGACGCCCTTGCGCTCGCCGATCAGGCCGTCGTTCTTAACGACGCAGGTCATGTCCTGGCCACTGACGGACTCGACCTCGAGGGCAACCAGGCCGTCATCGATCAGGATGAGGGAGCCCTTCTCGACCTCGGAGGGCAGAGCCAGGTAGTCGAGGGAGATGTGCTCAGCGGTGCCGTGGAAATCCTCGGACGTGGGCTGAGCGGTGACGACGATCTTGTCGCCGGTCTTGACGGCAACCTTCTTGCCGTCGACCAGAAGGCCGGTGCGGACCTCGGGGCCCTTGGTGTCGAGCAGGATGCCGACGGGCAGACCGAGCTCCTTGGAAATACGACGGACGCGCTCGATGCGACCGTGGTGCTCGTCGTAGGAGCCGTGCGAGAAGTTAAAACGGGCGACGTTCATGCCCGCCTTGATCATCTCGCGGATGGTCTCGTCGCTATCGCAGGCGGGACCCATGGTGCATACAATCTTAGTGCGCTTGTACATTCAGACCTCCATCTGACATCGTCTTGCGCTGATAGATAAACCATAAGAAATAAAATCGAGTTGATTATAACGAAATACCGACCGAATACCCCAAAAAAACGACCGTATGCCGATTAAGAAGTTCATTTTTTGCGGGAAAACGGTATATGAAAAATCTTTACCAACCGCTCTAACCGCTGTTATCTGGGCGATATTTCAGTTTGACGAAGTGCCGAAGAAAAAACGTTTTACCAACATTGAGCATCACACGGTCTGCACCGTTGCACTCGAGCCGTGTTTCCAATTGGAATGTTTTGGCTAGACGCGCCGCTTTGGGGTACCATAGCTCCACTATCAACTGCCGCTCAGCACGGCAGCCTTGATGAGCCCTTGCCCTTCTCCTGGGAATTATGATCGGGCATCAATCTGCTGAGTGGCCCGAATCCCAGGAGGGGACTCTATATGCAAAAGGAATACCTGTCCGCCGCGGCGGAGGTGCTCAGCGACCAAGGTGTCGATGAGAACCTCGGCCTGAGCAGCGACGAGGCGTCATCGCGCCTCGCCAAGACAGGCCCTAACAAGCTCGAGGAAGCCGAGAAGACGCCGCTGTGGAAGCGTTTCTTTGAGCAGATGGCCGACCCCATGGTCATCATGCTGATCGTTGCCGCCGTTATCAGCGCGCTCACGGGCATGGTCAAGGGCGAGCCCGACTTTGCCGACGTCGCCATTATCATGTTCGTCGTTATCATCAACTCGGTGCTGGGCGTGGTCCAGGAAGCCAAGAGCGAGGAGGCCCTCGAGGCCCTGCAGGAGATGAGCGCGGCGCAGTCCAAGGTGCTGCGCGACGGCAAACTCGTGCACCTGCCGAGCGCCGAGCTCGTGCCCGGCGACGTGATCATGCTCGAGGCGGGCGACTCCGTCCCGGCCGACTGCCGCGTGCTCGAGAGCGCCACGATGAAGATCGAAGAGGCCGCGCTCACCGGCGAGTCCGTGCCCGTAGAGAAGCACGCCAACGTGATCGAGCTCGCTGCGGGCACCGATGACGTGCCGCTCGGCGACCGTAAGAACATGTGCTATATGGGCTCCACCGTCGTGTACGGCCGTGGTCGCGCCGTCGTGGTCGGCACCGGCATGAACACCGAGATGGGCAAGATCGCCGGCGCCCTGGCCGAGGCCAAGGAAGAGCTCACGCCGTTGCAAGTGAAGCTCGCCGAGCTCAGCCGCATCCTTACCATTATGGTTATCGTCATCTGCGTCGTCATCTTTGGCGTTGATATCATCCGCCACGGCGTGGGCAACGTTCTTACCGACCCGACCGCCCTGCTCGATACCTTTATGGTCGCCGTCTCGCTCGCCGTCGCTGCCATCCCCGAGGGCCTGGTCGCCGTCGTGACCATCGTGCTATCGCTTGGCGTGACCAAGATGGCTAAGCGCCAGGCAATCATCCGCAAGCTCTCTGCCGTCGAGACTCTCGGCTGCACGCAGACCATCTGCTCCGACAAGACCGGTACCCTTACCCAAAACAAGATGACCGTCGTCAAGCACGAGCTCGCTGCGCCCAAGGAGAAGTTCCTGGCCGGCATGGCGCTGTGCTCCGATGCTCAGTGGGACGAGGAGCTGGGCGAGGCCGTGGGCGAGCCGACTGAGTGCGCGCTCGTCAACGACGCCGGCAAGGCGGGCCTCACTGGCCTGACTGCCGAGCATCCGCGCGTGGGCGAGGCCCCGTTTGACTCGGGCCGCAAGATGATGTCCGTGGTCGTCGAGACCCTGGATGGCGAGTACGAGCAGTACACCAAGGGTGCGCCCGACGTGGTGATCGGCCTGTGCACCCATATCTACGAGGGCGATAAGGTCGTCCCCCTGACCGAGGAGCGCCGCGCCGAGCTCGTGGCGGCCAACAAGGCCATGGCCGACGAGGCCCTGCGCGTACTGGCGCTGGCAAGCCGCACCTACACCGAGGTTCCCGACGACTGCAGCCCCGCTGCGCTCGAGCATGACCTGGTCTTCTGTGGCCTGTCCGGCATGATCGACCCGGTCCGTCCCGAGGTGGCCGACGCTATCCACGAGGCGCACGACGCCGGTATCCGCACCGTCATGATCACGGGCGACCACATCGACACCGCCGTGGCCATCGCCAAGCAGCTGGGCATCGTCGCCGATCGCAGCCAGGCCATCACCGGTGCCGACCTCGATCGCATGAGCGACGAGGAACTCGACGCGCACATCGAGGACTACGGCGTGTACGCCCGCGTCCAGCCCGAGCACAAGACACGCATCGTCGAGGCTTGGAAGTCGCGCGACCAGATCGTGGCCATGACGGGCGATGGCGTCAACGACGCCCCGTCCATCAAGCGCGCCGACATTGGCGTTGGTATGGGCATCACCGGTACCGACGTCACCAAGAACGTCGCCGACATGGTACTTGCCGATGACAACTTCGCTACCATCATCGGCGCCTGCGAAGAGGGTCGTCGCATCTACGACAACATCCGCAAGGTCATCCAGTTCCTGCTTTCGGCCAACCTTGCCGAGGTGTTCTCGGTGTTTATCGCCACGCTCATCGGCTTTACCATCTTCCAGCCGGTGCAGCTGCTGTGGGTGAACCTGGTCACCGACTGCTTCCCCGCGCTTGCGCTGGGCATGGAGGATGCCGAGGGCGACATCATGAAGCGCAAGCCGCGCAACGCCAAGGACGGTGTCTTTGCCGGACATATGGGTCTGGACTGCGTGGTCCAGGGCCTAATCATCACCGCGCTGGTGCTGGCGAGCTTCTTTGTGGGCGTGTACTTTGACATGGGCTACATCCACATCGCCGATATGATCGCCGGCAATGCCGACGAGGAAGGCGTGATGATGGCGTTCATCACGCTCAACATGGTCGAGATTTTCCACTGCTTCAATATGCGCAGCCGTCGTGCGTCGCTGTTCACCATGAAGAAGCAGAACAAGTGGCTGTGGGCTTCCGCCGCGCTGGCACTGGTGCTGACGGTGATCGTGACCGTGCAGCCGACGCTTGCCGAGATGTTCTTTGGCCCCGTGACGCTTGAACTCAAGGGCGTTGTCGCTGCCCTGGGCCTGGCCTTCCTGATCATCCCGCTGATGGAGATCTACAAGGCGATCATGCGCGCGGTCGAGAAGGAGTAGGTCGAAAGGCCATCCTTCCCACCGGCCCGACCGCCTGCGGGGTTTCTTCCTCGCTGGTCCTCGCGCTTCGCGCTGCGGGATCGCTCGGAAGAAACCCCTCCCGGCGGGCGGGCCTTCGGATAACCTCGCGGGACCATTGGCTGAGGGAAAGTATGTGAGTCGGTCGAGCGTTTGCTCGACCGACTCTTTTTTTGTGGGTAAAATACCTGCTCAGTTGTGTGGTTTTGTGCTGGGAGGCATCTGTGGGCAAGGCTAAGGCTAAGGCGAAGAAAAAGACGACGGGGGCGCGGGCTAAGCGCGATCGTCGTCGGAAGCTCGCGACCGAGGCTCCCGCACCTGCTGAGGAGCTGCTGGCAAGCGTGCCGGGGCTCGACGCGCTGCAGGATGTTCCGGCGTTTGATGACCTGCCGGTCGATGAAGCCCAGCAGGCTGCCTTTGATGATTTCTGCGCACATGCCGAGGAGCCCGAGCAGATGCAGCTTGGCGCCGTGGTGCGCTTGGATCGCGGGTTTCCACTGGTGGCGACTGCCGATGACACGTTTCGTGCCGAGCATGCTGTGGGGTTTGCCAAGTCACGCGGCGAGGACGAGGTCCTGCTGCCTGCCGTGGGCGATCGTGTGGCGGTGCGCCGCGCTCCCGGGCACGATATGGGCGTGATTGAGTGCGTGCTGCCGCGCCGTACGAGCTTTGAGCGTTGGCGCGGCCGTGCCCGCGGGGAGCGTCAGGTGCTCTGCTCCAACGTGGATAGCGTGCTAATCGTGCAGGCGCTCGGTGCCGGCGAGGTGCTGCTCGACCGCGTGGCGCGCTCGCTGGTGTTGGCGCTCGACTGCGATGCCGAACCGGTGGTGGTACTCACCAAAGCTGACCGCTGCGATGCCGAGGAACTCGAGCGCGATCTGGACCGCGTGCGCCGCCTGGTGGGTCCGGACGTGCGCGTGATCGTGACGTCCTCTGCCGAGGGCCGCGGCCTGGACGAGGTCCGTGCCTGCGTGCCCGCCGGGAGCTGCGCCATGATTCTGGGCGAGTCGGGTGCCGGCAAGTCGACGCTGCTCAATGCGCTGCTGGGCCACGATACGTTGGCGACCGGCGGTGTGCGCGAACGCGACGATCAGGGCCGTCACACTACCGTCGCGCGCGTGATGGTGGCACTGCCGGGCGACGCCGGCGTGATCGCCGATGCCCCGGGCCTGCGTAGCCTGCCGCTCGTGGGTCACGAGCGGGGTCTGGCGCGCGCTTTCCCCGAGATTGTCGAGGCATCGCGCGCGTGCCGGTTTGGCGATTGCACGCATGTCCATGAGCCGGGCTGCGCCGTTCGCGAGGCCGAGGACGCCGGGCAGATCGATAGCCTGCGTCTGGAAACGTTCCAAAACCTGGCGTCATCCATGCGCGTGAGTGCTCAAATGCTCGATCCCGATGTCCATCTGTAATTGATTTTTCCTATGACAGCCGTCTCCCAACTGTTCGGGAGACGGCTTTTTTGCTGTGGAAAAGCCTCGAAACATGCAGTTTGCTGACGTGCTGACCAAAACCTTGCCACGAGCTTGACGGGCTGGTCAGCTTTTGGTCAGCGATTGGTTTGACATCGAAAACCAAGATTGCGATTGCGCCGCTTTGCACTCTGACCGCCCAGACAATGGTGGTACGGGCATTCGCCCGGCACTGCCATGAGAGGAGCGGCCGTGAACAAGAGCAAGCGCATCGCCATCAGTCTGGTCGCGGGCGTGCTCGCTGCTCTGCTCTGCATGGTTTACGGCTCGTCGATCCGCTCGCAAGCCGAACAGGTCCAGGCTGAGACCTTGGCCAAGTACGGTGGCGATCGCGTCGAAGTTTGCGTCGCGGCGCGCGATATCGATGTGGGCGAGACCCTCGATGAGACCAATGTCATAACCCAGGAATGGCTGACGAGCCTGCTGCCGCGTGACGCAGCGACCGAGCTGCGCCAGGTGCGCGGCGACGTGACGACTTCGCGTATTCCCAAAAACGCCGTGATCTGCAATGTCTACACCAAGGCCGAGAGCCGCAAGCTCGAGGTGCCTAAGGGCAAGGTCGCCGTTTCGGTGGCGGTCGATGCCGAGCACTCGGTCGGCGGTGCTACGGGCGTGGGCAGCTACGTGGATGTGTATGTGCAAAAAGACGGCGTGACCGATCGGCTGTGCGGCGCGTACGTGATCGATACCAGTGAGGATTCCGGTGCCACGCGCGAGGGCAAGATCGAATGGGTGACGCTGGCGGCTGACCCCGAAGACGTCAAGGAACTGCTGGGAGCCTCGGGCAAGGGAACGGTCAGCTTGACGATTCCCGCCACGGCGCGCGGCAAAAAGAGCGGAGGCGACGAGTGATGAAGGCGATCTGGCTTGCGTGCTGCGCGTGCGGCGATTACGGGCTGTTGCAGCGGGAAGTCGAGGGCCGTGATGCGGGTGCACAGGTGCTTCGCGTGGGTGACCTGGACGGGCTGGTTTCCATGGCGCGGGCGTTTCCGTCGCGCCGCGGGGCTGCCATCATCGCGGCGTCTCTGTTTGATACCGAAGATGTGCGCAAGACTGTTGCGCGCCTGACGGCCGAAGGCCGCGTGAGTCGCGTGGTCGTGTTGATAGAAGCGCTCGATCCGTCGGATATCGAGGGGCTGTTTCGCGCGGGGGCGACCGAGGTCATCGCTGCACACAGTATATGCGGCAACGGGCGCGCGGGCGAGGGAGCGGTTGATTCCGATCGGCGCATGACGATTGAGCCCGATGCTTTTGTTGATAGGGAACCCGGGGCGCCTCGCGCTACAAGAGGCCCGCGTGTTGATGATTATGGAAAAGCGGAAGCCGAGCATGGTCGGCGCCCCCGGAACCCCCTTGTATACGATGACGCTGGAGGGCCGGCGCAGCATGCTGGCGACTCCCCGGCAGTAGATATGGGATACGTGCACGGCGTGAATCTGGCGGATGAACTCGACGAAGTTGAGGGCCTTGCCGGGTGCGGCGAGTTGTCGCTGATGCAGCATGAGCAGATTGCGCAGAACGAGCCTGCCTCGCAGACCGAACAAGCAGCCATGCCGGCTTGGACGCAGCACGTGGTTGCGGCGGGGGAGACGGGGACGCTGTCACCGACGCCCGCCCCGCCGCCTCCGATGCCGCCGGCAGACGCTACCGCTCCGCCGCATCGAGCTCCAGTCATCTGCGCTATTTCGGGTTCGGGCGGTTGCGGCAAGTCGACGATCGTTGCCGCCATGGCACACACATCGTCGCTGTTGGGCTTGCGTGCCGCCGTGCTCGACCTGGACCTGATGTTTGGAAACCTTTACGACTTGTTAGGCGTCGATGCTCCGCGCGATATGGCGGCACTTATCGAGCCATCGGCGGCGGGCGCGCTCACCGAGCCGGATATCGTAGCCACATCGATGCGCGTGGCGCCGGGCGTTACGCTCTGGGGTCCCGTCGCGGCGCCCGAGCAAGCCGAGCTCATGGCACGTCCGGTGGAGCTACTGCTTGATGTCCTGCGTCGCGAATCCGACGTGGTCTTTATCGATACCTCGGTCTTTTGGGGCGACGCCGTGGCGGCTGCGGTGGCGGCGAGCGACCGTTGCCTGGTCGTTGGCGATGCGGCGGTGTCGTCCGCGGCATCGGCGTCGCGCGTCATTGAACTGGCAAGTCGAGTAGGTGTGCCGCGCACGCGTATGAGCGCCGTGTTCAACCGGTTCGGTGCGCGCGGGGCAGACGAGGACGTCGCTATGCGCTTTGAGATTGCCTGTGCGTTGAGCTCCAAGATTCGTATCGCCGATGGCGGGCAGGATCTCGCCGCGCTCATGGCGTTTGGGCGTGCTGACGAGGCAGTGGGGCAGACCAGCGCTTTTGCGACCAGCGTGCGCGAGGCCACGCGCGAGATGCTCGTGGAACTGGGGTGCGCCGTCGGCCCTTGGAGCGATATGGTCGCCGACCGTGCAATGCGCACCGAACGCCCGCGTATCCGCCTTCCCTGGTCGCACGAGGGTGATCAGCGATGAGCCTGCAAACGAGGATTAAGGCTGCCGGCGCTGCGGCGGCGGCAGCGCCTGTAGATGCGGGGCGTCGCCGCGCCGTGAAACGACGCACCAAGCGCGCCGTGATGGACCGCATGGGTTACGACGAAGTGGCGCGTATCAGCGCCTATATCGACCCGGCACTTGCCCGCTCGGAATTGCGTCCTGCGGTGGAGGCGGCGCTCAATGTTGAGGAGCCGACCGATCTCGCGACGCCCGAGCGCGAGGCCATCATCGACGAGATTTTGGATGACGTGGTGGGCTTGGGGCCGTTGCAGCCGCTCATCGAGGACGACACCGTTACCGAGATCATGATCAACGGCTGCCGCTCGGCTTTCTTTGAACGCGGCGGCGTCTTGTACCCCATCGAGCATGCGTTTGAGGATGATGAGCAGATCCGTGTGCTTATCGACCGCATTATCTCGCCACTTGGCCGCCGTATCGACGAGCGCAGCCCCATCGTCAACGCCCGCCTTAAAACGGGCTATCGCGTCAACGCGGTGATTCCGCCTGTGGCGATTGACGGACCGATTCTCACCATCCGAAAGTTCTCGGACCGTATCTGCTCGCTGGACGAGCTCGTGGGGTTGGGATCGCTGCCGCTTTGGTATGCGCAGCTGCTGTCGTGTGCGGTGTCGCTGCGACAGGACTTGGCGGTTGCGGGAGGCACGGGATCTGGTAAGACCACCCTGCTCAACGCGTTGTCATGTGAGATTTCCACCGGCGAGCGCATCGTGACGATCGAGGACTCTGCCGAGCTCAAGTTTGCGCATCATCCGCACGTGGTGCGCCTAGAGGCGCGCGAGGCTTCAATTGAGGGCGAGGGCGCGGTGACGATCCGCGACCTGGTGACTAATGCCCTGCGCATGCGCCCCGACCGCATCGTGGTGGGCGAGGTGCGCGGTGCCGAGTGCTGCGACATGTTGCAGGCCATGAACACGGGCCACGACGGGTCGCTCACCACGCTTCATGCGGGTTCAGAACAGGAGACCGTGGTGCGTCTGACGTTGCTTGCACGTTATGGCATCGATCTGCCGAGCGAGCTCATCGAGGAGCAGATTGCCATGGCACTCGACGGTATCGTGATGTCCGAGCGCCACGCCGATGGCAGGCGCTTCGTCTCCTCGTATTCGGGGGTGCGACGCGCCGCATCGGGCGGCGTAGAGCTCGAGCGCTATGTGACGTTCGATGCCGCCGAGCGCACCTGGACGCTTGACCGCGAGCCGCCGTTTATCGCAGAAGGCCTGCGGTCGGGGACGCTCACACAAGAGGAGGTGGACGAATGGAGATCACTGTGCCCCTCGTCGTAGGGGGCTTGGCAGGGCTTTCTGTCGCGACGGCGTGCGGGGCGGAACCTCGTGTGCCGCAGGTACCGCCGGCGGAGCTGGCACGTCAGGCGCTCGAGACGGTGGCAGAGAAGCTGCCGCGTGAGCTGGTGGAAAACGATCTGCTGAAAAAGATCGCCCGTTCGTGGGCATCGCTGGCTCCGGCGCATCGCCTTGGCCTCGTGATCGAAGATGCTTCGGGACGTTTGGCGTTTCTGCTGCTATCGAGCGGTGTCTGCTGCGTTTTACTAACGATGGTGTCGTTATCGCCCCTCGGATTTGCCTTGGGACTTGTTGCTCCGTTTGCCGTTGGTGCCGCCCGGGATGGCTTTGAGAGCCGGCGCGAGCAACACGATGCAGAAGAGGCGATGCCCGAGGCGTTTACCGCACTTTCCATGTCGCTTGCCTCGGGACATTCGCTGGCCCAGGGCATGCGCTTTGTGGGCGCTCATGCGCAAGAGCCAGTGCATACCGAGTTTTTGCGGGTGGCGGCGGCGATCGATTGCGGCATCTCGGCGACCGACGCGCTCGATGACTTGCTCGTACGTATCGACGCCCCCGGTCTTTCGCTTGTGACCTTGGCGCTTAAGGTGTCTCAGCGCACCGGCGCTCCGCTTGCCGACTTACTGTCCGAGGCGTCGAGCATGGTGGGGGAGCGCATTGAGCTCAAGCGCCGCCTGGATGTTAAGACGTCGCAGGCTCGCATGTCTGCGCATATGGTCGCGGCGATGCCGGCGGGCATGTGCGCGGTGTTGGCGCTGCTTTCGGCAGATTTTCGTCGCGGTCTTGCGACGCCTGCCGGCGCGGGCGCTGTGGTGCTGGGTCTTGCCCTCAACGCCGTTGCCCTGGTGGTTATCCGGCGCATTATGCGGGTGGAGCTATGAGCGCCTCGGTTGCAGTTGCGGCTTGCCTGTGCGCCCTGAGTGTATTTGTCGCGACGGGTTTTGATCGGGCGGATGCACGCAAGATCGCAGGGGCCTGCAAGCGCGAGGCGGTGCTGGTCGCTGCCGCGGGTCGCTCGGTGGTCGATGCTCTGACCGCGCGAGTGAAGGGCGCGGTTGGAGCGGGCGGCCCGGCGCGAGTGTCGCTCGGCGAAGTGTCCGAGATGATCGATGTTGTGCGCTTGGGTCTTTCGGCCGGTCTTTCGTTTGATGCGGCGCTTGAGATTTTCTGCGCCAACCGCCGGTCAGTGCTGGCTCTTCGCCTTGAGCGCGCCTGCATGGCGTGGCAGGTGGGCGTGGGCACGCGTGAGGACGAGTTGTTGGCCGCCGCGCGCGACCTGGACGTGCGAGCGCTCGAGACCTTTGCCATCACGGTGGGGCAGGCGCTCGCCCTGGGTGCCCCACTTGCCGAGACGCTGGCCGCTCAAAGTCGCGAGATCCGTGCGGCTCATCGCGCCGCGGTCGAGCGCGAGATCGAGCGTGCGCCCGTCAAGCTGTTGATTCCCACCGGCACGCTCATCTTGCCGGCGTTGCTTCTGTCCATATTGGGCCCGCTGCTGGGAGCAGGCGGGATGATGTAGGGAGGAATACATGAACACGATGGTCGAAGTTGCTGACAAGGCTTGGAGCTGGGCTTTTTGCCGGGCGATTCACACTCGCCAGCATGCCAAGGAGCTGTTGCAGGAGGAGAGCGCGCAGGGTACCACCGAGTACGCCATTTTAGTGGGCGTACTTGTGGTGATCGCGATTATTGCCATCGTTGCATTTAAAGGCAAGGTTAAAGAGCTATGGGATGCGATCAGCGAGGGCATCAACAGCCTGTAGAGGGCGAGCGCCCCATCGGGGTGCTGCTGGTGTTTGCTTGCCTGACCGTGGCGATAGCGGCGGTGCTTTGGGGGCTTAACGCCGCGCGGCAGCAGCGTCCTGGGACCGCCTCCGATTTGGGCTCAGATTCGGCGGTGGCGTCTCAAAAAGATGAGATGCGAGATGCGGACGATTCGGATGTCGCTGTCACGGCGCAAACCTTTCTGCGGACGCTCGACAAGCGGTCTGGCGCTGCGACGGATTCGCCTGAGGGCAACGCGATTGCGGTCCGGCTTGCATGGTCCGAGGACCGACCGATGACCGAAGCGGCGGCGGATATGCTGCGTGCCTATCGCGAGGTACCCACGGCGCAACTTGCTCTGAGCGGCTATCTCGACATCAAGGGAAACGTGTGGGGCGCCATCGTGCGCGACGGACGCGGCTGGGTCGATATGGTGACAATTGCCGCGGATGCTGGCGATGCTTCGTGTCGTCTGCGCGCCGTGCGCCTGAGCCCGCAGGCAACGGACTCAAAGGAGGGATCGTGAAATGCATGATGTCCTGCGTGAGGAATCTGCCCAGGCGACGGTCGAATACGCCATCGTCACGGTGGCGCTGTTATCGATCGTGCTGGCGATCGCGGGACTTTGGCGTGCCGGCACCGATGGGCGCTTGGCGGCGCTGGTTGAGCGGGCGGCATCTCATGGCGTTGCCTCGACGTCGGTTATCGACGCCGCTGCGGCCGCTAAGGACATCGCGTTGTATTGATGCCGCGCGCGAGGACCGGGCGCAGTCTACGGTCGAGGCCGCTTTTTTGCTGCCGACGTTTCTGACACTCATCCTTCTCGCGCTGCAACCGGTGTGCCTGCTCTATACGCGCGCGGTCATGGAGTCTGCCGCCGCCGAGACCGCGCGGCTCATGACCACGACGACGGCGGAGGACGACGATCTTAAGGAGTTCGCCCGCCGCCGACTTGCCGCAGTGCCCAACGTTTCGATCTTTCATGCCGGCGGGCCGTTGTCGTGGGATATCGAGCTTGGCCGGGCCGGTGCGGGTGGCGTCTCGTCCGTGTCCGTTTCCGGCGAGGTCAAGCCGTTGCCTGTGATCGGTGCGTTTGCGCAGGCTATGGGTGGTACCGCCGAGGGCGGCTACGTTGAGCTCAAGGTCGATGTCTCGTATCAATCGCGTCCCGAATGGCTGGAGGGAGATTATGATTCGTGGATTGCTGCATGGGATTAAGCGTTTCTGGTCTAGACGCGTTTTGACGCACCGTCCGAGCTGCCATCGCAAGCGAGGCGGCTTTATGGGTCGAGCCGGTGTCGATCTGTTTATCGAAGACGGCGCCTATACCACGCTTTCTTCTGCCGTGGTCATCCTAGTGGTGCTCACATTGTTGTTTTCGTCGACCGCGGCGATATGGAGCATGTCGCGTGCCGGGGATACCCAGGTGGCGGCTGATAGTGGCGCGCTGGCGGGTGCCAACGTAGTGTCGTCCTATCACACGGCTGCCACGGTGGTTGATGCGAGCATCTTGAGTCTGGGGCTGGCGGGGTTTGCCACGATCGGGACGGGCCTGGTCGCCATCCTCATCCCGGGTGCCGAGCCGGTTGCCGGCAATATGGTCGACACCGGGATCGAGATCATTAAAACGCGCAACAAGTTTGCCAAAAGCGCATCGGAAGGCTTACAGAAAATCGAGACGGCCCTGCCGTATCTGATCGCCGCGCGTGCCACGCAGGCGGTGTCGGCGCAGGATACCGATAGTGTGACCTATACCGGTACGGCGCTTGCCGTGCCCAGGACATCCGAGTCTGACTTCGCTGCGCTCAAAGGGTCAGAGATCTCGACCGATACCATTAAAGACACATCAGATGATTTAGAGGGTGCGGCCGAGGAGCTGCGGAAGGCTTCTGAGGACACGGCGAAGGCTAAAGAGCGTGCTTGGCTGGCGGATTGTGGTGGGTCTGACAAGGGCTCGGTCGGCAGCTGTTCTTGCATGTGGGAGCGTGCGAAAAGCCTAACGGATCTCTCCGGTGTTCAAAATCCGCATTACTCATCGAGCGTTACGTGGGAGCCCCAAGTTGCCCTTGATCGCGCGAAGGACTACTACCATTGGCGTCTGACAAATGAGAAGCCCCACGGCTCGAGTGTCGAGATGAAGGCAGAGTCTGCGGCGCGTAAGGCGTTTTATACCTATGCGAGCGCGGAGGTCGATCGGGCACATATAACCGAGAACGGAGACAGGGTTTCCTCCTATATTCCGCTGCTGCCGCGCAACTCTGATGAGGTTCGGGCGACGGAGCTCTATACCGATGCGGTGTGGCCGACGAGCGTGAACGATGACAAGGCGTATCTGCATTACGGGACGACCTGCCCTAACTATAAGAAAGGGACGCCGAGCGGATTTGCTTCGGTTGCCGATTACGATGGACAGGATAAATGCAGCAAATGCCATTTTGGCGTTTCGTCGCTTGGTGCTGTTGCGGCGCCTTCAACCTCTATCGAAAACGGCTTCGAGTATCACTTTGACAAGTTTAAAGACGCCCTGGAAGGCTACGTCGAATGCCGCAACAAAGAGCTCGAGCTCGAACGTCAGACCGAAGACGAGACCGACCGTGCGAGCAATGCGTTTGACCAGGCCATCAAAGCGCTTTCGGGCGAGCGTCCGCGTATCGCTCCTCCCGGTCGCAACGGCGTGGTTGCCTTTGCGGTTTCGGGTGCCATCTCGAGCCCCGATGAGCTCAACTCTTCGTTTAACACGGCAGTCAGGCTTGGCGATCGCGGTGCCATCTCTGCCGCGGTGCTGGCGCCCGATGAGGCGACGGCGCAAAACAACGTGCTTTCGCGATTTTTCTCGACATTGAAGGAACGCTCGGGTGGCGTTGCCGGCGTACTCGATGGCGTCATGGATGTCTGGGGACGGCTGCTTGTGGGATACGGAGACATCCAAGGTTCGGCCGACGAACTTATGGACGAGATGATTAAAGGCCTAGGAGGGGGCAGCGGCGCGTTGGGCTCCATCGCATCGTGGCTCGGCGATATCGTTTCGGCGTCCGTGGCGGCGTTGGATCTGGAGCCGTGCGACTTGCGCCTGCGAAAGCCGGTGCTGACTGATTCCGCCAACGTCATTAAGAGCCCGGGGTCTGACATTGCCGGTCTCTCTCAAGCGCAAGACAAGCTGCGAAGTATTCCGTTGGGCGTGACCGATCCCAAGGCGCTTTGCGAAGCGCTGGAATATCAAGTCGAGCGCACCATCAGCGGCACGACGTTCACGCTTGCGGAGATTCCGCTGCCCGGCGGCGGTTCCATCCCACTTACCGTCGATGTCACCACACTGGCGGGTGCCCTGGGCGGTGGGTCGTAATGGGCATCCGCACGCGCCTGTGCGAGGAGTGCGCCCAGGCGACGGTCGAGATGGCCGTGGTCACGCCCGTCCTGCTGGTTCTGGCGCTTATCGTGTACAACGTCATGGTCTTTGCCGGTGCGGTCGCACGCTTCGATCGCGTGGTGCCCGATATCGTGCTAGCACATGCCGTGGCGCCGAGCGGGGAGGGCGATGGCAGCTCCATCGATGCTTCCGCGACCGTTCAGGCTCAGATCCAACATGCCATGGAAGGCTATGACTTGCTGATCGAGGTCTCGAGCGAACAGGGTGCGACGACATCGGATGGCGGTTTGCTTTCGCTTTCCGGCACGTTTAGGACCTACACCTGCACCATGCACTATGAGCCGTGGCCGACTTCTCTCAGCATCGCTGGCGTTCCGCTGGGGGCGCCGACAACGTTGTCGCACGAGCGCGCGGTGACGGTCGATCCATGGCGCCCGGGGGTGGTCATGTGACCGCGGTCTCGTCCTACATCGCCTACGCGCGGGCACTCAATAGGCTGGGTTGGACGCCGGCGGAGTTTGTGGTGGCGGAGTCGTTTGTCGTGCGCCTGCGCGGCATGCTGGGACGGCATCCGGTTGCCGCCAACGGCTTGCCGCTCGTCATGGCGTTTCCACGCTGCTCTTCGGTCCATACGTGTTTTATGGCCTATCCCATCGATATCGCCTTTATCGATGCACGTGGCTATGTCCTCGTATGCTACGAAAACGTACGTCCCTGGCGTATGTGCTCCTGCCCCGGCGCCTGGGCCGTACTAGAGCGTCCTTCAATCATTGTTTCGACCCCTGCTCTCCAACGCGTGCCGGCTTAAGAATTGGCGACAGCGGACTTTCGTCATACGAAATTGGGTAAGATGGAGGAGAAGATGCATGGATGTTGAGATCCATCCCAACGCTAAAAAGCACCTGACGGAAAAGCAGGTGCTTAGCGCTTGGCTTGCGGTTACTGAGTGCATTCGTCGCGAGCCGAAGGGCGAGCCGCTGAGATGGCTTGCGATTGGATGGCTCCCAGACGGACGAAGCGTGGAGCTTGTCGCGGTCGAGCTTGTCCGTGGGGGCTTATCATTCATGCCTTGTCTCCAGTCCAGAAGAAATTTTGGCAGGAGATTGAACGGGCTCGGCAAAGGGGTCGATGATGGGCAAGACGTATACGGCCGCTAATGGTCAGGTTGTAACGGATGAAATGATTGACGCGTGGTGCGAGTCGTACGAGCGCGGAGAGTTTCCGGATGGCGAACACACCGTTGGTGAGATCGTGCATGGACGGCCCCCACTCTCAGGTGAGGGGACGGCAACGCTGTCGGTCAAGATTCCTCTGGGAATGAAGGAGGCCATTCGTCGACGGGCGGCTGCCGAGGGGATGACTCCAAGTGAGTTTGCCCGTGCGGCTCTGAGCGAAAAACTTCTTGCTGCCGGCTGATGCCTCTGACGTGCCGATTTAAAGAACCGAGGCTGTGCTCAAAAACTTTTTTAAAATTCTCGGTTGACCGGAACGCGTCCTTGGTTATACTAATCAAGCCTTGAAACAAGGCACACCTCAAATGGCTGGGTAGCTCAGTTGGTAGAGCAGAGGACTGAAAATCCTCGTGTCAGGGGTTCGATTCCCTTCCCCGCCACCTTGAATTGACTAGGACCTCTGCAAAGGGGTCCTTTTCTTTTATGCAGCTCCCACATGGAATCGAACCCCGTGAGGGCGCGGAGCTGAGTAAACGCGTAAGCGTTTGCCAGCGCAGCTCGCAAGGCGCGTAAGCGCCGCAGCGGTCCGTCCGCGCAGCGCGCGGACGCGATTCCCTTCCCCGCCACCTTGAATTGACTAGGACCTCTGCAAAGGGGTCCTTTTCTTTTATGTAGGGTTCTGCGGAAACTGCGTCCCAGAATAAGGGCTCAGAACGGGACACACTTTCCGGTGCCTGCCTCCGGCGCGCGTACACACCTCGTCGCACCATTCCGAGCCCGCCCGCCCCAGACATTCCTCCCACTTTCGCGTCACTTTACAGACCGTTCGGTCGCCTGTCCGCACACGCGGGTATACTCAAAACGATACTTATCCTATGCAATACGATGCGGGTTCGACCTGCATGATCCGAAGGGGGCAGTGATGGAGAGGATACTCGGCGTTAATCTCTCTGGCTGGTTTATTCCCGAGCCTTGGGTGACCCCGTCGCTGTACGCGGCGACCGGTGCATCCAACGCGGCCGAGCTACAGGAGGCCATGGGTACCGCCGCCTATAACGAGCGCATGCGCCGCCATTACGAGACGTTTGTGAGCGAGGACGATTTTCGTCGCATGGCGCAGATCGGTCTCAATGCCGTGCGTCTGCCGGTGCCCTGGTATGCCTTTGGCTCACAGGAGTCCGATGCCTCCTACATATCGGTTGTCGATTACATCGACCGCGCAATTGAGTGGGCTGCCAAATACGACATCCGCGTGCTGCTCGATCTGGCAACCGTGCCCGGTGGCCAGGGCGATTCCAACGATTCGCCCACCACGCCGGAGGCTGTTGCCGAGTGGCATTCGTCCACCAACGGCCGTCATGTCGCACTCGACGTGCTCGAGCGCTTGGCCGATCGCTATGGCGAGGCCGAGAGCCTGCTGGGCATTGAGCTGCTGGACACGCCGCAGATGAGCGTTCGCAAGAGCCTCTTCACCATGACGGATGGCATTCCGGCCCACTACCTGCGCAATTTCTATCGCGATGCCTACGAGCTCGTCCGTTCGTATATGCCCGAGGATAAGATCGTCGTCTTCTCGTCGTCGGGGCATCCCAGCGAGTGGAAGCATTTTATGCGCGGCGCCAAGTACAAGAACGTCTACATGGACCTTCACCTGTACCATTACCGCGACGAGTATGCGCTCGACATCACGAGCCCCCGCGGGCTGACGACGGCGATTTCGCGTAACAAGCGCGAGCTTAAAGAAGCGATTTCGACTGGGTTCCCCGTGCTGGTGGGCGAATGGTCGGGTGCGGCGATCTTTGCCAACTCGTCGGTTACGCCCGAGGGCCGCAATGCCTACGAGCGCGTGTTTATCGCCAACCAGCTGGCTTCGTTTGCGCCGGCTGCCGGTTGGTTCTTCCAAACGTGGAAGACCGAGAAGCGCATTGCA
Source organism: Collinsella sp. CLA-AA-H302 (assembly GCF_040093305.1). Taxonomy (NCBI): domain Bacteria; kingdom Bacillati; phylum Actinomycetota; class Coriobacteriia; order Coriobacteriales; family Coriobacteriaceae; genus Collinsella; species Collinsella sp. CLA-AA-H302. Next base: position 150,323 of record NZ_JBBNJW010000007.1, read on the forward strand.
GCATGGGACGCCCGCGCGGCGCTTGGTACGCTTGAGCGCGGCATGATTGAATAGGTTGATATGACGCAAAACAGCGCCCATACGGGCAAACTCTATGTGGTCGGCACGCCCATCGGCAACCTAGGCGACCTGTCCCCGCGCGTTGGCGAGGCTTTTGCCGCCGCCGATGCCATTTGCTGCGAAGACACGCGTGTGACGTCAAAGCTGCTGATGCACCTGGGCATTTCCAAGCCGCTTGTCCGTTGCGACGAGAATGTGATCGCTAGCCGCGCTGCCGGCCTGGTCGACCGTCTGCTGGCGGGGGAGACCCTCGCCTTTGCCTCGGACGCCGGCATGCCGAGCGTGTCCGATCCCGGCCAGGCGCTGGTCGAGGCGGCGCGTGAGGCCGATGTGCCCGTCGAAGTTATTCCCGGGCCCTCTGCTTGCGTCACGGCGCTCGTTTCGTCCGGCATTCCCTGCGAGCATTTTTTCTTCGAGGGCTTTTTGGGCCGAAAGCACGGCGACCGTGTGCGCCGTTTGCAGCGCCTTGCCGTGGTGCCTGGCGCACTCATCTTCTACGAGTCTCCACATCGTATCGTGGCGACGCTCGAGGCCGTGGCGGAGGTCTTTCCCCAGCGTGAGGTCGCCGTCTGCCGCGAACTCACCAAGCTGCACGAGGAGGTCTTGCGCGGGCCCGCTGACCAGCTTGCCGAGGAGCTGCGTGCTCGCGGCGAGGTAAAGGGCGAGATTGCGCTGGTCATCGCGCCGCCGAGCGAGGACGAGGAGGCCGGCATCACGCCGGTTGGCGCTGCGGTAGCGGATCCCGACGAGGCCCTGCGCGAGGATATCCGCACCGCGCTCGAGGAGGGGGAGCCCGCCTCTGCGGTGGCCAAGCGCCTGTCTCAGAAGTATTCGCGCCGCAAGCGCGATGTCTATGCCATGGTGCTCGATATGCAATAGATGGAGGATATCCAGCCCTTGCGCTAGAATCATCCCCTGTATGCAACGTTTTTCTGGAGGACAAACCCCATGGATCAAAGCAAGCCTTCGTTCTTTATCACGACGCCCATCTACTACGTCAACGCCGATCCGCACCTGGGCACGGCTTATTCCACCATCATCGCCGACGTTCAGGCTCGCTATCGCCGCTCCGCCGGCTATAACGTCAAGTTCCTGACCGGCATGGACGAGCACGGCGAGAAGGTCGCCGAGGCCGCAGCCAAGCATGGCATGACGCCGCAGGAGTGGACCGACAGCCAGGCCCCGCACTTCAAGGAGCTTTGGAGCAAGCTCGAGATTTCCAACGACGACTTCATCCGCACCACCGAGCCGCGCCAGCATCATGCCGTGCAGTACCTGTGGGAGCGCATGAAGGAGTCTGGCTACCTGTATAAGGGCAGCTACGACGGCTGGTATTGCGTGCCCGACGAGACCTACTTCACCGATACGCAGGTCCAGAAGGGCGACGAGGAGTACGGCAGCGTCGGTCAGCACCTGTGCCCCGACTGCCACCGTCCGCTCGAGCGCGTGCAGGAGGAGTCCTACTTCTTTAAGCTTTCCGCCTTCCAGGACAAGCTGCTCAAGCTCTATGACGAGCACCCCGACTTTGTCGAGCCCGCGTTCCGCATGAACGAGGTGCGCAGCTTTGTCGAGGGCGGTCTCAACGATCTTTCCGTAAGCCGCACGAGCTTTGACTGGGGTATTCAGGTTCCGTTTGACGAGGGTCACGTGACCTACGTGTGGTTCGACGCGCTGCTCAACTATATGACTGCCGTCGGCTACGGTGTCGACACCGACGAGGCGCGTGCCGAGCTGGCCTATCGCTGGCCCGCGCAGTTCCACATCGTGGGTAAGGACATCATCCGCTTCCACTGCGTCATTTGGCCCGCCATGCTCATGGCCATCGGCGAGGCCCTGCCCGAGCACGTCTTTGCCCACGGCTTTTTGACCGTGCGCAATGCCGAGACCGGCAAGGCCGAGAAGATGTCCAAGAGCCGCGGCAACGCCATCGCCCCGCAGGATGTTATCGACATGCTGGGTGTCGAGGGTTATCGCTATTACTTCATGACCGACGTTGTTCCCGGCACCGATGGTGCCATCAGCTTCGATCGCATGGAGCAGGTCTACAACGCCGATCTGGCCAACAGCTGGGGTAACCTTATCTCGCGTTCGCTCAACATGAGCGGCAAGTACTTTGACGGCTGCGCGCCCGCCAAGCCCGCATCGTTCGATGCGTTCGACAACCCGCTGGCAAAGATTGCCGATGGCCTGGTCGAGCGCTACATGGCCAAGATGGACGTGCTCGATTACGGCGGAGCCAAGGACGAGGTTATGGAGCTCATCCACGCCGCCAACCACTACATCGAGGACTCCGAGCCTTGGGCGCTTGCCAAGGATGAGGCTAAGGCTGACGAGCTGGCATTTGTGATCTACAACCTGCTCGAGGCCATCCGCATTGCCGCTCACCTGCTGATGCCGCTCATGCCTCAGACCTCTGCCGAAGCCCTGCGCCGCCTGTCCTGCGAGGACGAGGCCGCGAGCGACGACCTCAAGGGCATTTGCGCTTGGGGCCTGCTTGCCGGTGGTCAGCCCGTCGAGAAGGGTGAGCCGCTGTTCCCGCGTCTGGGCTAAGACGCCGCGCGCCATATCGGCAATTTGCTGTTTAGATGTAAGGGCATGGCCGCAACGGTCCATGCCCTTTTGTTTCAAGACGCCGCCATCATGCTAAGGAGGCAACTATGACAACTTCGCCTTTGGCAAACCCCACGGCAACAAGGGAGCTGCTGGAGGAGTTTGGCCTTGCGACCAAGCATCGCCTGGGCCAGAACTTCCTGATCGACAACCATGTAATTGAGCGCATTTGCGAGCTTTCCGAGCTCACGGGCGATGAGCGCGTGCTCGAGGTTGGCCCGGGCGTTGGTACGCTCACGCTCGCGCTGCTGCAGGAGGCGGCGTGCGTCACGTCGATCGAGGCCGATCCCGAACTCGAACCGGTGCTCGATGCCCATGCCGCCGACTATGCCAACTTCCGCTTTATCATGGGCGACGCGCTCAAGGTGACGACGGGGCAGATTGAGCAGGCTGCAGGCGGTGAGCCGACGGTATTTGTCGCGAACCTGCCCTATAACGTGGCGGCGACGATCATCCTGCAGTTCTTCCAGACGATGCCCGCGCTCAAGCGTGCCGTGGTCATGGTTCAAAAGGAGGTTGCCGATCGCATTGCCGCGGTGCCGGGTAACAAGACCTATGGCGGCTACACGGCAAAGCTCGGCCTGTATGCGCAGGTTACGGGTCGCTTTGAGGTGCCGCCACGTTGCTTTATGCCGGCACCGCACGTGGACTCGGCCGTCGTGCGTATCGACCGTGTTGACGGCGTGGCGCCCGAAGGACTCGATCGCGAGTTTGTGGCCCGCGTGATTGATGCTGCATTTGCTCAGCGCCGCAAGACCATCCGCAATTCCATGAGCGCCAACGGCTTTGCCAAGGACGTGCTCGACGCCGCCTTTGAGGCTTGCGGTATCGCACCCACCACGCGCGCAGAAACGCTTGATGTTGCCGACTTTATCCGCCTGGCTCAGGAGCTCATCCATGATGCCTAATGCCGAACGCGTGACGTTTACCAAGAAAAAGAAGACGGTTGCTTGTCCCGTGCCCTTGGCACCGCTTGCTGACACGCATGCGCATCTGCTTTCGTTTTGGGGGAAAGAAGTGCCCGAGACGCTCGTGCGCGCCAAAGCCGCGGGCGTCGACCTGTTGGTGACGATGCTCGACCCCATCGCCGACAAGCGCAGCGTGACGGACTATAGCGACTGGCTCGTGCGCGAAATTCTGCCGATGCGGGATATTCCGCAGATCAAGTATCTCGCTGGCGTTCACCCCTATGGCGCGCCGGATTATACCGATGACATTCACGCGCAGGTTGTTGCTGCGCTCGATGACCCTTTGTGCGCCGGTATCGGCGAGATCGGTCTGGACTACCACATGGATTACGACGACGACATCGCGCCGGCGCCCCACAGTGTGCAGATTGATTGCATGGCGCGTCAGCTCGAAGTTGCCGTGCGCCGCAATGTGCCGGTGGAGCTGCACCTGCGGCACGAGGACTCGGATGGGGAGCGCACCTCGCATATGGATGCGTACAACGTGCTTCGTGAGGTGGGCGTGCCCCAGGCCGGTTGCGTGCTGCATTGCTTTGGCGAGGATCGCGCCACGATGGAGCGCTTCGTGGGTTTGGGCTGCTATATCGCCTATGGTGGTGCGGCCACTTTTAAGCGCAACGACGACGTGCGCGAGGCATTTGCGGCAACCCCACTCGATCGAATTTTGTTCGAGACGGATTGCCCGTATATGGCTCCGGAGCCCATCCGCGGTCTTGAATGCGAGCCCGCAATGATCTCCATTACGGCAAACGCGCTGGTTAACGACCGTGTCGATCGCACTGGTGAGGACGCCGAAACAATCGCGCATGCCGCTTGGCAAAATGCCCGCAAACTTTTTCAAAAATAGTTCTTGCGTTCGCGATAGCACTCCGTTATTCTAATTCCTGCACGCGGGCGTGGCGGAATTGGCAGACGCGTACGGTTCAGGTCCGTATGGGGGCAACCCCATGAAGGTTCAAGTCCTTTCGCCCGCACCATTGATTGAAAGAGCTCCCAGCAATGGGAGCTTTTTTGTTATGGGCCCACCGCAGGGACTTGAACCTGTGAAGGAGCGAGCGTCAAGAAAACGCGGAGCGTTTTTAGCGAGCTGGCGAGGACGCCGGCAGGCGGCCGAAGCCGGTGCGGATCCGCGAAGCGGATACGCGGACGTCCTTTCGCCCGCACCATTGATTGAAAGAGCTCCCAGCAATGGGAGCTTTTTTGTTATGCACGATCTCCTTGGACGGGTATCCTAATGCCAACGTGTGCCTATCAGAGGAGAGACCATGCTGTTTTCCGGTATCATCGCCGCCCTTACCAGCCTTTTGATTCCCATCATCATCCTGTTGCTGCTGCTCCCCAACGCCTGCTACGTCGTTGAGCAGCAGCACGCTGTGATCATCGAGCGCTTGGGTAAGTTCAATCGTATCGTCAACGCGGGCTTCCACGTGAAGGTGCCCGTGATCGACCGCAAGGCCGCCACGGTGAGCCTGCGCACCATGAAAAACGGTTTTGGCATCGACGTTAAGACCCAGGACAACGTGACCATCGGCCTTGAGGTCTCCGCTCAGTACCACGTGAGCTATGACATGGGCGCCGGCCCGGCAGATTCGGGCATCTACAAGAGCTACTACATGCTGCAGGAGCCCGTCGACCAGATGCGCGACTTCATCACCGATGCCCTGCGCTCCTCCATCCCCGTCTACACGCTCGATGAGGTCTTTGCCAAGAAGGATGACATCGCCAAGGATGTCAACGCTACCGTTTCCGAGCAGATGGCCGCCTACGGCTTCACCCTCGTGTCGACGCTCATCACCAAAATCGCACTGCCGACCGAGGTGGAGAATTCCATGAACGACATCAACGCCGCCCAGCGCAAGCGCGCTGCGGCACAGGAGCTCGCCGAGGCAGACCGCATCAAGCGCGTCACCGAGGCGACCGCCGAGGCCGAGGCAATGGAAAAGGCGGGCGAAGGCATCGCCAACCAGCGCAAGGCCATCGCGCTGGGCATCAAGGATTCGCTCGAGATTATCCAGGAGACAGGTGTTGGCAACGATGAGGCCAACCAGCTGTTCATGTTTACGCAGTGGACCGAGATGATGACGGAGTTCGCACGTACGGGCAAAAACTCGACGGTCGTGTTGCCGAGCGACTTCTCGCAGTCGGCCTCTATGTTCGAGCAGATGCTGGCTGCCGGTAAGGTTCAGAACGAGTCAAAGGAGTAGGCACGAGTGAAATACACCGTCGTTTGTGTTGGCAAGCTCAAAGAGCGCTTTTGGAAGGATGCCTGCGCTGAGTACACCAAGCGTCTGGGCGCCTATGCCAAGGTGGATATGCGCGAGGTGGCCGATATCGACCCGGCCAAGGCGGGCGGTGTGGATGCCGCGCGTGACAAGGAGGGGGCGGCGATTCTTGCGGCCTTGCCGTCTCGAGCGCATGTGATCCTGCTGGCTATCGAGGGCAAGGAGCGTTCGAGTGAGGAGCTCTCGGCGAGGCTCGACGATCTTATGCTGCGAGGCAGCAGCGACATTGCCTTTGTAATCGGCGGTTCGGACGGCGTGAGTGATGAGGTGCGCGCCCGCGCCGACGAGATGCTCAGCTTTGGACGCATTACCTTGCCGCATAACCTGGCGCGTGTGGTGCTGCTAGAGCAGATTTACCGCGCCTGCAAGATCAGCCGCGGCGAGCCGTATCACAAATAGGTCGGCAATACGAAACAATGGCGTGGGACAATACCTTTCGTTTTGAGGAATGTGTCTGAAAGGACTATGCGATATGAAGATTGGATTTGTCGGTTTTGGCAATATGGCGAGCGCTATGGCCGATGGCTGGATCGCTGCCGGTGTAGCTGCGAGCGACATGTGCGCCTGCGCGGGTCGCTACGACGCACTGGTTGAGCGCTGCGAGGCGCGCGGCATGGTCGCCTGCCACGATGCCGCCGAGGTTGTCGCTGCATCCGATATCGTGGTCGCTGCGGTCAAACCGTACATGATCGAGAAGGTATTCGCCCCGCTCAAGGATGCTCTTGCCAAAAAGGTCGTTCTGTCGGTTGCCTGGACCTGGGACAGTGCCAAGTGGGAGCAGGTCCTGCCGGGCGTCGCGCATATCTCGACGGTGCCCAACACGCCGGTTTCGGTGGGCGAGGGTGTCATCGCCTGCGAGAAGTCCTCTACGCTCAACGGCGAGCAGCGTGCTGTTGTGCTCGACCTGCTCGGTAAGCTTGGCGCTGTCGTCGAGCTCGATACGAGCCTGCTGTTTGTGGGCGGCACCGTGGGCGGTTGCGCTCCGGCATTCGTCGCCATGGCGATCGAGGCCCTGGGCGATGCGGCGGTCAAGCACGGTATCCCGCGTGCCGATGCCTATCGCATTGTGAGCCAGATGGTGCTGGGTACGGCAAAGCTGCAGCTTGCAACTGGCCAGCATCCTGCGGCGATGAAGGATGCCGTGTGCTCGCCCGGCGGTGCCACCATCAAGGGCGTCGTTGCGCTCGAGGACGCCGGCATGCGCAGCGCCCTAGTCAAGGCAATCGACGCAACCCTCCAGTAAAACCGACCAAAAAGGGACAGGTTTATGTTGGCAGGTTTTTCCTGCGGTTTTGTCCTTTTAGCGAAAAGTGCCCCGCAACTGGCTCAATTCCAGTTGCGGGGCACTTGCGTTTGCCATGATAAAACCGACCAAAATAAACCTGTCCCTTTTTGGCGGGTTAGTCCCAGAAGCTGTCTTCATCGTCCTCGGACTTGGGGCCGCGGTCGACATACATCTTATGGGTGCGCTTCTCCATTACAAAGGCAAGAATCGCAAACAGCAGGATGCCGCCGGCGAAAAGGATGGCAAAACCGGTGCGGGTGCCAAACAAAAAGGAAAAAACTGCGTCCATTGGGTGCCTTCTTGCGTAGTTGAGTTGGGTCGTAAACGCTCATAAGTATATACTTGCCCATACATGTACAAGGTTGCAACCTAAATGGAATGTATATCGCCGGAGGATCTAATGCTTGATATCAAGTTTGTTCGCGAGAACCCCGATGCCATCGATGTCGCCATGGCTAACCGCCAGACGTCTTGGGATCGCGAGAAGTTCTTTGAGCTCGATGACGAGCGCCGTGCCGTCATCACCGAGGTCGAGGAGCTTCAAGCCACGCGCAACGCCGAGTCCAAGAAGATCGGCGCCCTGATGAAGGAGGGCAAGAAGGACGAGGCCGAGGCTGCCAAGGAGGCCGTGCGCGCCGTCAACGAAAAGATTGACGGTCTTGCCGAGCGCCGTACCGCTCTTGAGCAGGAGCAGTACGACTTTATGGCTCACCTGCCCAACATCCCTTGCGAGGCCACGCCGTACGGCAAGGACGAGGACGAGAACATCGAGCGCCGCCGCTGGGGCACCCCGCGCGAGTTCGACTTCGACTTTAAGCCGCACTGGGATCTGGGCACCGATTTGGACATCCTTGACTTCGAGCGTGGCAACAAGCTCTCCGGCAGCCGCTTCACCGTTCTCGGTGGCGCCGGCGCCCGCCTGGAGCGCGCTCTTATCAACTTCTTCCTGGACACGCACACGAGCCGTGGCTTCAAGGAGTGGTGGCCGCCCATCGTCGTCAAGCGTCAGACCATGTTCGGCACGGGCCAGCTGCCCAAGTTCGAGGACGACGCCTATCACGTCTCGGGCGACAACTTCCTGATCCCTACCGCCGAGGTCGTGCTCACCAACCTGCACGCCGGTGAGGCCCTCGACGCCGACACTCTGCCGCGCCGCTACACCGCCTTCACCCCCTGCTTCCGCGAGGAGGCCGGTTCCGCCGGTCGCGACACCCGCGGCATCATCCGTCAGCACGAGTTCGACAAGGTCGAGATGGTCAAGTTTGCCAAGCCGGAGGAGTCCGACGAGGAGCTCGAGAGCATGACCGCCGAGGCCGAGTACCTGCTGCAGCAGCTGGGCCTTCCGTATCGCGTGATTAGCCTGTGCACCGGCGACTTGGGCTTCTCCGCCCGTCAGACCTACGACGTCGAGGTCTGGCTGCCGAGCTACAACGCCTACAAGGAGATCAGCTCCTGCTCCAACTGTGGCGACTTCCAGGCCCGTCGCGCCAACATCAAGTATCGCGACCCCGAGAACTTCAAGGGCACGCGCTACCTGCACACCCTCAATGGTTCCGGTCTGCCGGCTGGCCGCACCATGGCCGCCATTCTGGAGAACTACCAGAACGCCGACGGCACCATCACGATCCCCGAGGTTCTGCGTCCCTACATGGGCGGCCTCGAGAAGATCGAGCCGGTCGCGTAAATTAGCTGCATAGGCGATATGCAAGGGCGCTCCTTCGGGGGCGCCCTATTTCGTGCGCAGGTCCATACCATGCCGTGCGGACAGCTCAATAGAAAACACACGAACAACTGTTCTGTATACAGCCATCTACCTGCTATGCTTTTACTAGATAAGGCGAGAGAAAGGGGATGCGATGGAGCTGTTTGATGATCGGGTGGTTTTGTTTGAGAGCGATGAGGGCGGGGAGTACCTGCTTGTAACGTGTGAGCCGTCTGGCATGGGTGGCCTGGTGGTTCGACAGACGAGCGAGGGGCCGTTGACGCAATGGTGCTATGAGGAGTCGCCTCATGTGGTTGAGACGTTTGTGGCGCACGAGGGGCTTGTGGCCCTGGAGCATTTCTATGGGGTCCGGACATCTAACCAGGTTGCTCGCATGTTGAGCATCTCGTTTGCCGATTATGATTGTGCCCAGCGGGTGAGATCGCTCCTGAGGGAACTTGATGCTAAGTTTGACGTGATCGAAAAGCCAATCGATCGTACGGGGAACGGCGGTATATGCGGAGCAGCATGACAAAACTGCGTTTCACAAAAAAGTTTGAGATTGTGCTTGACTCCAATAAGCTAAAGTGGTTTTATATGTTTTGCGCTGCGGCGTTACCTCAGCTGGATAGAGGGTCTGACTACGAATCAGAACGTCATAGGTTCGAATCCTATACGCCGCACCAATTGAAATTGAAAGCCTCCGGCAACGGGGGCTTTTCTTTTAGGCAGTCGCCGCATGGATTCGAACCTCGGTCGAGGCGCGAGCGTGAAGCGGACGCGGAGCGTCCGGTAGCGAGCGGGCGAGTCCGCCGGCAGGCGGGCGAAGCCGGTGCGGATCCGCGAAGCGGATGCGCGGAATCCTATACGCCGCACCAATTGAAATTGAAAGCCTCCGGCAACGGGGGCTTTTCTTTTATGGCAACACCGCATGGATTCGAACCTCGGTCGAGGCGCGAACAGCTTAATTATCACTTCATAAAATTTTTTCTAATTGTCGCTTGACCCATCGGGGGCTCGCGTGCATAATAATCCGTGCGTTGCGGCGTTACCTCAGCTGGATAGAGGGTCTGACTACGAATCAGAACGTCATAGGTTCGAATCCTATACGCCGCACCAACTGAATTTTAAAGCCTCCGGTAACGGAGGCTTTTCTTATATGTCGACATACTTGAAAAGTTGCTTTTGCCGTGTTTGAAAGTATCGAGTCGATCGACTGCGTCAAATGAGTAAAAATCAAATTCAATAACTTTTTTTTGAAAAACGCTTGACAATTATTCAGTCTATGTGCATAATAATCAACAAGTCGCGGCGTTACCTCAGCTGGATAGAGGGTCTGACTACGAATCAGAACGTCATAGGTTCGAATCCTATACGCCGCACCATTTGAGATTAAAGCTCCCGGCAACGGGGGCTTTTCTTTTACGTAAACACCGCATGGATTCGAACCTCGGTCGAGGCGCGAGCGTCAAGAAAACGCGGAGCGTTTTTAGCGAGCGGGCGAGTCCGCCGGCAGGCGGGCGAAGCCGGTGCGGATCCGCGCAGCGGATGCGCGGAATCCTATACGCCGCACCATTTGAGCTTAAAGCCTCCGGTAACGGAGGCTTTTCTTTTATGGAAACCTGGCATGGATTCGAACCTCGGTCGAGGCGCGAGCGTCAAGAAAACGCGGAGCGTTTTTAGCGAGCGGGCGAGTCCGCCGGCAGGCGGGCGAAGCCGGTGCGGATCCGCGCAGCGGATGCGCGGAATCCTATACGCCGCACCAATTGAAATTGAAAGCCTCCGGCAACGGGGGCTTTTCTTTTGCGCCAGCTTGAGTGCTTTCGTCCAAAGGGACGATTTCCTGTCGACTCGTGTAAGATTCCGAGTAGATGTCGCGACTTATTCGCGACCACTCCTTCTCTCAACGACTGATCAGGGTGATATTTCGTGGCAGAGCGTCCGACATACAAGCTCAGGTTTCTCGATCCCAAGAAGCGCTTTCCGGCGATGCCCGAGCAGCCAGCGGGACGCTCGTATGGCGTGGTCTGGAAGCTCTTTGGCGAGGATCAGCATGAATCTTGTTATGTCGTCGAATTCGTTGGCAAAAGTCATGTGTCGCTTTTGGGCTACGTAAGCGTTTCGGGTGAGGTGTACAAGGTGGACCGCCCCGTTAGCGAGGCTCCGCTGCCCAACGATCCCGACATGGAACTCGTCCTTGACGAGTCGGACTCCGGTATTGGTGAGATTGTGGTTCGGGGAGCCAACGGCACAATGCGCGCGTGCGCGCGAACCGTCGGCTCTCCCGAAGGTCCCATGCGCGAACAGTCCGATCACGAGACATGGAATTCGGCCCGCTCCCTTCCTTACGGCGAGTTCATGGCATCGATGTTCCTGCGCTACGTGATATTCGCTGACTCCGAAAATACCATTGCGAGCACGGTGGACGCCGACGGACTCGACGAGGGTATGCAAAACGTTGTCGACAAGATCAAGCTCGTAAAGTTGCCCGAGCCGGTCGAGGTGTTTTTGGGCTTTAACACGGCGCCGCTCCCCGATGCTATCGAGACGCTGCTTTACCGCGTTGACCATGCCGAGAATCCGAGCGGTATCGAGCGCTATGCCGCCGCCCTTATGAGCGAAATTGACTTGCCCCGCCTGCGCACCATCGCCGCCAAGTCCGAGATGAGCCTGGCTCGCATCGATCGCTCAAAGCTTTTCTATCTCAATTTTGATCGCAGTCTGCTGGACCAGGACGAGATTGACACGCTGCTCGCCATCGAGTGCCGTCTCAACCGCCTCTCCGGCATCCTTGAGCACATCGGGGCTGGATTGGTCCCCGCGGCCTCGTCGCCGAGCCTTGAGGGCTGCGCGCTCTTTGATTCGTGGCATATCGCTAAGACGACCAACGATGTTCCCCGACTGCTCGATACGGCCTCGAGCGATAACCCGTGGGCAAAGCCGGGAACGGTTTCGTGCCAGCCGGGCGGAGAGTGGGACGTGCGCACCCGCTTCGCGCGTATTGTCGAGGCGCTCAACGTGGTCACGCGGCTCGACTATACCTATCGGGCAAACGTTGCCGAGGGGATTATGCTCGTTCGGTTTGGGCAGTCTGTCGTTGATGCCATGCCGCAACGTGAATACGACGCTCAAGATGACGCCTGGCACGAGCTGGACGAGGACACGCGCACGATCTGGGCCGCGGAGCACGATGCGCGCGTGGCGCTCACGCTTGCGGCAGCGTGTTTTGCCGCGGGCACCTGCATCACGCGCTGCTATGTGCAGATTGCTGCTCCCGACAGTGAGCAGGGCGAGTGCGTTGTCGCAACGTATTTCTTTGGGCGCGCGGCCTATCTGGCCGATTGCGTGCCTGTCGCCAAGGATCTTGAGAGCATGGACATGGACGATATGCCGTGCAAGCGTGTGCTTGAGGCGTATGAGTCAACCGCTCCGGAGACGATTGAGCCGGCGGAGGTTCATGCTCGTCCGCGTGATGACCATCGCATGCTGCCGCCGGCGCTGCGCGATCTGCTGCTTGCCGATACGGCTGACGAGCTGGAGGTCATGGAAGAGGACGACGACCCATACGTGGCCCGTGTTGTTGAATTGCGCGAGCAGGCAAAAGTCGACCGTACAGGTGCTTTTGAAGGCTTTTCCCGTCTTGTCGAGGAGTTGGAGGCCAAGTGCGCCGTCGCCGAGCTTTTGGCGACAGGTCCGGTTCAAACGCAGTTTTGCGATAACCAGCTGGTGCGCATGGTGCTACCGGTGTTGGAAGAAGACCGCTCTGTGCGAATCCTTCGTGCGCCCGATGCGCTGTACTTTGCCCAGCACGAGATCTGCAGCTTTTACGCCGAGCAAGAGGACTTTGAACGAGCACTGCCCGAGGTGCGCCATCTTTACGATCTGGCGCGCTCGTCCATGCAGTCGCACTTTGCGCTCATCAACGTGCTTGCGCGTCTGGAGCGCTTTGACGAGATTATCGAGGTGGCGCGCCACGGCCTACGTATTGCCAGCGATCGTTCTGCAATCGGCTACCTGTTCTATCGCTTGGCGTTTGCCTATTGGAATTGCGATCAGCTCGACATGGCGCTGGCTTGTTACCGTCTGGTGCCGCGCGGCGAGGAGTCGGGCAGCAGCGCGCTGGAAGAAATGCAGGGCCTTATGAACGAGATGGGTGTCAGCGAGCCTCCGACGTTCGAGGAAGCGGTCGAGACCATCCGCAAGGCCGGGCTCGAGCTACCGCCGGTGCCCGCTGTGACCAACCAGCTGGCGGATGCTGTCGTGCAGCTGGTCGACAACGGCTTCTTTTTCCTGGCGCGTGGCTGCATCTTCCAAATGTGGCGCACCATGGGCAACGATGAGCTCGGCTCCCTCAATCGCTCGCTGGGGTAGTAGCGAAAACTGCAAGGAGGAAAGGCCACTGGACAATTAGAAAATTCCCTCTTGCCCAACTTCGACTGTTTGGTTACTATAGAACGGCTGTTACGGAGAGCTGACCGAGAGGCCGAAGGTGCTCGCCTGCTAAGCGAGTATGCCCCAAAAGGGCATCTGGGGTTCGAATCCCCAGCTCTCCGCCAGTATGACTTGAAAGAAGGGTCCCATTTGGGGCCCTTTTTTAGTTTGGAGAACGTGGGGATTCGAACCCTCAAAAAAAGAGGCATCCTTTCGGACGCCTCCTTTTAATGGGCTTATTATTCTTGCGCACTACACCTCGGGCGCCTTGGCGACGGTCTCGCTTTCTGCCGTGAGCGGGCGGTTGTCGATGCGACGGCCCAAGCGATCGAGCTTTACGAGTAGCCATTCAATGGGATTCGGCCCTGCGCCTTCCTCGTCGGCAACCAGGTCCATGACGGCGATCTTGGTGCCGTCCTGCTTGAGCGTAACGCTGCCCACCTTGTCGCCCACATGCACCGTGCCCGAAAGATCGTCGTAGCTAACCTTTTCGGTCACCTCGCCGGCAAGGGAAAACACGGTCGCTTGCGCCGTAGGATCGGCGAGTGTGGCGTCGATCGTCTTGTCCGTCCAGTCGGTTTGGCCAATGCGCGCCATAAGCGGGTTGCCGTTGGCGGTCTTTTCCTGCGTGTTGGCGATTGCGACCGTCACCTTGTGACCGTAGTACCAATTGGCAAGGGTTGCGGTATCGGTAAAGCGCTGGTCGGTGGTGGTGGAGTTCAAAACGACGGTGTAGATCTCGTCGCCGTCGCGGTTGTAGGCGCTCGTAAAGCAATAGCCCGCGTCGTCGGTGGTGCCGGTCTTGCCACCGATGTTGCCATCTTGGCCCAGCAAATAGTTAGGCTCTGTTAGACCAGAATTGACAAGA